>NZ_LZRN01000004.1 GCF_001678675.1 Gelidibacter algens
GTCTTTTTTGTTTTATTAGATGCCTATTTCAACCTGAAACCGTAAATACCAATTCTCTTTGTTGGTGTTATCAAAATATTTTAAATCAGTTTTAGTCACTTCAGCCTGAAGTTTTAACGAATGTTCCCAAATGTATTTAGTGACGCCAAGCGTGTATTGGTTGGTTTGAGGTATTAAGTTTTCAATATTCTGATGGGGTGTTTGATGAGAAAACCTGCCAATAAGTTCATAATCGTTTTCAAATAAATAACTTAACTGCGTATCAAATCCGTCGCCTACAAATACAAACTGGGTCTCGGTAATGTCATCAGGATTGACCGTAAGAGGATCATCAGCCATCCGTTTCATATATGCTGTTTGAAAAGCCCATCCATCGTATTTAACAATAGCATCCAATAGGAGCGATTTCATATCGCGTCTTTCAAAAAGCTCATCTCCGAGCGTACCTTGCGTTCTTCGTGCATTTTCGTTGTAATGATAAACACCGGAAACCATGAGCTTAGGTGTATCCTCACGTTTTATATCACCTTCAAATAGGGTGCCATTGCTTTTAAATGATCCAAAAGGGAAAAGTTCCAATCTGCCAGTAAATGCTAAACCGTTGTCAGGATCTTGCGTCCAATTTCGACCTTCACCAGTGCTTATTGCGGTTTTGACGTTATATGAGAATTTATGGTCCAGTTCATTTAAATAATAGACTTGCAATCCAAAATCGCGATCAATATTAAAACGTGCATTGTTGATAGACCGATCTGTTAATTGCAAAGCACCAGAGGAATTGATACGTTGTCTGTTGCCAGGAAGTTTAGTTTGTCCAAAACCAATATTCCAGTGCTCGCTGGGTCTGTAAAAAACTATTGCGTCCCTAATAATATTGATATTATCACCATTTTCTATAATTCCAACATCGTTAGGAGAAAATGACAATTGAATGACATAAATTATTTTAGGGTCTCCAACATAACCATCAAAACGTAAACGCAATCGCCTTATCAAGGCTTCATAAGCAGGATCAGCATCTTCCTTGTTAATGTAAGTTAGTCTGTTTTGCATTCTAAAACGAATGTTCAACTTAAAAATGCTGTCTGGCGATGTTATTCCCAAACCTTTGCCATAACTGTAATAGGGTAGGGCAGACAATTTAATGTCATTGTTATCTTGCCCCAGAAAGGTGCTGCAGTATCCTAGAAACAGAAAAATACATAAGAGGTTTTTCATTATATTTATTTTGGCCCTAAATGTACTAACTAAATTATTGATTTGTAAATTTGCAAAAAAAATAGATGGCAGAGATTTATATTGGTTTCGAATTTAAAGTGCAACCACTTCAACCAGGAACAGAAATTCTTATTGCAGAATTGGGCTATGCAGGTTTTGAAAGTTTTGTAGAAACTGAAACAGGTGTTACTGCTTATATCCAAAAGGAAGAATGGAATGACGCTATTTTAGATGATATCTATATTTTGGGTTCAGATGAATTTGAGATTTCTTATACGTTTGAAGACATTGAACAGACCAATTGGAATGAAGAATGGGAAAAGAATTTCAATCCTATTATTGTTGATGACGTCTGTTCCGTGAGAGCGCCATTTCATCCAAAACCAGAAACAGCATACGATATCATCATAGAACCTAAAATGAGCTTTGGCACTGGGCATCATGAAACCACACATATGATGATTCAACATATTCTGAAAAATGATTTTAAAGAGAAATCAGTATTAGATATGGGATGCGGAACTGGTGTTTTGGCCATTCTTGCAGAAATGAAAGGCGCCAAACCTATTGATGCCATTGATTATGACAATTGGTGTTACTTGAACAGTTTAGAGAATGTTGAACGCAATAATTGCGAACATATCACTGTTTTGGAAGGCGATGCGAGTTTGTTGAACACTCAAAAATACGATACTATTATTGCAAATATCAACCGAAATATTCTATTGAATGATATGGGAGCTTACGCAAAATGTCTGAACGCTAATGGGACGCTTTTCTTAAGCGGATTTTATGTTGATGATATTCCCGCCATTCAAGAAGAATGCAATAAACACGGGTTGACCTACGTTGAAAGATTAGAAAAAAACAAATGGGTTGCTCTAAAATTCGTAAATTAGCTGGAAGCTGGAAGGTAGAGGCTAGAAGCTAGAAGCTAGAAGATAGAAGCTAGAGGCTGGAAGGTGGATGCCCCAATTACTATAATTTTCAACTGCAGATTGATACCTGCACAGACTAAAAAAAAAGATGAGTACGAAAGAGAAAATTCAAGAAGACCTTCTCGTTGATACCCAAGAACAAAACCTGAACGAGATTGTATTGTATAATGATGATGTCAATACGTTTGACTATGTCATCGATACGTTGATCTATGCCTGTGACCATACGCCTGAGCAAGCGGAACAATGTTCAATATTAGTGCATTATAAAGGAAAATGCACTGTGAAAACAGGGTCTTATGATGAGCTTGAACCACGTTGTTCAAAACTTTTACAAGCTGGATTGAGTGCGGAGATTGTTTAAAAATGCATTCACTTAAATAAAAGACCTCACAAATTTTAATTGTGAGGTCTTTTATATTTAATAATTTGCGATTCAGTTTTTGAATAATGCGTTACAATGTTGACGGACAGACAAATTCCGTAGTCAACATATCCGTTTCCTTAATGGCTGCAAATCCGCCAGCTACATCCACCAACTTATCAAAGCCTCTAGCTTTTAAAATGGATGCCGCAATTACAGAGCGATACCCACCAGCACAATGAATATGATAAGTTTTGGTGCTGTCAATATGAGTCATATGTTCATTGATAAAATCTAAAGCAAAATGTTGTGCGTCTTCTAAGTGAGAAGCTATATATTCGCCATCTTTTCTTACATCAAGAATGTTAATGGACTCTGATTTTACTTTCTCTGCAAAAGTTTCCGCAGAAATGGATTCTAAGGTCGCAACGTCCTTACCCGAGGCCTTCCAAGCGTCAATACCACCTTCTAAATAGCCCAAAGTATTATCATAGCCTACACGAGACAAACGTGTCAAGGCCTCTTCACTTTTACCTTCGGGAACCACAAGTATTAAAGGCTGCTTCAAATCAGTGATCAAAGCGCCAACCCAAGGGGCAAATTGACCATTCAGACCAATAAAAATAGAATTAGGAATATGGCCTTCAATAAAATCGCTGTGCGTTCTGACATCCAAAACCAAAGCCTCCTCATAGTTCGCCATTCCTTCAAAATCTTGCGGATTCAACGGCACATTTCCTGTTTCTAAAACCTGATCAAAAGCATCATATCCTGTTTTGTTCAGCATCGCATTTTTAGCAAAATACTGCGGTGGCGGTGGCATGCTGTCTAAAACCTCTTTGACGAATTCGGCCTTAGTCATATCAGCGCGAAGGGCATAATTGGTTTTCTTTTGATCTCCAATGGTACCAACAGTTTCTTTACTCAAATTTTTTCCGCAGGCGGAACCAGCACCATGTGCTGGATACACAATTACTTCATCGGCCAAAGTCATAATTTTGGTACGGAGTGAATCGTATAGCATTCCGGCTAAATCTTCCTTGGTCAAATCTGATTTAATGGCCAAATCAGGTCGGCCCACATCACCTAAAAATAAGGTGTCTCCTGAGAAAATCGCATGATTGTTGCCATGCTCATCGATCAATAAAAAAGTCGTCGATTCTAAGGTATGTCCGGGCGTATGTAGCGCTTTGATAGTGATTTTTCCAATATTGAACTCCTCACCATCTATAGCAGTATGGCTGTAATATGAGGTTTCAGCTCCGGGACCATAAACAATAGTGGCGCCAGTTTTGTTGGCCAAATCAACATGTCCCGAAACAAAATCGGCATGAAAATGGGTTTCAAACACATATTTTATTTTTGCTCCTGCTGCGTTAGCTTTATCGATGTAAGGTTGGATTTCGCGTAAAGGATCAATAATGGCAACTTCGCCTTCAGATTCAATATAGTAAGCACCCTGCGCCAAACAACCTGTATAAATTTGATTTATTATCATGACAATTTATTTTTTTATTCCCTTGAAGACGGGCGACTTATTTTTAAATATTAGTACTTCAAAGATATAACTCTTCAAAGTTAGTTTTATGACACTTGTCACCCTAAACGAACATCTCTCTATAGATAATATAAAGAGCGACCACTAGTGTAAACCATCCAAATCCACGTTTTAATTTGGTGCCACTTATAAATTTTGATGCATACACGCCAATGATAATTCCGACAATGGAGATAGCTGTAAAAATCAGTAAAAAGGACCATTCGATAGCTCTATGTTGTAGGTCGCCAGTAAAACCTACCAAGGAGTTGATTGAAATAATAAATAACGAAGTACCAATGGCATTTTTCATTGGTAATTTGGCCAACAATACCAAAGCGGGAATGATTAAAAATCCGCCTCCTGCACCAACAATTCCAGTAAGCAAACCCACAACGATCCCGATAAGAACCAAGTAGGGAATATTGATCGTGGCCTTGAAGCTTAAGTTTGCACTGTCGTTTTCTGAACGGATCATTGACAAGGAGGCCACAAACATGATAATCGAAAAGAAAATCATAATAAACACATCTTTGGTAATAGGTGATTCGTCAACGAAAAAAACCGGATCAGGAATAGCAGGTACAAGATATCGACGGGTGATATAAACCACCGTAAAGGCAGGAATAGCAAAAATGATTGCCGTTTTTACATCCACCAATTTTTTTCTGAAATTTTGAATGGTGCCGATTACTGAGGTGCTTCCTACCACAAATAATGAATACGCTGTAGCAGTTACAGGATTTATGCCAATAAGATACACCATTATGGGTACTGTAATTATAGAGCCACCACCTCCTGAGAGTCCTAATACCAGACCAACTACGAAAGCGCCAACATAGCCTAAAATTTCAATTAACTCCATTTAATGTGGCAATTTTTCTTTTAGTACCCCATAAACATAGGTACCCAAGACAGCTGCTAAAATAACTATAAGCATCGCGAAAGCACCAGTGCCAACCAAGATATACATGGGGCCAGGACAAGCACCAGACAATGCCCAGCCTAATCCGAAAAGCGTACCTCCTAAAATATAACGTACCAAACCTTTTTCTTTGTCGGGCACGCTCATAAAACCACCTTCAATGTTTTTGAACTTGAATTTTTTTGTACTTAAGAGTAAAAGTATTCCCGTAATAACAGCAGTTCCTATAATGCCATACATATGAAACGATTCAAAACGGAACATTTCATAAATACGATACCATGAAACGGCTTCTGATTTTACGAGAACAATACCAAAGATGACACCGACGACTAAAAATTTTATAAATTTCATCTGTAAATATTAATTATTATTTAAATGTTGGATGCAATGTCCAAGTTTACTGTTTTGTTAATTTACGATTTGCGAATGGACATTTCATGTTATCCAAAAATTAAAGGGAACATTAAATGAACCATGATCAATCCGCCCATAAAAAAACCGATGACGGCAATTAATGATGGCAGTTGCAAACTACTTAATCCTGTAATGGCGTGACCAGAAGTACAGCCTCCGGCATAACGTGTTCCAAAGCCTACAAGAAATCCGCCACTACTTAAAATGGCCAATCCTTTCAAACTAAAAACAGCATTCCAACTAAACAATTCAGCCGGTAATAAGGATTTGCCGGCGTTTTCAAAGCCCAATTGTGAGAGCTGTGCAATTGTGTCAGGATTTAGATCAATATCTATTGGATTGGATAGTAAAAAATGAGCAATAAAACCGCCAATTACCGCGCCTAAAACCACTGTAAGATTCCATTTCTGGGATTTCCAATCGAAGTCAAAGAATTTGGTTTTTTTTCCAGCACCTGCAATGGTGCAAAACGTTTTTAAGTTTGAAGACATTCCAAAGGTTTTCCCAAAATAAATAAGAGCAAACATGATAAATGCTAGCAATGGACCTGAAACGTACCAAGGCCAAGGTTGTAAAATGTATTCCATTATATTCAATTTTTTACAAATGTAAGCGTAGTAAACAAGTTGGTTAGTAATAGTTGTTACTTAAAAATCAAGAACCTCAATTTTATTGCGGCTCAATAAGATTTTGTGTTCATTTTCCAATTGCTTCAGCAATCTAGAAATAACCACTCTCGATGTATTCAAATCTTCAGCAATGTCCTGATGTGTTTTCGAAATCGTGGTGGAAGCATTCAATTTAACCTGATCTGTTAAATATTTAAGGAGGCGTTTGTCCATTTTCATGAACGCCAAAGTGTCAATAGTTTCGAGCATTTCATTAAAACGGATTTGATAGCTGTTTAAAATAAAATTTCGCCAGCTCTCACTGTTATGGAACCATTCCGTCATTTTGTGGTTGGGAATCATGATAACACTAGAATCTTTGTCAGCGACCGCCCTAATCTTGCTTTTGGATTTTGCCATGCAACAGGTTAGTGACATAGAACAAGTGTCGCCAATTTCCAGAACATATAATAATAGTTCGCTACCGTTTTTGTCTTCACGTAGCACTTTGATGTTGCCCTCTAACAGCAATGGCACATGCGTAAGTTCTTGTCCAATATCCGAGATAATATCATCTTTTTTGAAATGTTTGATACTACCATAATGAGCTATGTTCTTGATAAGAGATATATCAAATTGATATTTGAATTGCTCTAGTAAATGTTCTTTAATCATACTTCAAAAATAAACATTTACAAATTTGAAATAAATTGTTTGGTGGTTTTTTAATAAAAGTGTTATATTTGCAGCCACTTTAAAAGGCCTCGTGGCGCAACTGAATAGCGCACTTGATTACGGCTCAAGAGGTTACTGGTTTGAATCCAGTCGAGGTCACTCAAGGCTTTATGAAAAAGCAACAAAACCGCGCAAATCCTAGGATTTGCGCGGTTTCTTGTTTTTTGGGAATTCATATAATTTGATGTTTTATGGTAGCTTATGGTAGCTATTCGGTCAGTTCCGATTATAAATGGTAGCTTTAGCTACCACGAAGGGATTCAACATAAGGTTGAATATTGGTTATTATTTTAAGTTTGATTTGACTTTCGCGATGATTCAAGTTTAATTTAAAACCAAAGTTATGCGTACTTAAAAAACATTTTCCATTCAATTTTGGATGGATACAAAGAAATCCAAGAATGGAGAGGGTCTCATTTATGCCAGAATTAATGTAGATCAAAAAAGATTGAGCATTAGTCTCAAAAGAAAGTTGGCCATGGAGCAATGGGATTTCAAAACCCAAAAAACATCAAGGCACTTCACGGACCGCTAAAGAGTTTAATCGCTATTTAGATTTATCCAAATCCAAGCTCTTTAGGTGTTATCAAGAGCTGCGTGACAACGGAGAGGAAGTAACCAGCAAAGCCATCAAGAATCTCTTTTTAAATGAAAGCTCAAATGGCCATACACTTCAAGAGCTTATAGATTATCATTCAAACAAAATTGAAAACACCCATGCGATTGGGTCTATTAGAAACTTCAAAGTAACTGAAGGTTATATTGATCGTTTTTTAAAGAAGAAACGACTTATGGATATTTCTTTATCAGGTTTGAATTTTGAGTTTCTGTGTGATTTTGAAAACTTTCTCAATGCCTACTACCCAAAAGGCCATCCAAAGGCAATGAGTCATAATACGGTGACCAAACACGTTCAAAGATTCCGAAAAATAGTAACACTTGCATACAATCTTGAATGGATGAAAGATGATCCCTTCCGTAGATGGAAATCATCGTTTGACAAAGTAGATAGAGAGTTTTTGTCTGACAACGAACTTTCTAAATTGGCAAGCCATCATTTTAATATTGACAGCTTGGACCGTGTACGGGATCTTTTTGTTTTCGGCTGCTACACGGGTATTTCGTTTGTTGACATTAAGAATTTGACAAATAAAAATGTTTGGATAGGCGATGATGAAGGCAATAAATGGATAACCACTGTCAGACAAAAAACAAATACTAAAATCAAGATTCCATTATTATTTCGTGCTGAACAGATCCTGAATAAATATGAAAGACATCCAGTTACTCAAGTATCAGGTACACTTTTGCCTTCCATAACCAATGAGAAGGCAAATCTTTATCTTAAAGAAATTGCTACTGAGGTTGGAATTGAAAAAAATCTGACTTTTCACATGGCACGTCACACCTTTGCAACGACGGTCGCACTAAGTAACGGAATGCCCATTGAAACTGTTTCTAAAATATTGGGACATTCAAAAATTACCACCACTCAAATTTATGCTCGTGTAATGGATCATAAAATAAAGTCCGATATGGATGCCGTTCAAAAAAGGCTTAATGAAAAAGCGAGGCAACTTGAAGAGGAAAAAGAACTTATTCATTTACGGGAAAAAATTATAGCGGCAGAAAAGATAAATTATTCCCTTATGACAAAGGAAGAGCTTCTTAAGAGGTTGAATGTGCTTAATGAATAGTCCTAATTGTGATTAATAATTATGCCTCCAAAGAATTCAATCTTTTACTATGTGTAATTGCAGATATAAATAGTAATGGCCTTGTGATTATACGTAATAACATATAATTTGAAGTATCTGTATACCGTTATATTTAATTGCATATAATGAAAGAGTTGTCAGAGTTTGAGAAAGGGCGGAGAAAAGAGGTCGGTCTGACCCAAGAAGAGTTTGCAGATAGAGTAGGAGTGGCATTAACGGTAATCAGAAAAATAGAGCAGAATAACACTAATTTGAACCTTGATAAGGTAAATCAAGTTTTAAAGATGTTTGGACATAAATTGGTGCCTGTCAGTTTAAAAGATAAGAAAGAAGGTTAGACAAGCTAAAATCTTATATGACACTATCTTTTGTGTAATGTAAACGGAACGGACAGTTACAAAGTGTTTTTGGGTAGGCAATTAAGGATCATTAAATTTGGCTTTTTAATATTGATAACAGGTTTTAGACATTAGGTTGTAGAATGTTAATATCTTGTTGCTTAATTTTTAAATAATATTAATAGTATCTCCTCAAAACAGTTAAATTTGTTTTAAAAATAAACTTACAGGTTGATTTAATGAAAATAATTAATACATTTGCAATAGTAAAAGAGAGTTTATATTCAGTTCAATATGATACTGAAGTGTTAAACGAATTTGCAAAATGTTTTGAATTATGGAATGATCCCATCTATTTAAGAGAGTTTTTCGAACAGCATAAGGAGGATTTAGACAATGAGTTTTGGAATGGCTTATCAATTGAAGAAGCTATTAAAAAAACAAAAGAAGACGCTAGACTTTTCGAAGAAGAATTGTTATACATAGCAGAATCAGGAAAAACTGAAAGACTTGAAACATTATCTACGTTATTTGAACCCTTATCAAAAGGAGTTATCAATGAGAATCTGGAAAAAGACAAAGCCAAAGGAATGAAAAGGCATAGTTGGCTTCGGGTTTATGCAATAAGAATTGAAGCCAATCTATTTGTTGTTAGCGGTGGGGCAATTAAACTTACACCCACAATGAATGAAAGAAACCATTTAATTTTAGAATTAAGCAATTGAGTTACACACTTACGTGCTGTTTTATTACTTGTTGATATATCGGTTTTTTGGCGACCATTCTTTCAATGGTTTTGTGAAAAATGGTTTCTTTGAACTGTGACCTGTTTATCCTAAAACAGAACTCATCGAAATATCTCTGTACATGCCATTTGCTTACATGTGTTGGAATTGCCCTCAACCAAGATTTCAGCTGCATTATAACAATATGCATTTCCTTGAAGTTCTTGCCGCCTGCACTGTATTTCTGTTCAATATTATAGTCTTTCATCAACGGTGCATACCCTCGCCATTTATCTGTTACCACTTTGGCGGTCGTACTGATATGCTCTTCGAAGATTGGCGTCAGGGATCTCGCTGAATAATCCTCGATCGATCTTACGTAGACCCTTTTGATTTTGTGCTTTTTGTCTAGCTCCACCGCTATCACTGCCTTTTTCTTCTTGGAGTCATAGCTCCGGCCCTGTTTGCCCTCTTCTTTTCCACCAACCGTGAATTCATCCACATGGACAATTTCCGACAATGGATATTGCTGGCTGCTCTGCATGGCTATCCTCACCTTCTGCATAAAATACCAGGCAGTTCCCTGTCGGACATCGAAGCGCTTCCCCATCTGGACACTTGACACGCTCTTCGTGCTGGTGGCCATCTCGAACACGATGCAGAATGCCTTATGGAGCCCGAACTTAACTTTGTGGAACAATGTATTTGCCGTGGAGCTCTCCACATGCTGACAGTTATAACATTGATAGGTGTATCCCGCTTTTGCACATCCTTTGGTGTGTCCACATTTCATACATTTAAAACCATCCTGCCATTTTATTTTAGCCAAATAAGCCTTGCAGGAATCATCATCCGGCAATTCTTTTACAAAGTTCAGTATATTTTGACCCTTAAACACATCCATAATCATTATATTTATTGGGCGCAAGATACAGAACTTAAATGATTAACTCAATTATTTTAATTAAATGTAATACTGGACGAGAACAAGCTGAATATTTTTTTTTAACGGTTGTTCCATTTTTTTTTTTACCGTAAAGATCTCATTTTTAGAATCTAAATTGCCTCCCCATAAGACTTATGAAATAATTACTTAAAAATTCACCACACTATCCAAAGCATCATCTGCTTCTCTATATATAAAATTTGCTTGATAATTTAGCGTTGTCTTTAAGTCACTGTGCCTGTAAAGCTTTTGCAACATTAGCGGGTGAACTGTGTCCCCGGCGATATTTCCAAATGAATGTCTGGCAATATGCATAGTGAGTTTTTTAGTTATGCTAGCTTTTCTTGCAATGGATTTTAAATTCACATTAAACTTTCTGTTTGCTGTTTTAAGCTTATTGTAAACGTCCTTCGCATCCCTAAGGTTTGCTTTTTTTAGTTCAGGAAACAGGAAATCATTAGTATCCTTTCTATCGTTTCTATATAGGTTTATGATATCTAATGCCTTTACAGGAATTTTCATAGAAATTAACTTGGAGTTTTTATGCATTCTATATTGGAGTCGATTATCATTAATATCAGACCATCGTATCTTAAGAACATCGGAAACTCTCATCCCTGCAAAATTGAAACTAAATAGCCAAACATTACGTGTATGCAGTTCAACAATTGTTAGATTTTTAAGGCCTTCAATATTTTGTATTTCTTGTATATTCAATCCAATTTTATTTGATTCTGGAAACTTGATCCTTATTTTATCACCTCCAAATGGATATAGTTCTCTTACTACTATTTTTAGTTTAATGGCCCTATTATATAGTAATCGCATCAGCACCATAATGTTCATGACAGATGTTTCAGATAATTTATGAGATGATTTTAGATATATAATTAACTTCTTTAAAAATCGTTCATCAATTTCTTGGAAAGTGAGATGTTTGGATTTATAAAATTTTAGAACATATCCTATCCATGCCTTATCACAGGACAGCCTATTCAGTTTTTCTGAGCATTCTAAATCTTCGAGATGCTCCTCTGCCAATTCAAAGAATGTTAAGTTCTTATCAGAATGATAAATATCTTTTTTAATCTGATTTGCAGAGGCATCTTTATGTTCAGATTGAAGAGATATCAATGCTTTATTGACTCCTGAGAGTTGAGTAGATAATAAACTATTGAGATGTTCTGAATTAGGATGGGATTTTTTAACAATGAGGTTTCTCTTGTCCCACTCTTCCAATTCTATATAGTGACCCATATATTGAAAGGTTGAACGACGGTTTTTCGTAATTCGAATGGCAAGTGGATATAAGCCTTCTTTATTAGGCTTTTTGCGCAGAACTATTTTTGCATTTGAAGACATAATTGACCTGTTTTGAGTACGAAAGTCAACTCAGGTACAACATAGGTACAACATTCTATTCTGAATGTATTTTCTGCCTATGAATTACCTCAAAGATACGAATTTATTGGTCTTTACAGGTACAACATAGGTACAACAAATGCTGAAATCAATTGATATTAGATGATATCAAGGAAAATTAAAAATCATGTAAATCATTGAAAATGAGTAACTTTAATACTTTTTAGGCAAATGTACGCTAGACTTAGGATCTAGTGCCGCGAGGTGTGGGAGTTCGAGTCTCCCCACCTGTACAGAAATCAAAGCTTCTCTTTTTAGGGAAGCTTTTTTATTTTATTTAAACATTGTAAAATACATCCCTCTTTGGCATCAAGACAGATTTGTTTATCAAAGTACCACTTCTGCCAAACGTTTCTAAATCCTCTTCTTTTTGAACAAAGATGTTATTTTCCATTTGTCCCTGATTCAATCTAAGATTAAGTTTCATAAACAAACAGTTGTAACTAGAAAGAATGGTAGCGCCAATAGTGCCAATTTAAAGCAATGAAATAGAAATTAATACCATATTTAACTGAGGTCAAAATATAAAATCTGAAATTGAGAAGGTCATTCTAGACTCCATCTTACCTAAAAAAGAATGCTAGTTGATTAGAATTATCAACAAGAATTTCTGATAATTAAATTGGTTTCAATAATAATTTGTTGAGGTTCAATAGGTATGCCTTTGTTTTTGCAATCTATTTCATGAAGTACTATTTGAGCTGATTTACTACCCATCTCAAAACCGTGTTGTTCTATGGAAGACAGTGAAGGGGTAAGTACCGAAGATACAAACCAATTACTAAAACCTATTAGAGCGATTCTTTCGGGAATCTTAATGCCGTTTGCATTAAAATAATCTATGGCGCCTATTGCTAACAAATCATTAACTGTAAATATGGCATCAACATTGTCGCCGTGATCTTGAATCATCTTCTCGGCGTTGTTAAAGCCATCGGTAAAATCTGAGTTGCTATCACACATATAAACCAAAGATGAATCAAATTCAATGTCGTGATCAATTAAGGCCTTTTTATAACCTAAAAAACGATCAACCGAATTCTGCGGAATTAAGCCTCCTCTAAAATGTGCAATCCTTCTATATCCATGGTCAATGAGATAACTTACAGCTTCATAAGCTGCCTTTCTATCATCAACCTTAACTTTTGAGCAATTGATGTTTTTTGCAATTTTATCGAAAAGAACTAACGGAATACCCTGCACTCTTATTTTTTCGAGGTGGTCTAAGCATACTGTGGTGTTTGACAACGAAATCAGAATCCCATCAACCCCCTTGTTTAAAAGTAACTCGACCTGTTTTTTCTCAATTTCATAATCTTCATTTGACTGCATTAAAATGACATTGTATTTCTTTTTATCAGCTTCTTCTAGAATACCTTTTATCACGTAAGAAAAAAAGTGATGAACTGTTTCAGGGATAATAACTCCAATGGTATTTGTTCTTTGAGATCTTAAGCTCACGGCACTACTATTGGGAACATAATTAAGTTCTGTTACTAAATTCCGAACCTTTTCTTTTGTTTTTGCGCTGACATCTGGATAGTCTTTTAATGCTTTGGAAACAGTTGAGATAGATAGCCCTAATTGCTCTGCAATTTTTTTCAATGTAATGGTTTCCATTATTTTTATTCTATTGAAGTTAAACTGATTGCAAGTAGGGACATTAACAAACCCGTTTGAATTTTAAATGTTATCTTTTGATAACGTATTCTTCATTGTCAATGCCAACACCCTTAATTGTTAACGATGTCCATTGTTTGGGTAAAATTGCTCCTTTTTGAATGATGCCATCCTCAGTTAAATGCAAACCTCCAAAACCGAATAAAACAGTTTGCAACATGCCCCCGGCACCGGTCGCAAAATAAGGATCATGCCCTGTCGCGGTTTCTGATAATGCCCCAAAAGGAGGTCTTTTGTTGGGTTCGTAACTTTCTTTGAACAATCTGAAAGCGTTGTCTGCATCCCCTAATCTGGCATAGATGACGGCAAAAACCGATTTACCCATAGCTGGACCTTCTTCTGCAAGTTTCGGCTCGTAATATTTTAAATCCTTCAAAATGGTTGCTTCATCAGAAATAATATCCAAAGGGAACGTCAACAAATTGACATCTGCCTGTTTGATGCGTTCGCCTTTATATTTACTGTGCTCCATGGTTGTGCCGTCAGGAAACCTATAGATTTTTATCTTGCTGGCTACGTCAGCCCACATAGGATTTGCTGCCAATCCCAGTTCTTTTGCTGATTTTTCTGCGTAGTTAAGGGCAGTAATAGCGGCTCCGTTTGTAAAGGCGTTGTCATCTACATTGGGCGCAAATTCATTGGCCCCTACCACATTTTTAATAGAATAGGATCCATCCGCATTTAGTGTTGCTCTACTTACCCAGTAATCGGCAACCTCCTTTAGCATTGGATGGCCGCGCTCTTTAAGCCATGATTTGTCTTTGGTCACCAAGTAATAGTTCCAGAACGCTATGGCAACATCTGAGGTGATGTGGTGCTCAAACGTGCCTGTTAAGGCCCATGCTGGCGTTGCTTCTTCTCCTGTGTCGTCGCTTTCCCAAGGAAACATAGCGCCTTTATATCCAAAGTTAATGGCTTTTTGTTTGGCCTTGTCCAATCTGTCCGAACGGTAATTGACCAGAGATCGTGCAATGTCCTGATTCAATACCAATAACGGAGGAAACATCCATAACTCAGTATCCCAAAAAATATGGCCATTGTAATTTTGTGATGACAAGCCCATCGGTGCAATGCTTAAATTGGAATCGCCTCGGGCAAACGCATACAAATGGTAAAGTGCCAAACGCACATCCAATTGCGATTGTAGGTCGCCCTCTATGATAATATCACCTTCCCATAGCTGTTTCCATAACTCTGTATGTTGATTGATCAGATCGTTTTTTGGAGTGAGTAAATTGAAAATAACAAAACGTTCTGATTCCGATTGTGGGTCGTTGAAATCTTGTGTGGTACATTGTGCCGCTGTCCATGCAAAATCCAAGCTTGTCCCTTTTTTGACCGACTTGACAAAAGATAACTGGTTATTGTATTCAGAAATTTTTTCATGTACCAGGGGTGGTCTTTGGTGCTCATCGCCACTATTTAGTTGGTGCCAAACAAATGTAGCCGAGGTGCCGACCACATGTCTGCCCAATCTGCTTTTAGCAACTGTTTGAAGAATGGGCATGGTCACTTCATTGTCTTTTAAAACGCGATAGGTACTCAATGGTTCAAGGTATTCTTCGGGGGTTTCTATGATGCCGGTCACTTTAACTAAAATGTCTTTTTTTGCGGTAATTGTAAAATCGAAGTAACCTGAGTAAGGCACATTCCTTAAGGCATAAATTTTATAAGATATATCGGCCTTGTCCATGTATGTGAACGAGGTTTCAAAATAGGCCTCTTTCATATGAAGGGTTTGAGACCAATTTTTGATATTTTCAGCGGTGAGTTTTTCATTGTCAATCTCCATCTCCAAATTCCCGAAATTCATCCCTTTAAGAATCCGACTCACCCCTAAAGGGGACTCTTTGTCATACACATTGTTCAGAATAATCTGTTCCGTTTCAAAAAGTCTATCGGAGGGCAAAATACCGATACGACCATTGGCCATGGCGACACCTGTATAATTCGAATTTGTTGTGGTCTTAATGTTCCATCCCTCATTTTGTGCATGGGTGGAAATGGAGATTAAACATATTAAAAGGGATAGCGCTGTTTTCATTTTTCTGATATTTATTAGATAATTACACTAATATCATTTTTTTCTTTTCAATTAAGGGAGTAAACGGGAATTTTAGCCCGAAATACCAACGAAAACGATTTAGTAGCCTGTAGATTCTAATTTTTATAGTGTTAACATTTTTTACATAAAGTTACTGTCGCGGTCAAATTACAGGAGCCATTATTGCCCTGGTCGATTGTCTAATAATAACACTTGTTGGTATTTCAACTGTTTCTGAAGTGAACGGCTTTCCCTCTCTTTTGTGATTTAAATTTTTTAGTAAAAGTTGGAATGCGTTTCTGCCAATTTGATAACCAGGCTGATCTATAGTTGTCAAGGCGGGGGAGGTGGTTCTTGACATAAACCAGTTACTAAAGCCGATGATGGAAACTTGCTTGGGTACTTTTATTTTATCTTCCTTTAAGCGTTTTAATACACCTATTGCAACAGGATCAATAAATGCAAAAATCCCGTCAATATCGGGATGTTCGGCCATTATTTGGCCTGCAAGATTATAGCCGTCTTCAAAGGAAAGATTTTCACTGGTATAAATCAATGTTTTATTGAACGGCATATTATAGGTTTCGAGGGCGATTTTATAACCCATAAAACGGTCAATGGTAGTTTTGGGTTTTAGAGGCCCTGTGATATGGGCTATTTTTTTACAACCGGTTTTTATGAGATGCTCTGTGGCACTAAAAGCGGCTTTCCTATCATCTATAATCACCTTTGGGCAATCAATCAAATGGGTTATTTTATCAAATAGAACTACAGGCATCCCTTCATTAATGATGGTCCTAATATGATCATATTTTACAGTCTTATCCGAAAGAGAGAGCATGATGCCATCAATATTTTTATCAACAAGTAATTTTAATTGCTTAATCTCATCTTCGTAGGATTCATGAGATTGAAGTACAATAACAAGATAACCATGTTTTTCAGCTTCATTAATGGCGCCATCAATAATGCTTGAAAAAAAATGATGTACCAATTCTGGCACCAAAATTCCAATTATTTTTGTTTCACGGCTTCTCAAACTTTGGGCAAAGGCGTTGGGTGTATAATTGTGTTTTTTAGCTAATTCTTGCACCCTTATTTTAGTGTCGACATTGATGTCGGAATAATTTTTTAAAGCTTTTGAAACCGTAGAGGTTGAAATTCCTAAAATTTTCGAAATCTCTTTTAAAGTGATTTTGGACATGACGATGTGTTGAAGTTTAGTTGGGTAAAATGGCTACTACTCAAATGAAATATCTGGTACAGCTAACTGCCATTATTAACTGAGTGACGCTACGTTTGGAAACCGTTTGTGCCACCAATACAATTAACAATTGGATTTCTGATTTAGTAAACTTTAACGTGAATATATGGGATATTCTTAAATTATTAGGTTAAAACATACAAAATCACATTTACCGAAAACGTTTTCGGTAAGTTTTTAAGTTTTTTTTAACTTGTTTGTTTGCAGAGTCATAAAATATTACTGAAATTGGTTGAACTATAACGAGATAAGATCCATTATTTTACGATATCATGATTTTACAACTAAACCAATTATAAGATGAAACAAGATTTACTAAAAAAAGTCACCTGTGGCTTTTTCTTTCTTTTAGCGGGAATACTTCATTCTCAAACAATCAGTGGTATTGTATCAGATAATATGGGACCATTACCAGGGGTAAACGTACTTGTTAAAGGAACGACCAATGGGGCACAAACTAACTTTGACGGAGAATATGAATTAAACAATGTGTCTTCAGACGCCGTGTTGGTGTTTAGCTTTGTTGGTTTTAAAACGCAAGAAGTTAATGTTGAAGGACGAAGTACTATCGACGTTACTTTAGCGGAAGATGCCGCTGTGCTTGATGAGATTGTATTGATTGGTTATGGTACGACCACAATTAAGGATGCCACTGGCGCGGTGAATACTGTGACTGCTGAAGATTTCAATGGAGGGGTTATCTCTTCTCCTGAACAATTGATACAAGGTAAATCGGCTGGAGTACAAATTACTCAATCCAGTGGTGAGCCAGGTGCAGGAATTGCAGTCCGTATTCGTGGTACGTCATCTGTTAGATCTAACAATAACCCATTATTTGTTGTGGATGGAATTCCACTTTCCGATGGTGGAACTCCCGGAGGTGGCGATTTAGGAGGTGGTGGAGGATCTGCCAGAAATCCATTGAGCTTTCTCAATCCCAATGATATTGAAAGTATGACCATTTTAAAGGACGCCTCTGCTACCGCAATTTATGGTTCCAGAGGTGCAAATGGGGTCGTTATTATTACTACAAAATCTGGTAAAAAGGGAGCTGGTGGTGTTTTTGAATTTACATCAAGTCAAAGCCATTCGTCAGTGGCTAACACCTATGACTTATTGGATCGTGACCAGTATTTAGGGGCCATTGATCAATTTGGAGGTGATGCAGCGGCTGTGGATTTTGGCTCCAATACTAATTGGCAAAATGTTATTTTTAGGGAGGTGCTCAGTACTGACAACTCTTTGTCTTATGCCAATAATTATGGTCCGGGGTATGTTAGGGCTTCATTTGGTTATGTAAATCAACAAGGGGTTTTAGAAAACTCATCCCAAGAGAGAATTACCGGAAGGGTGAACGCGTCGCATAAATTTTTCGATGAAAAATTAAAAATAGATGCGAACTTATCCTATTCAAGAGTCAATGACGAATCGCCATTTGTTACAAGTACTTCTGGGTCACAAGGGGATTTGCTGGGCGCAACCTATTTTGCGAATCCTACATGGCCTAACAGTATTGGCTTTACAAGTGGTGATGGAAAACTGAATCCAGCCCAACTATTGGAATATTATCAGGATTTAGCAAAGACAAATAGAGCTTTATTGAACGTATCTGCTGAATATTCTATCTTGGATAACCTACAAGCTAAAGTTAATCTAGGCTATGACGAATCTAAGAGCGATCGAACTCAAATTTTAACTGCTGATGTGGATGGTTTCAATAATGGTACACCGGGCAATGGTAGGGGCATATTACAAGCGGTCAATGTGGAAAATAAATTAATGGATCTTACCTTAAATTATACCAAGGACTTTGAGAATTCAAATCTTGAAGTATTAGTCGGGTACTCCTTCCAAAGTTTTCAAAACTATGGATCGACGATTAATGGATTTGGATTAAACTCTCGGGATTTTAATCGAGCTGTATCGAATCTACAAAATTCGGCTAAAATTATCGGAAATTCCATCGATGTGCCATACCAACAATTTGGATTCAGCTCCAATGGACTTTTCATCAACCAGATCGTTCCAGAGATCAATAGCAATGTGTCTCTCTCAGCACCCGGTGGAATAACTGTTAACTCGATAACTGGAGATTTATACGACAATACTGATGAGTTGCAATCTTTGTTTACAAGATTAAATTATAAAATTGCAGACAAATATTTGTTCACGTTTACCTTGCGTGCTGATGGCTCTACCCGTTTTGGGCCTAACAATCAATATGGTTTCTTCCCCTCTGGTGCGTTCGCTTGGAAATTGCAGGAAGAAGATTTTATTCCGGAGGCATTTTCAACACTTAAATTACGTTTGGGTTATGGAATCGTGGGTAATCAAGATGGTCTTGGATATGGAAATTTTGTAAGAAGACAACGTTTTGGTGGCGCTGGTATCGGCAATGGCGGTGAGGTCAATCCAAGCGGTTTTTCTTTGGTAGCTTTTGCCAATCCAGATTTGAAATGGGAATCAACAGCACAAGCGGGCATAGGTTTTGATTTTGGTTTTTTCAATGAACGATTGAATGGGTCCATTGATGTCTACCACAAAACTACTACCGATCTTTTATTGCAACAGGAAGCGGCCCAACCAACTCCTCAACCTTTTGTGTTTGGAAATCTTGACGCTAAAGTGATCAACAAAGGAATTGAATTTGCCATAAATTATGATGTGATTCAACAGGAGGATATGACTTGGAATGTTGGCTTTAATATCGCTTACAATAAAAATGAAGTTCAGGATTTTGACGGCTTGATTCAGACTGGTGCAATCAATGGAAATGGATTGACTGGCGCCTATGCGCAATTATTGGCAGAAGGTCAACCCTTATTTTCCTATTACTTAAGAGAATTTGGAGGCTATGATGCCAATGGAATTTCCATTTATCCAAATGGTGATAGACAGCAGTTTGTAGGTAAAAGTGCACTACCTGATTATACATTGGGCATCTCTACAAGCTTTACATATAAAAGATTTAACTTCAACGCCTTTTTGACAGGACAGTATGGGCAATATATTTATAATAATACCGCCAACGCGTTTTTTACGGCGGGTATTATCAATTCTGGACAGAATGTGACTACCGATGTGTTGACAAATGGAGAATCTCCTTTAAATGCACCTGATGTGTCTACACGGTTTTTAGAAAAAGGTGATTTTTTAAGATTACAGAATGCATCTTTAGGTTATAATGTGCCAATTACGGGAACTGGTTTCTTTAAAACCTTTCGTTTGTCGTTAACCGGCCAGAATCTTTTTGTGATTACTCCTTATTCAGGATTGGATCCAGAGGTAGATACACCAAAATCACTTAATAACATTCCGTCTTCAGGAATTGATTATACAAGTTATCCAAGAGCGAAAACCTATACTTTCGGAATTAATGCAACTTTTTAAAAATATATGAAAATGAAAAACACAATTAAATGGCTATTCGTATCGGTGCTCTTTGCTGGGTTAAGCTGTACAAATTTAGAAATCGAACCCACGGATTCATTTTTTGATCCGTCTTTATCTAGCGAATTTTCAGGGGTAAACCCAGCAGCGTCATTGGATGGGTTATATAGTGCCATGAGAGGGCAAATTGAAGATCAGGCAAATTTTTACGCCTTGGCAGAAGTTTCATCTGATGAATTGTTGGTCCCTACAAGAGGAATCGATTGGGGAGACAATGGGGTGTGGCGTAACCTACATGACCATAACTGGGATGCGGTACATTCTTACGTTAAAAATACCTGGAACAATTTAAACCAAAATATATTCAATGCAACGTTGATTATTGATTCTAGAAGTGGTGGTTCTCCACAGCAGGTTGCTGAAGCGAAATTTTTGAGAGCTTTCAATACCTACTGGCTTACGGATTTTTACGGTCAGGCGCCATTTAGAACTCCTGATGAAGGACCAGATGTCAATCCTTCTGTGAAAACTAGGGCGGAAGCTTTTGAGTTTGCGGTGCAGGATTTAATGGAAGCACTTCCTGATTTGCCCGCTTCTGGTCCAGGTGCCTCACTCAATCGAGCATCCAAAGCATCTGCGCATTATTTATTGGCAAAATTATACCTTAACAAATTTATATTTTTAGGGACTTCTCCTGATGCCGCAGATATGAATAAGGTGATTGAATATGTTGATGCTATCTCCGCACAAGGATTTGCTTTAGAAGGTGGTTATTTTGACTTGTTTACAGAAGCAGTAGATTCAGAAACTATATTTTTTACAACCTCAAGTGTTGGAAATAGAATATGGAATACTTTGCATTACAAACAAAATGCCCCAGGGAATGATGGTGGCGGCTGGAATGGATTTACGACGTTATCAGAATTTTACGATTTATTTGAAGGAGACCCTAATTCTAACGAACTAGGATCTGGACAAGAGGAGCGTCGAGGTTTTGTTCCAACAGACGGGTCGCATTTCGGAATCGGATATGGTTTTTTAGTTGGTCAACAATACGACGAAACAGGTACTGCCATGACAGATAGAACTGGTAATCCGTTGGTGTTTACAAAGGAGTTACCGGGTCTTTTAGGGAATAATGAACGTACGGGAATCAGGGTCATTAAATACCACCCAGAAAATGGTTCTTTTGCAAACCATGAAGTTGTTTTTAGATATGCAGATGCACACTTGATGAAAGCTGAAGCTATTTTGAGAGGTGGTGCTTCAGGAAGTACACCATTGCAACTAGTAAATCAGCTAAGAACTTTAAGACTTGCTTCGCCAATGACAACCGTCACTGAACAGTCATTATTAGATGAAAGAGGGCGTGAGCTGTATGGTGAATTCTGGAGACGGAATGATCAAATCAGATTTGGAAAGTTTTCTGAACCTTGGCAGTATAAAACCAATACAGATGCTTTCAGGGTATTATATCCAATTCCTTCAACCGCGTTGATTTCAAATCCTAATTTAGTGCAAAACCCCGGATATTGATTTTATATTTGTTAATTTGATTTTAGTCAGAAGGGGGGATATCCCCCCTTTTTTTATTAGAATTTCTCGTTAAAGGTATGTTTAGAGCCCTTGTTTATGTAAGTTGTTTTTTAGTTTTTGGGTGTTCCCAAAAAAAGGAGGTACTTTTTTTTAAAACACTTGATTCTAATAGTACAGGTATCGATTTTAAGAACCAAATCAGTAATACTCCAAAGTTAAACATCCTTAACTATTTGTACTTCTACAACGGTGGAGGGGTCTGCGCTGGAGATTTTAATAACGATGGGTTCGTGGACATTTACTTTACATCAAACCAGCAAGCGGATAAATTATATCTAAATCAAGGCCACCTTAAATTTAAGGATATCACCGCCATATCTGGTATAGATAATTCTGATGGTTGGACAAATGGGGTCACTTCCGTGGATATAAATAATGATGGACTTTTAGATATTTATATAAGTAAAACTTCTAATTATTTAAATATTAAAGGCAAAAACTTGTTATTCGTCAATAAAGGAAATATAGATGGTTTTCCTTCGTTTAAAGAAGAATCCCAAATGTATGGATTGGATATTTCAGGATTTTCAACCCAAGCGGTCTTTTTTGATTATGATCTCGACGGCGATTTGGACATGTTTCTGTTAAACCATTCAGTACATCCCAATCGAACTTACGGCAATGGAAAAATCAGGGAATCTATTGATGCACAATCTGGAGATCGACTTTTTGAAAACAGGGAAGGGACTTTTGTGGATGTTTCTGCTGAATCTAAAATTTTCCAAGGCAAGATTGGTTATGGACTGGGATTGTCTGTTGGAGATTTGAATGATGATAATTATCCTGATCTATACATTGGAAACGACTTTTTTGAAAATGATTATGTGTACATCAACCAAAAAAACGGCTCTTTTAAGGATATTATTTCATCTCAATCTGACAAAATCGGACACACCACACATTACTCCATGGGCAATGCCATAAGCGATTTAAACAATGATGGGTTGTCAGATATTTTGTCATTGGACATGCTTCCAGAGGATTTAATCACCTATCGAACATCAGGGCAAGAGTATCCATACCAAATTTACAATCAATATTTGAGTAATGGTTATAGTCCACAATATATGCAAAACACCTTGCAATTGAATATGGGAAACGAAGCCTTTAGCGAAGTAGCGTTCTTAAGCGGTATTGCGGCCACAGAGTGGTCGTGGAGTCCATTGATTGCCGATTTTGATAACGACGGAAATAAAGACCTATACATTACAAATGGGATCTTAGGTGCTACGAACGATATGGACTTTATCAATTTCATATCCAACGATAAAATTCAAAAGCATTTAGATAAAGGCGTCAGGGAAGCGGATATGGCTTTCATCAAAGAGATTCCACAAAAAAAACAATTAATTATTTTTATAGGAACAATGGTAATTTAACTTTTGAAAATGTCACTAAACAATGGGTAAAATCAATTCCATCTTTCAGCAATGGAGCAGTTTATGCCGATTTGGACAACGATGGTGATTTGGATATTGTCGTGAATAATGTTAATGATAACGCTTTTGTTCTTGAAAACACCATCCAAAACAAACTACCATCAAGTTATTTAAAAATCAGCTTTATCGGGTCAGAAAAAAATCTGTTTGGGATTGGCGCTAAAGTAAAATTATTTGTTAAAGGTCAAATTCAAATCCAAGAAAATTATACCACAAACGGATATCTCTCTGCTAAAGAACCAAAACTGTATTTTGGTTTGGGGACTACAACGCTAATTGACTCGTTGGAAGTATACTGGCCACAAGGAAGCGTTCAAAAGCTTAAAAACGTGAAAAGTAATCAAGAGTTGGTCATTAATATAAAAGACACGACGACTTTTAATTCTTCCAATCCTATAAAAAATCCTTTTCTTAAAAAGGAATCTGATTTAATACCCTTTAAACACAAAGAACAAAATGCTTTTGATTACAACATCAACCCGCTTATTCCTTATGCCAAAAGTAATGAAGGGCCATCTATATCCGTTATAGATATTAATAAGGATGGTCTTGAGGATGTTTTTATTGGCGGTGGAAAAGGCCAACAGAGCGGGTTGTTTTTTCAAACAAAAGATGGCCGTTTTCAAATCGCTCCTAAAGACATATTTGAGGATAACCACACCATCAACGAAAACACATCAAGCGCTTTCTTTGATGCCAATAATGATGGTCTTCAAGATTTGATAGTTGTCAATGGTGGCAACGAATTTGAAAACGGGAAACCCTTGACACCTATTTTATACATCAACAACGAAGGTCGTTTGATTGAAGATGCCGTTCAATTTAAATCGATTGAGACCAACGCTTCAAAAGTGACCGTAGTCGATTTTAACAATGATGGCAATTTGGATATTTGCATTACTTCAAACGTGGTGCCCAAGCATTTTGGAGCTTTACCCAAGCAATATTTATTTCTAAATGATGGTTTGGGAAATTTCAAAGATATCACGAGATCATTTTCAATTGACTTTCAGACTATTGGTAATGTAGAAGATATTGTGTGGGTAGATCTCAATAATGACCAATTTATGGACGCCATAGTGGTAGGATATTGGATGCCAATAACTATCTTTATAAATCAAAAAGGGAGGAAGCTTATTCGGGAAAAACGAGATGAATTGTCAAAAACCAATGGCTTCTGGAACACCGTAAAGGTGGAAGATTTTGACAATGATGGCGATATGGATTTAATGGTCGGTAATTGGGGGTTGAATACAAGATTAACGGCATCGAAAGAACATCCAATAAGCCTCTACCTCAATGACTTCGATGATAATGGTAGCCCGGAGACCATTATTACCTATTATTATCAGGGGAAGGAAACACTCTTTGCAAATAAGGATGAATTGGTAAAAAAATTACCTTATTTGAATAAAAATTTTTTGTCTTACAAAGCTTTTGCTGAAGCGAAGCTTACAGATTTGATTCCAAAGGAAAAATTAAAACACGCACGAAAAACACAAGTTTTTGAACTGGCATCGTGTTATTTTGAGAATACCAACGGAACATTCAAAAAACGTAACTTACCCTTATTGACACAAATATCCACCGTCAATGATATCATGGTTGATGACGTCAATCAAGATGGCTTTTTGGATTTAATATTAGTGGGTAACAATATCCATATCAACACACAACTGGGACGATTGGATGCATCCTATGGACAGTTGCTATTGAACAATAAAAATGGGTTTTTTTATATGGAAAACCCAAATTTGGAGATCTCTGGGCAATCAGAACATATTGCCAAAGTAAAAATTAAAAACAAAAACTATTATATCATTTCAAGAAATAATGACACGCCAATTTTTTTATCAAAAAATATGTAAACTAGGATTGGTAATTCTTACAGGTTTTACAATCTATACTTGTAATTCAGATAAGGAAGAAGCCAGTAAAAAAGAAGTTGTAAAACAGGAGACACTTTTTACAAGTATGATGCCAGAGCAAACAGGTATTGACTTTGTGAACACGGTGGTGAATCAAAAAAACTTCAACATATTTAAATACAGAAATTTTTATAACGGTGGTGGCGTGGCCATTGGCGATATTAACAATGATGGCCTTCCTGACATCTATTTTACCGCTAACATGGGCCCAAATAAGTTGTTTTTAAATAAGGGAAACTTTGTTTTTGAAGACATTTCTGGAACCGCAGGCGTTGTAGGCAATAAACCTTGGTCTACTGGTGTGACGATGGTGGATATCAACCAAGATGGGTTTTTGGATATCTATGTCAGTAACGCAGGTAATATGGAAGGGAATAACCATGATAATGACCTTTACATCAACAACGGCGATTTGACCTTTACCGAAAAAGCGAAGGATTATAATTTGGCAACCTCCGGCTTTACAACCCAAACAACCTTTTTTGATTATGATAAAGATGGTGATCTGGACGCCTATATTCTCAACAATAGTAATATTCCTGTGAGCAGCCTTGGCTATGCACACCAAAGGGAAAAACGCGCACAAGACTGGGAAAATGTTCCTGATATATTTAGAGGTGTGGGCGATATGCTCTTGCGAAATGACAACGGTAAATTTACAGATGTAAGCGAAGCAGCAGGAATTTATGGAAGCCTGATAGGATTCGGATTGGGCGTTATGGTTACGGATATCAACAACGATTTATACCCTGATATCTACATCTCAAATGATTTTTATGAACGTGATTATTTGTATATAAACAATCAGGACGGCACTTTTAAGGAAGATATAGAAAATTGGACATCGCATCTTTGTTTGTCCGCCATGGGTGTGGATATTGCTGATGTCAATAATGATGGTTTGGCAGATATATTTGTGACAGACATGCTTCCCGAAGGCGATCAAAGAACAAAATCTGTTATGGAATTTGAGGGCTATAATGTTTTTAAACTAAAACAGGGAAAGGACTTTTTTCAACAGTACATTCAAAACACCCTGCAGATAAATAACGGCAATAATACCTTTTCAGAAATAGCAAATTTTAGCGGTGTTGCAAAAACAGATTGGAGTTGGGCAGGACTTCTTTTTGATATGGATAATGACGGCTTCAGGGATATTTTCATAACCAATGGCATCAACCACGATCTTACCGATCTGGATTTCGTGGATTTCTTTGCCAATGAGATCATCCAAAAAATGGCTTTAACAGGAAAGAAACAAGCCATTGATTCCATTATCAATAAAATGCCCCAAAGACCGCAACCCAATTATGCCTACAAGAACAACAAAGATTTAACCTTTACAGACGAAACCAACAATTGGGGTTTTGAAAAACCAAGCTTTTCAAATGGTGCCGCGTATGCAGATTTGGATAATGATGGCGACTTGGACTTGGTGGTCAACAACGTTAATATGCAATCATTTGTTTATAGAAACAATTCAGAGAAGATGTCTAAGAATAATTACATCAAACTGAATCTGGAGGGCATTCCATCCAATAAATTTGCCATCGGTAGTACGGTAAACATCTATCATAAAGATAAAATCATGGTTCAGGAACAGATGCCAACAAGAGGGTTTCAATCGTCTATGGACCATGTGATGACTATTGGTTTAGGAGATGAAACGCTAATTGATTCCATTAGGGTTATATGGCCAAATGATCAAACCCAAAAATTGACAAATGTTAAAGTCAATCAATTATTGAACATCAAGCAGAGCGAAGCCACTTCTGTCTACAAACTTTCAACTGTAAAAAAGGCCAAGCCATTTTTCGAAGAGGTTCCAACTGATTTTGTAAGTCATACAGAAAATAACTATTCTGATTTTGATCATGAAGGGCTTATTAATAAAATGCTGTCACAGGAAGGCCCCGCTTTGGCGATAGCTGATATTAACAATGATGGTCATGAGGATATTTTCATAGGTGGCGCAAAAGGCACAGCAGGAAACCTATACCTCAACAAATCCAACGGAAAGCTTCTGATGTCAAAAGTAAAAGCCTTGATTGATGACGCAGATATGGAAGATACTGCGGCCTCCTTTTTTGACGTTGATAATGATGGTGATATGGATTTGATGGTCGGCACTGGTGGGAATGAAGTTGGTCAGCAATCCACTTATAAAGTTCGGCTGTACCTTAATGACGGAAAAGGCAATTTCACGAAAGATACCAGACCAATACCGTTTACCCAAAATAACATTTCTGTAATAAAACCTTATGATTTTGACGCCGATGGTGATGTGGATGTTTTTATCGGTTCTAGAAGTGTTGTTGGCACCTATGGCATCAACCCTGAACATTTGCTTCTAGAAAATTTAGGGGATGGCACATTTAGAGACGCCACTCAAAAATTTGCTTATGATTTGAAAGATGCTGGGATGATCACAGATGCTGAGTGGGTGGATATTGACAGCGATGGTAAAAAAGATCTTATTACAGTGTCTGATTGGGGAACCCCGAATATTTATAAAAACACTGGCCGCCGTTTGATGAAACTAAACTCCAATTTGGATGATCTTAAAGGGTTATGGAATGCAGTGGAGGCTTCAGATCTGGACAATGATGGCGACTTGGACCTTATTTTAGGGAATCAAGGAAATAATACGGCCTATAAGTTCAATGCCGAAGAACCTATGAAAATGTTCATCAATGATTACGATAACAACGGAACCATTGAACAAATTTTTACAACACATCTCAATGGTGGCGATTATCCTTTGCACATGAAAAAAGAGTTGACGTCACAAATTGTTTCCTTAAAAAAAGAAAATCTTAAAGCTTCTGATTATGCAAAACGCAGCATCAATGAATTGTTCCCCAAAATTGATATGAACAATACCATTGTAAAACAATCAAACACACCTGAATCTGTCATTGCCATCAATGAAGGCAACGGTAAATTTACCATCAAAAAATTACCAACCATGGTGCAATTGTCTTGTGTGTGTGGCATTACTTGTATGGATGTGAACGGGGATGGGTTAATGGATATCATATTAGGTGGAAATAATTTTGAATTTAAACCGCAATTTTCACGCTTGGATGCCAATTATGGTTCGTTATTGTTGAATAAAGGAAACAATGAATTTGAATGGGAAGACTATTCCAAAAGTGGATTTTTCGTTAGAAATGAAATAAAGCACATCGCACAATTTGAAGATAAAAGCGGTGCTACGTATATAATAACAGCAATAAACAATGACATTCCAAAAGTTTTCAAAATCAGTAAATAACATAGTAGCCTTTGGGTTGTTAGTTTTTCTTTTTGGCTGTGGAAAAAAGGAACCAGCTGTATTTTTAAAGATAGAAGCTGCAACCTCCAATATCGATTTCACGAATACATTGACTGAAACTAAAGACCTCAGCATACTCGACTATCTCTATTTTTATAATGGTGGTGGCGTTGCTATTGGCGACATCAATGGTGATGGTTTAGCTGATATTTTCTTTTCAGGAAATCAGGTCAAGAACAAATTATATCTCAACAAAGGAGGGATGCAGTTTGAGGATATTTCCCAAAAGGCGGGCATCGCAGGCAATAGCTCATGGAATACTGGTGTTGCTATGGGAGATGTCAATGGCGACGGGTTATTGGATATTTATGTGTGTGCTGTAGTAGGTGTCAATGGATTTTACGGACACAATGAACTGTTTATAAATAATGGGGACAATACGTTTAAGGAATCCGCTTCAGAATATGGGTTAGATTTTGACACCTATAGCTCTTCTGTCGCTTTTTTTGATTATGACCTGGATGGAGATTTAGACATGTACTTGCTCAATCATGCGGTGCATACCCAACAATCTTTCGGAAAGTCAGATTTAAGATATCAACGAAATTATCAATCGGGTGACCGGCTAATGCGAAATGATACTGGCAAGTTTACTGACGTCAGTGAAGAAGCTGGCATTTTTGGTGGTTCCAATGGCTATGGTTTGGGTTTGGCCGTCGCCGATTTTAATCAAGATGGCTATCCAGATATTTATGTTGGCAATGATTTTCACGAAGATGATTATTACTATTTAAACAATGGCGATGGCACCTTTACAGACCACATGCGAACGTATTTTGGACATACCTCAAAATTCTCAATGGGTAATGACGTTGCAGATATTAATCATGATGGTTTACCAGATATAATTACTTTAGATATGAATGCTGAAGACGAGACAGTTTTAAAATCTTCAGAAGGAGATGAGGATATCCAAATACAGAGATTGCGTACCGGCCAATACGGCTATTATCATCAATTCATGCGCAATATGATGCAAGTGAATCAGCCAGATGGCAGCTTTCAGGAAACTGCTTTATTAAGTGGTGTGGCATCCACAGACTGGAGTTGGAGTGCTTTATTTGGCGATTATAATCAAGATGGCGAACAGGATTTATTTATATCCAATGGCATTGAGAGACGACCAAATGATCTCGATTATATCAAATATGTGTCCAATGATCAAATCATAGAAAAAATTGACAAAACCAATTTGGTCGATCAAGAAGCTTTGTTAAAAATGCCTTCAGGTAAAGTGCCAAACTATATTTTTATGGGAGAAGGCAATTTGATCTTCAAAAATAGATCAAAAACATGGTTCAATGACAATCCACCTAGCGTTTCCAACGCATCGGCAGTTGGCGATTTGGACAATGATGGCGATTTGGATTTGGTGGTCAGTAATCTAAACGATGCAGTCTCCATTTATGAAAACCAAACTGATAAAACTGCAAATAGTTACCTCAAAATAAAATTCAATTATGTAGCACCCAACACGTTTGGGATTGGCACGAAGGTTTACGCCTATACAAACGGGAAGCTACAATTCAAGGAATTGCACACCACGCGCGGATTTCAATCGACATCAGAACCTATAATTCATTTTGGTTTTGGAGAGACTACGCGTATAGATTCTGTAAAAGTGATCTGGCCAAATAAAACCGTCCAAGTCTTAAAAAATGTCAAAGTCAACCAAACGCTTGTCATAAAGCCAGAAAACACCAAATCACTGAAACAGAACGATCTTCACAACAACAAAATGTTCGAAAAAGTTGAAGGCAATCTTGGCATTGGTTTTACCCATGAAGAAGATAATTATACTGATTTTTTAAAGCAAAAGCTGATCCCTTATCAAATATCTGATAAAGGACCTGCAGTTGCCATAGGTGATTTGAATGGCGATGGTAAGGAAGACATTTTCTTTGGCGGCTCAAAATTCAAAACCTCCAAAGTGTACTTGCAGACCGATTCGAGTTATGTAGAAGCGACCTATCCAGTTTTTACAAAAGATTCCATTAAGGAGGATGTGTCAGCCTTGATAGCAGATTTGAACAATGATAAAAAAAACGATGTATTTATTGCTACTGGTGGTGGTCATTTTAGAGCTAAGATGAAACCCTTACAAGACAGCTATTTTACACAAAATAAGGATAATGGCTACACGTCACAACAATTACCTGAATATTTTGAAAATGCCTCCGTGGTAAAAGCATGTGATTTTGATAATGATGGCGATTTGGATCTCTTTGTGGGTGGGTATGCCGTTACGAATGATTTTGGTAAACTCCCTAACTCCTATGTTTTGGTCAATAACAATGGAACATTTTCAATTGCAGATGGCGTCTACCAAATGGGAATGGTCACTGATGCCGTGTGGGACGATTTTGATGGTGATGGCTTGAAGGATTTAATTGTTGTAGGTGAGTGGATGTCCCCTAAATTTTATAAAAATACGAATGGAAAATTTATTGAAATAGATAAAATAGACAATCTCAATGGTCTTTGGCAAGCCATAGAACCCTTTGATATTGATAATGATGGGGATACAGATTACTTGCTTGGCAATTGGGGGACGAATACAAAGTTTAAGGCTTCACAAGACTACCCAATGCTCATGTATTATAGTGATTTTGACGGGAATGGGCAGACGGAAACCATTGTTTGTACAGCAAAAGATGACAATTATTATCCGATTTTAGGGCTGGATGAGCTATCGAGCCAATTGGTGTTTTTAAAGAAAAAATTCAATTCGTATCAAACGTTTGCTGGGCAACCGATCACTTCAGTTTTGGATCAAAAAATGATTAAAAACGCCAAAAAGTTACAAGTGCATACCCTTCAATCTGGATATCTGGAAAATGATAAGGGCAATTATAAGTTCGTTCCGTTCATCAATACATTGCAAGTAGCACCAATCACCTCATTTTTAAAATATGATTTTGATGGCGACAATAAGGATGAGGTATTTGCTTCAGGAAATTACTTTGGGGTCACACCATACCACGGCCGTCTGGATGCTTTTTCGGGAGCACTCATCAAAAACTCGAAATCAATCACCCTAGGAACACAACTAGGAATGAATTTAAGTAACAAAGCAGTTAAGAAAATAAGCGTCATTCATTTAAAAAACAAACCATATCTTTTAATGACCTTCAATAACAGGAAAGCAGAAGTTTATAGCATATTAAATTAAGTCCTCATGAAATTTTACAAAATAATGATAGCATTGCTGCTTTTGTCTTCGTGCAAAAAGTCAGAGCCTATAGTAATCACGCCAAACGATTATCATAATGCCATAGATAAAGTGGTAAATATCATGATCCACGATATTTTTTCGCCACCTGTGGCAAGTCGTATCTTCGTCTATCCAAATATTGCAGCGTATGAAATTATTGCCATGCAAAACCCGCGTTACAACTCATTGAGTGGGCAAGTATCAGAATTGACCCAGATTCCTAAGCCTAAAGCGCCTGACCAAATCAACTTTCAATTGGCAGCCTTGATCGCCCACATGGATTTGAGCAGACAACTGGTGTTTTCCGAAGATCAGATCACGTCCTACCGAGATAGTCTATATGACATTTGGGAGCACAAGAATCCGGAAGTTTTTAAGAACTCCCAAGATTATGCATTGGAAGTTACCAAACATATTGTTCAATGGATGAATGCTGACAATTACAAGCAAACCAGAACCATGTCAAAATTCAACATCAATTCTGATGACATTTCCAGATGGGAGCCTACACCACCGTCCTACATGGATGGGCTGGAACCTCACTGGAATAAAATTAGAACATTTGTTTTAGATTCGGCATCACAATTTAAACCTAATCCACCTCCAGAATTTTCCATGGAGCCCGGCAGCAAATTTCATAACGAGTTAATGGAAGTTTATGATATCAGTAATAAAATCACAGAACTGGGCGATACTTCGGAAGAGATGCAAATTGCGCAGTTCTGGGACTGTAATCCTTACGTGACCGTAACAAGGGGACATTTGATGTTCGCAACAAAAAAAATCACACCCGGTGCGCATTGGATAGGGATTGCCAAGATCGCTTACCAAAAAAAGCAATATGAATTTTGAGGATACGGTGTATGCATATACCAAAACATCCATTGTCATTTTTGAGGCATTTATAAGCTGTTGGGATGAAAAATACCGAAGCAACTTGGTACGGCCTGAAACCCTTATCAATAAATATGTCAATGACAATTGGAAACCCATTCTACAAACGCCACCATTCCCTGAATATCCAAGTGGTCATTCTGTAGCTTCGGGAGCCGCCTCAACGGCCCTAAACTCAATATTTGGGAATGATTTTCAATTTGATGATACTACCGAGCTGCAATTTGGATTGCCCATAAGGAGCTTTAAATCCTTTGACCATGCAGCCAACGAGGCTGCCATTAGTAGAATGTATGGGGGCATTCATTATAGGGCGGCGGTTGATGAAGGTGTGAAGCAAGGCCGAGATTTGGGCATGTTTGTAGTTAACTCATTAAATATGGTCAATGAATAATTTTAGTCTAAAAAAGGGAATATTGTTTGTAGTGATCGGTGGTTTTATAGTCGCTACGGGATGGTATGTCCTAAAACCATACGACTATACAGTGGCGTTCAAGTCTAAGGCTTTGGTAGGGACTATCAATCAGACCTTAAAATTATGGAACACTAATTTAGACCATAGCAATCCCATCAATCAAGTTGCTATGGATGAATTAATTCAAAATCTTAAATTCGATGGTACTGATTATGACTTTCATTGGCAGTTATCGAGAATTGACGATTCCACCACACAGGTCAACATCGGCATAAAGGATCGTCATAACAGTTTGAGCAATAAAATTGATATTCTATTTAATGATACTGACTTTGAAAAAAAAGTAAAGCAGACAGTTTCTGATTTTCTTTTGGTTTTAAGCACCCATTTGGAAAAATTTGAAGTTAAAATTGAAGGCGAATCAACGTCGCCATCGACCTATTGCGCATACATTCCAGTAACCACAAAGCAATTTTTGAAAGCAAAAGGCATGATGGAAAACTATGGCATATTGAGCAACTTTTTATTAGAAAATGGTGTTGAGTTGAATGGCAAACCCATGGTTGAAGTGACATCTTGGGATACAGAAACCGATAGCATCTCTTTTAACTTTTGCTATCCAATAGTAAAAAAAGAAGGACTGCCAATTCATCCAACCGTAAAATACAAGGAGATAAAAGGCGGAAAAGCCATTAAAGCGATCTATAACGGAAACTATATTACGTCAGATAGAGCCTGGTATGCGCTTATTGATTATGCTAAAAACAAAGCCATACCACTAAGGCAAACACCAATTGAGGTATTCAACAATAACCCCAATATGGGCGGTGATGAACTCAATTGGCAAGCTGAAATCTATTTACCAATTAAAAATAAAACACCATGAATAGAAGGTTTGTCCTACACTTATTTTTGGTGGCGTTTGCCTTTTCTTGTCGGTCAAAAGTGAGAAGTAATTATCAGCATTAATGAAGAAAGCGCAAAGATTACTCTAAAACCCTATCAAGGATCATTTGTAAATTAAGTAAAAAAAATAATTATCATGAAAAAAATCATCAACCCATATTACTGGATAGTGCTTTTAATCATATCAGTCTCATGCGACACGCCAAAAGAAGACTTAACTGCCAATTCTCCAGACAGCAACATTCACGTTGAATTCGGATTGTCAAAAACAGGGCAACCGTTCTATTTGGTTTCCCATAAGGACAATACGGTCATCGACACCTCCTATATGGGTTTTGATTTTAAGGATGTGCCATCCCTGAAGGACAATTTCAAGGTGGTTTCCTCTAGCAAAGCAACCAAGGATGAAACATGGCAACTGCCGTGGGGTGAGGTTTTGGATGTCCGCGATAATTACAATGAATTGGTGGTTTATCTAGAAGAGCAATCAGACTTGAAAAGACAAATGACCATTCATTTTAAGGTTTACAATGATGGCGTTGGTTTTCGCTATGAAGTTCCGGCGCAGGATAATTTGAAAGACGTTTTAATTACGGATGAAAACACGGAATTCAATTTAACCGGCGACCACAACGTATGGTGGATTCCTGGAGATTGGGACATTTATGAGCATCTATATAACGAAACAAAATTCTCCAAGATTGATGCCATTTCAAAACGTGACCATCCCAACCTGAATGCCTCGTACATTCCAGAAAATGCAGTGAACACCCCTGTAACCATGAAAACTGATGATGGATTGTATTTGAGTTTTCATGAAGCCGATTTGACCAATTACGCCGGAATGACCCTTAAGGTTGATCCTCAAAATCTAAACATGGTCAGTGAACTTGTGGGCTCTGAGCGCTTAGGCGGTAAAGCAAAACTGACCGTACCTTTTGAGACCCCATGGCGAACCATTCAAATTGCAGAGAAAGCCGGTGATTTATTGGAATCCAACATGCTGTTGAATCTTAACGACCCGAACGCTATTGGCGATGTCAGTTATGTTACACCTATGAAATACGTCGGTATTTGGTGGGAGATGCACATCGGCAAATCCACATGGGATATGGAAGGCAGTCAGGATATGAATACCTACACCCTTGGAAAAGCGGGTACATCAAAGCATGGCGCAACCACGGAAAATGCAAAAACATATATCGATTTTGCGTCACAGAATGGTATCAAAGGATTGCTGGTTGAAGGTTGGAACACGGGTTGGGACAAATGGATCAATACCGATGATAGAGAAGGCGTGTTCGATTTTATGACCCCTTATCCAGATTATGATTTTGATGAAGTGATGCGTTATGCCAAGGAAAAAGGTGTTGAAGTCATTATGCACCATGAAACATCCGCAGCTCCAAGAACCTATGAAAAACAGATGGATGAGGCCTATGATTTTATGAAGAAAAATGATATCAATTCCGTAAAAACAGGCTATGTAGGTAAAATAATTCCCAGCGGAGAATACCATCACGGGCAATGGATGGTCAACCATTATCAAAAAGTGATTGAAGAGGCCGCTAAAAAGAAAATAGCAGTCAATGCCCATGAACCCATTAAAGACACTGGCAAGCGAAGAACCTATCCCAATGAAATCTCAAGGGAAGGTGCGCGAGGGCAAGAATTCAATGCTTGGGCGACAGACGGCGGGAATCCACCAAACCATTTGCCTACAGTTGCCTTTACGCGAATGCTCTCTGGCCCTTTCGATTTTACACCTGGGGTTTTCAACATCAAATTTGACGACTATAAAAAAGACAATCAGGTCAACACCACCTTGGCGCATCAATTGGCCTTGTATGTCGTCATTTACAGTCCGATCCAAATGGCAAGCGACTTACCTGAACATTATTTGGTGGACGGTAAAATCCATCCTGCATTCCAATTTATTACCGATGTGGGCGTCGATTGGCAACAAACCAAAGTTCTGGATGGCGAAGTAGGCGATTTTGTAACCATTGCAAGGCAGGAACGCGGCACAGACAATTGGTTTGTTGGAGGCATAACAGATGAAAACGGACGCACTGAAACCCTGACGTTTGACTTTCTTGAAGAGGGAACAACCTATACCGCTCGCATATATAAAGATGGCCCCGATGCCCATTGGGATACAAATCCTCAAGATTATGCCATAGAAGAAATGGAATTGACCAAGGCGTCTAAATTGGATATTCCTTTGGCTCCCGGTGGCGGATTTGCCATTAGTATCCTTAAAAAATGAACCATGTAACTCTTTGATTAACTAATTCATAAGCAAATGAAATTCACTAAACCAAGCCTTTCTTTTTGGCAGATTTTTAATATGAATGTTGGATTTTTAGGAATTCAATACAGTTTTGGTTTGCAACAAACAGCCATCAATCCTATTTTTTTGTATTTGGGAGCGCCAGAGGATATGTTGCCAATTTTAAATATCGCCGGTCCTGTAACAGGATTGATTGTCCAGCCAATCATCGGTGCCATGTCAGATAAAACATGGTCCCCACGTTGGGGACGACGAAAACCTTATTTTTTGATAGGCGCGCTGTTGGGTAGTTTGAGTTTATTTGTATTCCCGCATAGTCCTGTGCTTTGGTTTGCCGTTGGATTATTATGGATTTTAGATGTGGGAAATAACATGGCCATGGAACCCTATCGCGCATTTGTAGGCGATAAATTACCAGATAAACAATTGAGTTTAGGCTACCAAATGCAAAGTTTATTTGTTGGGGCAGGAATTCTATTGGCAAATGGATCCATCGTCTTGTTTCAATATTGGTTCGGTGGCGATCCTGCTGAGGAATCAAGTGGCATTCCACATTGGCTCTATTATTCTTTTATTATTGGTGCTTTTCTATCGCTCGCCACTATTCTGTGGTCTGTATTGAAAACACCTGAAATCCCACCTACCGATGAAGAATTGGTGGAAATCAATAAAATCAAAGGCCTTCCCGTTGGCAAACAGATTTCACAACCCTTTTTGGAAATTGCTAAATCCATTAAGGAAATGCCAAAATTCATGTGGAAAATTGGTGCGGTCTATCTATTTCAATGGTATGCGCTTTTCATTTATTGGCAATTCACTACGCCATTGTTCAAGTTGACTTTAGGATTTTCAACGTCAGAGGCGGCTTCCCAAGCGGCTAAAATGAGTTTAACTTATAATATTGTAACAATGTTGGTGGCCCTGGCCTTAGTGCCTTTGACGGTCAAATATGGCGGAAAAATAGTATATGCCTTAAGTTTGATAGGTACGGCAATCGCCTTGTTTACGATACCGTACATTTCTGACCCAACCTTAGTGCTTTTGCCAATGGTTTTATTCGGAATCGGTTGGGCGGCTATGATGGGAATTCCATATACCATGGTTTCGAAAATTGTTCCCCAAGAGCGACGAGGTGTTTATATGGGCATCTTGAATATGATGATTGTCATCCCGATGTTTATCCAAACCTTGACCTTTGGTCCTATTTATAAATATCTGTTGGGAGGCAATGCCATCAATGCCATGTTATTTGCAGGCGTGTTTTTCACGATTGCCGCCTTACTTGCCTTCCGATTGAATGAGTCAAAAATGAATCGTGAAATCGTGGGACATCAATTAACTAAAAGCGGGCATTAACACAGCAACCATGAAAAATCTACCCATCAAAATATCAATTTACCTCAATTATTTTGTCTTCGCCATCTTATTGAATAGCGTTGGTATTGTCATTGCCAAATCCATTAATGTGTACCATGTAAGTGAGTCACAGGCCTCGCTGTTGGAAGCGTTCAAAGATTTGCCTATCGCCATCGTCTCGTTTTTAGTGGCTTCGTTTCTGCCCAGATTTGGGTACAAAAACGCAATGTTGACAGGTTTGGCAATTGTATTCTTTGGGTGTTTATTAATGGTTTACGGCAACACATTTGCCTATACAAAAATTCTATTTATGTCCATCGGCGTGAGTTTTGCATTGATTAAATTATCAGTGTATTCCCTTATCGGCATCATTACTGAATCAAAAAGTGAACACGCGTCCTTGATGAGTTCCATTGAAGGCTTTTTTATGGTAGGCATTGCGTTCGCTTATATCTTATTTCCTTTCTTTTATTCAGAAGATGAAAACTCATGGCTTAATGTCTATTATGTTTTATGTGGACTTATTCTATTGTCTTTCCTCTTCCTTCTTTTTTCAAAAATTGAATATCAGGTGGAAGCGATTGGTTCCAGCTTAAAGGAAGATTTAAAAGCATCGGCTAAATTGATGGTCGTGCCATTGGTGTTGGTGTTTATCATATCAGCCTTTTTGTTCGTGATGATAGAGCAGGGTATTATGACTTGGTTGCCAAGGTTCAATGAGAAAATTTTCTTATTTTCTGAAAAATTAAGCGTTCAGATGGCCATCATCTTTGCCTTGTCATTAGCGCTCGGAAGGTTCGTGGCCGGGTATCTGACAAAACGAATGTCTTGGGTGTATTTAGTCATCGTTTGCATCGTGATTTCTGGAGGAATTCTGCTGGTCGTTTTACCACAATTGGAAGGAAACTCTGAATCGATGGGTGAAATTACAAGCTTATCTGGAGTGCCATTATTAGGATTTATTCTGCCATTGATTGGCTTGTTCATTGCTCCAATTTATCCGCTTTTAAATTCAACAGTTTTGAGTTCCTTGCCAAAAAGTCTGCATTCGCCCATGTCTGGATTGATTATTATATTTTCTGCTCTAGGTGGTACAATTGGCTCAAGGATTGTGGGCGAATTGTTCGAAAGTATTGGTGGAGCAAATGCGTTTTATTTCCTTTTGATTCCTATGGGATTATTGATTGCTTCGGTGTTTTTAATAGATAGAATGTCAAAACAAAAACAATTGAAATCATGATATTCTCATTAAACATAGAGTTCACTTTAAAAGCATTGTTATCTCAAGAAGATACCGATAACGACAAAAGAATTACCATTGAAGATGCTGGCCCAAAATCTTTCAAGATAATTTCCAATTCCAATATTGCCCATACTATAGAAGGAACGTATCACTTATCAAATTTGATGCAAGAACTTGTGTATGCCAAAAATAAGGGACTTACTGTTGCCGAGATACCACTTTCAAAAATTGAAGAATTGCCAGCAACACGAATTTCAAGAATCATTACCAATTATTTATGGGCAGGTCTTACGAGAACTATTGATGAAAACGGCATTGAACACCTTATTCTGGATTCAAAAAACGAGTCGCTGGTGGCACAAAAACTTCGGATTTATGTGCCGTTCAAAGACACTTTAGCCTATAACTATTACAGCAAACTTGAGAAAAGACTTCCTGTTGAGGTCATTTATCTGCCGGAAAACATCACACCTGAATTTGTCAAATCCATCAATGAGCAGCCTGGTATTTTATCCTTAAAATTAGTAGAAGAAAATAACGCGTGCAAAGGCGTGCCGTTCGTAGTTCCAGGTGGACGTTTTAATGAAATGTATGGTTGGGACAGTTATTTTGAGTCCGTTGGACTCATTGTCGATGGTAAAGTAGAATTGGCTAAAGCGATGACCGATAATTTTCAATATGAAATAAACCATTACGGAAAAATACTAAATGCTAACCGTACCTATTATCTCACCCGTACCCAACCGCCCTTCTATTCCAGTTTGATTCTGGAAGTGTATGAGGTCACCAAAGATAAGGAATGGCTACAAAGCCATCTCAAAACAGCCATTAAGGAATACGAGACCGTTTGGATGGTACAGGGAAAACGCTTGGTGGATACTTGTTTAAACCGCTATTTGGCAGAAGGTATTGGGATGCCGCCAGAAACTGAACAGGGTCATTTCGACGCCGTGGTTAAACCGTATGCAGAAAAGGCAGGGCTCTCCATTGACGATTATTTGGCCCACTATACTTCAGGCGCTATCAAAAACCCTGAACTGGACGCCTATTTTATCCAAGACCGCAGTGTCCGGGAATCGGGACATGATACCTCTTACCGCATTGAGGGCAATTGCGCCGATTTGAATTTGGTGGAATTAAATGCAATGCTTTATAAATACGAGACTGATTTTGCCCAACTCATAAAAGATGAATTCAATGATGACTTTAAACTTGATTTGAACTCTTATTCGAGTGAATATTGGTTAAAAAAGGCTCATGAAAGACAGGAATTGGCCAATAAATTTCTTTGGAATGACGATAAAGGACTGTATCTCGATTATAATTTCAAAACAAAAACACAATCCGATTATGTGGCCGCGACCACTTTAGTGCCGCTATGGTCTAAAATGGCATCCGAACAACAGGCAAAACGTTTGGTAGAAACAGCCTTGCCATTACTTAAAGAGCGTGGTGGAATAGCTGCTTCCACGGAAGAAAGCAGGGGTGAAATTTCAGATAACCGACCAGCACGGCAATGGGATTACCCAAATGGATGGGCGCCACACCAAATGATGATTTGGAAGGGCTTATTGAACTATGGATATAAGGACGAAGCCCAAGAACTGATGTATCGATGGCTCTACATGATTACCAAGAACGCTGTGGATTACAATGGCACCATCCCAGAAAAATACGATGTCGTAGCAGCAACCCACAAAGTATTTGCCGAGTACGGCAATGTAGGCACCAATTTCGAATACATCACGAATGAGGGATTTGGCTGGATGAATGCCTCCTACCAGTATGGATTATCCTTATTGGGAGACAGCTACATTAAAGACCTGAATCATCTGAAAGACCCAGAATTGGTTTTTTAGAGTTTATTATGAAACTGCTTTGGTAAAAAAGGCATAGCAACACATTGAATGTTTGACAGGAAATCTAAATAAATGAAGGATTTGAAAATAAACAGGAACAAACTTGATGCAAGAACGATAGATATACTATGCGTTGGGGAAGTGCTCATTGATTTTATAGGGCATCAATCGGCCGTTGGTATTGATGAAACAAGGGATTACCACCGATATCTGGGAGGCTCTCCTACAAACGTCGCCATGAATTCAGAACGATTGGGTTTAAAGGCGCTGATGGTGGCAGCGGTAGGCAATGATGGCTTTGGAGACTATATTTTTAAAAGGTTTTCCGAAATCAGTATTACTACAGATTATATTGTCAGGCATGAAGACAAAGCTACCAGTGTTATTTTTGTGTCCAAATCTGAAGGCACGCCCGATTTCATTCCTTATCGCGATGCGGATTACTGTATCGATGAAACACAAATACCACAGGACATCCTTTCCGACACTAAAATATTCCACACCACCTGTTTCGCATTGAGTAAAAAACCTGCGCAATCCACCATTCTGAAAAAAGCAGCGGAAGCCTTTCATCTGGGTTGTCAATTGAGTATTGATGTCAACTACGCCAAAAAGTTATGGGACAGCAAGAAGGAGGCGCTTGATGTTATCAAGGCCTACTGTAAATTCAATCCGTTGGTCAAAATCAGCGAGGATGATATGGAACGTCTTTTTGAACGTCATTTGCCCCACACCGACATTTTCGAATTTTTTCATGCTGAAGGCGTGGACACCGTATGTCTGACCCTTGGAAGCAAAGGCGTTAAACTCTCACAAAAAGGCCAACCGCTGATTGAATTGCCTGCCATCAAAGTTGAAAAAGTTTTGGACACCACAGGCGCTGGAGATGCATTCTGGTCTGGATTTTTATTCGCCTTTATCAAACAAAAACCTATCGATGAATGTTTGAAAGTCGCCTTGCAACTGGCGGCCCTAAAGCTTCAGAATGTTGGAAGGCTGCCTGATAACATCACCATTCTTTCAAAACTTTTATAATTTATTCGTATGGATGACAACACCCAAAACACGGTCAATACCCCCGAAAACACTCAGGTGTTTAACGGTGTCATGCTCAACGCCTATCCTGATAGTATTGGCAAAAATTTGAGTGATGCAATAGAGATGCTCAAAATGGCTGAAATGAAGGACGTTTTTTCATTATTTTATGTCTTGCCCACCTTTTTCAACAGCGATTTGGACAGGGGGTTTTCAATCGTGGATTATGACCTCAATGAAGCCTTGGTGTCACCCGAAGATTTGTCTGCTTTGGAGGACCTCCATATCATGTTGAAATTGGATATTGTTTTAAACCATCTATCGGTGGCGTCCCCTCAATTTAAAGATTTGTTGCAACATGGCGAGGCATCAATATATAAGGACTTTTTTATCAATTGGAACGAATTTTGGGACGGCCATGGTACGATGTCAGCAGATGGCGCCATGATTCCTGATGTTGAATTTCTGAACAAACTGTTCATGAGAAAACCCGGACTTCCAGTGTTGAAGGTGCTTTTTCCTGACGGAAACGAAAAACCATTTTGGAATACCTTTTACCAAAGCATACACTATCATGAGATTGCTATTGAAGATTTAAAAGGGCTAAAAATTTCCAGTACTGATGAAATGCGTGTGATATGCGAAAAAGTAAATAGCGCAATCGTTAAAAACGAAGATTTCAAAAGCATTGATTTTGGCTTAAACAACCACTTTAAAAGTGACATCATACAAATCGTCGAAAAAAAGCGAACCTATTTAGGTCAAATGGATGTGAATGCCAAATCTGATTTGGTTTGGGAATTTTATGAAGAAACGCTTTCAAAATTAAACCATTTTGGATGCAAAATTCTGCGCTTGGATGCCTTTGCCTATTTACACAAGCAAGTTGGACAAACCAATTTTTTCAACAAACCCGGCACTTGGGAGTATCTGGAACGCATCAAACAGATGGCAGAACGCAATAAGCTGATGGTCTTGCCCGAAATCCATGCCGAATATGGACTTGGCTTACATGATGAGGTCGCCAAAAAGGGGTATCCCATTTATGATTTTTTCTTACCGGGCTTAATGATTCACACCCTTGAAAATGGCAGCAGCAAAGCCCTTATAAGTTGGGTAACCGAAATTATTGCGGAAGATTACAAAACCGTTAATATGCTCGGTTGCCATGACGGCATCCCTGTTTTGGATTTAAAGGGTAAGGAAGTGGATGGCACTTATAACAAAGGTTTGCTAGAAGATGCCGACATTGAAGCCATCATGGAAACCATCATGGCGCGTGGTGGTCGCGTTAAAAATCTGTATGATCCGGCGGGAAGAAAAATTTCATATTATCAGGTAAACGCTACTTTTTTCAGTGCTTTGGGTGAAGACGAGCGCAAATTGCTGTTGGCGAGAGCCATTCAAATGTTTATGCCAGGAATTCCACAGGTCTGGTATTTGGACCTATTTGCCGGGAAGAACAACTACGCAGCTGCCGATCAAGGCGGAAGTGCGGGACACAAGGAAATCAATCGCACCACACTCACAATGGATGCCATTGAAAAGGGGCTGAAAACGCCCATTGTACTCAACCAATTAAAACTGATGCGATTGCGAAACACGTCGAAAGCCTTTCTGGGGAAGGTATCCATCAACAACACGCCTGACCATGAATTGGATATGACATGGACCTTAGGGAAAGATAGTGTACGGTTAAAGGCAAACTTAAAGAGCTACGATTTCACAATAGAGCAGACCACTTTGGGGATAGCGGAAAGAATTATTTTTCAGGATTAAACCTAGTGTTATGGGTTTAACACCACCACTAGGCCACGAAGCGAAAAGTTACTATGGATATACAATGTGAGAAGTTTTAGAAAATAGAAATTGGTACTTTGGAACATACAAATGACGAGATTTTCAAAATAGCAAATTTGGAATACACCCAAACCGAATCTCGATGAAATTTCATCAAAACGATACTTCAAAAAGGCACGTTGGATGAAAAAACAAAATTACTTATGGCAGCAGCTGTAGCATATGTCGCCGACAAGAAGCCAGCAAAGAGAAAAAAATTGTGGAGGCTATTCGGGTTGCACCTGCTGGAGATCTTTAGACTATAACTTGCCATTTGGTAGAGAAATAAGTTGACCGCCCTCCAAGTTTTATTTTTTTTATAGTACCGCCGGTATGATAACAGGTAGCACCTTCTTTTCTAAAATGGATTAAAAAATCTTCGGGAAAATCACTATAATGCGCGTCATTTTCAATAGCCACTTCTATAACCTTTTTCATTGCGTCGAATATCGTTTCGATATGTTTTTCGCTCATATCATCTACTCTTTTTTCTGGATGGATTTTAGATTGGTATAAAATTTCATCCGCCATCCAGTTGCCCACACCAGCAGCAACACTTTGGTCCATCAGCACTGTTTTGATGGATGTCTTTCGATTGCTCAAGGAAGTCTTGAAATCTGCCAAACTTAAGTCCCGCGCATCATCGCTTAATTTATGATCTGCTTTATAATCAGGGATGGAGTCAATTAAATCCCACCATCCAAATTTACGCTTATTCTCAAATGCGAAATGAAAACCATTTTCAAAGGTGAGCACAATATGCCCATATTTGGGGCGGTCTTCTTCCTCTTTATAATAGTTGGGACGCCCGGTCATCCCGAAATGGATCACAAGTATTTTTTTGCCTGTAGTTTTTATAAACAAGTACTTTCCGATGCGTTCTGTTGCCTTAAGCTCACTGTCAATAAGGTGCTTTTCAAAATCTGCTTTTGAGGCCTTAAGCAATCGGGGGTCGCGGCATTCAAATGCGGTGATTTTTTTATGCAGGGAGGTGCTATCTATATAAATTTTATAACCCTCAACTTCTGGCAATTCTGGCATTCTGTTTTTAGTTTTTTTAATGTCATCAAAAATCACGACTGACGATAGCGAAGGGATTTTCAATAACGATTGCACTTTATCTTTTTCTATTGAAACTTCTGTGTTAGAAATAGCTTTTATAGCATTCCATTTTAGAATTTGAACAGTTTTTTTGAATTCAAATAGATCATCGGAATATGTCTTGTGAGATGATCACCTTGCAAGTTGTTGACACATTTCTATATCGTTATCTAAAATATTTTAGAAAAATATTCATCTTCTAATAACACCCTGATTTTATTTTAAAAAGTCATCGTCTTTGAAAGAAGGATTAGGATAGGTATAAAAACCTTCGCCGGTAGCGACACCCAATTTTCCTTTATCAATGAAATTCTCTTTTAGGTATTCAACTACCTTTTGTTTATCTGAGTCTCCTGTTTTTTCAGCCTCCATTTTATTAATGTTATAAGCAGTGGTAATACCAACCACATCTAAAATCGCAAAGGGACCCGTGGGAGCACCAGTTGCCACCATCCATGTTTTATCGATTGTTGGAACATCTGCCACACCGCTTACCAACAGGTCCAGTCCTGCACTCAATAAGGGTACAAGCAGTGAATTGACGATATAGCCTGGCTGTTCTTTTTTTAATGGCAGAGCCACCATGCCTATAGATTTGGCAAACGCAACAAGGGTGTCAAATACGTCTGGATCAGTCCCGGGATGTCCCATAATTTCAGCTGTGTTGTGTTTCCATATCTCATTGGCAAAATGCAATGCTGCAAATTGAGCTGGTCTACCTGTTGATTGGGCAAATGTGCTAGGCAGCATTGTAGATGAATTACTAGCGAAAATCGTTTTTTCAGGAGCTACAGCGGCTAGCTTTTTATAAAACTCTTTTTTAATGGAGGGATCTTCAGGCACGGATTCTATAACCAGATCAACATTGGCAACAGCCTTTTCCAAATCTGAAGAAAAGCTCAACCGGTCTATAGTTTCATCGATCTGTTTTTGTGAGGCATTCAAATCAGCCTTGTAAGACTCTCCCAATTTCTTAAAGGTAGTTTTTGATTTTTCTAGTATGTCATCACTAATATCATAAACCATTACAGCATATCCGTGAAAGGCGGTTTGGAATGCAATTTGCGATCCTAATACGCCGCTGCCAGCTAAAGTTACTTTTTCAATTTTCATAGTGTTATGTCTTTAATTACTTGTTACAGTTATTTTTCTTCAATGTTGCCGCGAGAAGCTTTGTAATGCCGTCTTTCACTAAAACGTTTATTTTATTTCGTAACAGATAGTAAAGGTATGAGCTCGGTTTTTACACTGTTTAGGACAAGCTTATGATCACTTTTCCTTGTGCTCTTCTTGTAGCAAGGTATTCATAGGCATCTATTGCATCTTCGAAAGGATAAATAAGATCTACTATTGGCTTGATATCTCCATGTTCAACCATGGCTGTGATGGTTTTTAACTGTTCAGCATCGGGCTGCATCCAGGTTAATTTGTATATCGCTGATTTTTTATCGATCAGTTTTGATAATTTTTCAGGCAATTTATAATCTGTCATTCCCATGTGCTTTGCGGTGTCTTCGTCTGGTGGGCCTACTATGGTGGTTACTCTTCCGCCTTCCTTAATAATTTCAAAGGCATCAAATGTGTAATCGTCCCCTAAAGTGTCAAAAACGATGTCCAAATTATTAGCAACCTCTTTATAATCTTCCGTTTTATAATCGATCACGCGGTCAGCACCCAAGGCCTTGACCCAATCTACATTTTTGCTACTGGTAGTCGTATAAACAATAGCTCCTTTAGCTTTGGCATATTGAATGGCAAAGCTACCTACACCCCCAGAGCCTGCATGAATAAGAATTCTATCATTCTCTTTGATATCGACACTTTCTAAAGCTTGTATTGCTGTGAGTCCGGTTAACGGCAATCCGGATGCTTCTTCGAAAGAACTATTTTCTGGCTTTTTAGCAACCAAATCGCTAGTAACAGCTACAAATTGCGCTATGGTACCCATTTGTTCTTGGGGTACTCTGGAATACACCTCATCACCAATTTCAAAATCGCTAACATCAGCTCCCTTTTCAACGACCACGCCGCTCACGTCATAACCAATTGTACTCGGAAGGTTTAAGGACACCTTATCTTTTAGATGTCCTTCAACCAATTTATAATCTATAGGATTGATTGACGCAGCTTTGACTTCAACTAAAATGTCGTTAGCTTTAATAGTCGGTTTGTCTATCTCATTGATGGATAGACTGTCTTTAATTGCGCCGTATTTTGTTATTTGTAATGCTTTCATAATAAGTTTTATTTATTTTTTAGAATTTTTACAGGTTTGCCAAACGCCAGATGGACTCAACCGCCCATACAACAAGCACTGGCCAAAAAAAAGCCTGATTAAACAAGAGTTATCATTACATAAAGTGGCTATACTTTTAATGCGCGACCTGTCCCTTGTCTTTTTTAATAAGTACGTTATTTTGAAACCGATTTTTGGCTTTTATTGAAATTATTATTGATCCAATCGAACATATGTTTATAAACCTGTTCCCTTACAGTTTTTTTTGAGAGCACTAAATCGTGCATGCCACATTCAATCACTTGCACCTTTACATCGCCATTAATTTTTTTGGCGTATGTATTAATGTCATGCACGTTTAAAACAGCATCCGCTTCCTTGAACTTCTCTGACCAATGATGTTCAGAAATTGACGTACTACTATACATTATTAGTGTGGGGACAGTTATGGTAGAATTCTGTCTCATATTTTTTTGTGCATTATGAATAGCCCTTATAAAACCTAAATTCACCTTGGGGATATCGTGTGGTTTCCAAGCCAAGGAATAGTCCCACTCTCCATACTTCTCCTTATGAAGGCTATACCCGTAACATTTTGTAAATCCTCCTGTTACCGGAATATTAGGAAAGTAGTTACCTATAAATGATAGTATTGGGATACCTACAGTTTTTGCGAGGTCATTTAAATTAAAATCATAAAATGGACTGTTACAGATCAAGCCTTGAAATAGGTTGCTTTGTAAATGATTGATGGCGTAATTGGTGAGGATAAGTCCTCCGGTTGAATGCCCCATCAAAATGACTTTGTGGTTGTTTTCAGCTTTTATGATTTTTAAGGAAAGGTCCAATTCCTCATCATATTCCAATAGGGAAAGGACGTTGTTGAATTTTTGATGATTTAAGTATGACCTTCCATACTTTCTTAAATCTAACGCATAAAAATTATAACCATGTTCATTAAATTTTATAGCCAACTCTTTCTGAAAGAAATAATCGTTGAAACCGTGGACATATAGGATCGCCCTCTCTGATATATTAGTGGTATTCCTACGTATTAAGGTCGCAATTACATCACCTTCATAGTCATCTGTAAGCTTCAAGTTCAATTTCTTAAATCCATCACCCAGAATATCAGGATGGTAATCCTCCGTTTTATTGTCCATAGGTTTGTGTTCTTACATTTTCATTGCGCCTTTAAAACTTTTAGTGGTTCTTTTTAATAATTACAGTTGCTATACAGTTCGAACGGAAGCATTAACACCATAGCTTTAAAGATAGCTATTACACGAGCAATAACATATCGAATTTAAGTTTTATAAAAGATGATTTTCATTTAGGATGAGGAGAACGACGGTAGATTTGTCCTATGAATTGAACGTAGAAAAGGTTGTCAAACGGTTTTAAGGATGGCTACTTTGTTATTCGGGTTAATTCTAATACTTCAAGTCACACATTCTGCAGAGTGTTAGTGAAACCTTTACAATGGATACCGTATTTACAAGAAAAGACAATGGCGTTGCACCAATTAATGATTTTCACAATTGGAATCAAAAATTAATTATTTATTTGAGTTGGTGTAATCATAACAACACCCCGAAAATCATAAATTTTGGATGTTTTCTGTTTAAACTTACGGTAGTTGATTGATAGTTTGCAAAATACCACCCTTTACTTTAGGGGATATAGGCATAAACTTAAGACCCAACAGCGAAAACTACCGTCTCTATTAAATGCTCAGCTCCCCTCTCAAATTTCTTTTTTTTAATAAAACCTCAGTTTTTATTGATATAGAAATTTTTTAATCCGAAATTGTACATTGAATGTAATAGTGTCCAAACATGAGTAAAGTTATCCAGAGTGTAAGTGCGTTTTTTAAAAAAGATTCCGCCACCGGTATATTATTGATTGTAGCTACGGTATCAGCCTTGATTGTTGCAAATACACCCATGAGAGGTTTCTACGAGCATATGATGGAGCTAAAATTTGGAATGGGATTTAAAGATGTCTATATTTCTAAGACAATGCACCACTGGGTTAATGACGGCTTGATGGCGCTGTTTTTTTTAGCGGTGGGTCTCGAAATTAAGAGCGAACTGAAATTTGGTAGTTTGACATCTTTTAAATCTGCCATATTTCCTGTGGCTGCAGCAGTTAGCGGGGCGCTATTTCCGGCACTTATATATTTTGCGTTCAATCAAGGCACTGACTATGTAAAGGGTTGGGCAATACCGATGGCTACAGATATTGCTTTTGTTATTGGAATCATAGCCATACTTGGCTCCAGAATGCCGTCATGGGCAAAAGTTTTTATCACTACCATTGCCGTGGTAGACGATCTTATTGCCGTGTTGGTCATCGCATTTTTTTATACTGAAGAAATACACTGGAATGCACTGGGGTTAGCGGGTGGTTGCACACTCGTACTGCTTGTTTTTAATCGTGCAAGAGTGAACAGATTGACACCCTACCTTGTTGTTGGTTTTATAATGTGGTGGGCTGTATTGGCCTCTGGTATTCATGCCACGATTGCCGGTGTTATCTTGGCGTTGACGGTGCCTTTGCGCCGGGAATGGAAGATTGGAAAAATAAAGAGATTTGCGCTACGCGGTTACCATCTCTTTAAACAAGCAAAAGACCACAAACTTGCAATGACCAGTCCAGAAGTCCATCGCTATCTCGAAAACACACAACGTGAGATGGAGTCGCCGTTGAAGCGATTGGAACGGAAACTGCATGCGCCAGTGTACTTTTTCATCATGCCACTCTTCGCATTCGTCAATGCAGGCATTGTATTTAATTCTGAGATTTTGAATCAAGCCTTCCATTTGCCCATCACGTGGGGAACAATTTTCGGTCTCGTATTGGGGAAACCCATAGGGATTATGCTAGCCATCTGGATCCTCTTGAAGTTTTTCTATAAACACATGCCTCAAACTCCTGAAATATGGCGACTTCTTTTTGGGATTTCCCTTCTTTGTGGCATCGGTTTTACAATGTCACTTTTTATTGTAACCCTTTCTTTTGACGACCAAGTTATTCAGGAAGAGGCTAAAATTGGAATTCTTGTCGCTTCTATTTTGAGTGGATTATTGGGCTATCTGATTTTACATTACGCCACAAGAAAACCAGAAGCAATTACGAGAGATAAGATCAGCATCACCGGACATTATTAAACCTAGTCTACATTACCATATTTGAGTGGTTAGTCCCTTTCTTTTTAAATCAAGTGATGTGTTGATTTTGGGTAGTCAGAGGGTGTCCAATTGTATTTACAACTAACTTTTTAAGCTTTAGAAATGGTCTTAGGTAAAAGCACCTGAGAAAGCTGCCACCTGCCTTCAACTGGTTTAAATACTTAAATTGAATTGGAAAACAAATTCCATTTGTCAACTTTGATGAGGTCAATCAGTATGGATGTGGTTCATTTTTATACGGATATGATTAACAATGAGCGATAATATACCTAACTTTATAGACCTCAGATTTGATCCTGCAATTCTAAAAGAGTATCCGAACATCAAAATTTAATAAACTACTTAAATCGTATGCTTATTAAATGTTCGTTACGCCTTCTCGTTTTGAAGGTAATTGAATGTTTTAAAACTACTCATAGAACCACCACTGTTCACTAATATTTAAATCCTAATTCTATGGAAAAAGATATATTTAAAACTAAAAAGCAATTGGATATTGACGGCATAAGCTATGACTATTACAGTCTTGAAGAACTCGCCAGTCAAGGTCATGACATTGACAAACTACCATTTTCCATTCGTATTCTTTTGGAAAACGTATTGCGTAACTTTGACGATTTTTCGGTAACTAAAGAGAATATCGAAACGCTTCTCAACTGGAAACCAAAGGGGTCAGATAAAGATATTCCTTTTAAACCTGCCCGTGTATTGATGCAGGATTTTACAGGAGTTCCAGCGGTTGTAGATATTGCTGCCCTGAGGGCGGAGGTGGCACGTAAGGGCAAAGATCCCAATACGATCAATCCGCTAGTACCCGTAGATTTGGTGGTTGACCATTCTGTACAGGTCGATTATTTTGGTACGGAGTATTCCTATCAGCGGAACATGGAAGAAGAATATAAACGCAATAAAGAACGCTATCAGTTTTTAAAATGGGCGCAGCAATCCTTTGATAATTTTAGCGTGGTTCCACCCGGAATGGGGATATGCCATCAAATTAATTTGGAATATTTCTCTAAAGGTGTGATTGAGCGTAACGGGGAATTGTTTCCAGACACTTTGGTGGGTACAGATAGCCATACACCAATGGTCAATGGCATTGGCGTTGTGGCTTGGGGTGTTGGTGGTATTGAAGCCGAAGCTGCCATTTTAGGCCAACCGCTCTATTTTATCATGCCAGAAGTCATCGGTCTGAAATTGACAGGGAAATTGCCCTTGGGTTCTACGGCGACCGATTTGGTATTGACTATTGCAAACATCTTAAGAAAGCAAGGTGTCGTAGGTAAATTTGTTGAGGTTTTTGGCCCAGGACTAGATTATTTGTCAGTGCCAGATAGAGCGACAATTGGTAATATGTCTCCAGAATTTGGATGTACAATTACCTATTTCCCAATTGATGACAAAACCTTGAAGTATATGCGAGAAAGCAATCGCTCAGAAAAACAGATCAAATTGGTTGAGACCTATTGTAAGGCTAATATGCTATGGCGAAAAGATGAAGACCGCATCAACTATACTGAAGTTGTGGAGTTGGATGTCTCAACAATTGAGCCTACGGTTGCAGGTCCAAAACGTCCTCAGGATAAAATACTTTTGAAGGATTTTAAACCGAAATTTATTGATTTGTTGAGCTCCTCTTTTGAACGTGAATATATAGAACATGAAGAGCGGGAATCTGTGATCCGATGGAAAAATGAAGGAGGAAATCAACCGGTGGCGGCACCTAAGGAAATGCCAGAAGAAACTAAAATTGAGACTGAAGAACAGAACGGACTTAAAACGGTATGGATTGATAAAGGAGAGCAAAAATTTTCATTGTCAGACGGTTCCGTAGTTATCGCTGCTATTACCTCTTGTACCAATACTTCCAATCCGTTTGTGATGATTGGGGCTGGTTTGGTGGCAAAAAAAGCAAGGGAACATGGAATTGACGTCAAACCTTGGGTAAAGACATCATTGGCACCAGGTTCTAAGGTGGTTACGGATTATTTGATACGAGCCGATTTGTTAAAAGATTTGGAAGCCTTACAATTCCATTTGGTGGGCTACGGATGTACCTCCTGTATTGGTAATTCAGGACCGTTACCGCCCGCTATTGCCAAAGCTGTAGATGCAAATCAATTGGTGGTGTGCTCAGTGCTTTCGGGAAATCGAAATTTTGAGGCGCGCGTCCATCCGCAGGTAAAGATGAATTACCTCATGTCACCCATGTTAGTGGTTGCTTTTGCAATTGCAGGGCGTGTAGATATTGACTTGATCAACGATCCCATCAGTCATGATAAAAATCAATTGCCTGTGTATCTAAAAGATATTTGGCCAACCGATGATGAAATTAATGCGGTACTCAAGGAAGTCCTCACGCCTAAGGATTTTGATAAGAACTATTCAGAGATTTTTGATGGGAATGAGATTTGGAGAAACTTGGAGATCCCAACGGGCAAATTATATGAATGGGACATAGAATCCACTTATATTAAGGAAATTCCATTCTTTAAAGATATTTCAGATGTACCTCCGAAACTTCAAAATATTGAAAATGCGCGGGCACTTTTAGTGTTGGGAGATAGTATTACCACAGATCATATTTCTCCAGCGGGCTCCTTCAATGAGCATTCTGCCGCTGGACAGTATTTAATTGAAAAAGGCGTCAAGAAAGAAGCGTTTAACTCTTACGGAAGCCGCAGAGGTAATGATGAAGTCATGGTGCGCGGTACCTTCGCAAATGTACGGATCAACAATAAACTTTCTGAAAAGGAAGGTGGCTACACCACGCATTTACCATCTGGCAATGAAATGACCGTTTATGAAGCGGCGGTTAAGTACCGGGAAGATGCAACGCCTTTGGTAGTGCTTGCCGGAAAGGAATATGGAAGTGGATCATCTCGAGATTGGGCTGCAAAAGGCACATTCTTGTTGGGAATTAAAGCGATATTGACAGAGAGTTATGAGCGCATCCATAGAAGTAATTTAGTAGGTCTCGGCGTTTTACCATTGCAATATGAAGCAGGCGAATCGGCTGAAAAATTAGGATTGACAGGAACAGAGACATTTACAATCACCGGAATTTCCGAAGGATTATCGCCATCAAAGTTGGTGGATATCATCGCAAAAAATGAAAAAGGTGAAACGATAAAATTTAAGGCCATTGCCAGATTGGATTCTTTAATAGAAATTGAATATTACCGAAACGGGGGGATCCTTCAGTATGTACTCCGTCAGTTTTTGGAGAAGGAGTAGGAGTTTAGCCAAATAGTAATGAATTTCGAATAAGGGATAACACTAACAAATAAAGAATTATAATTGAAGTATATGAAAACAGCATCGCTCACACAAAATATAGAATATCATGAAAGCAAACCGACCATAAAAGTCTTAATGGAAACCGAAACCGGAAAAGAAATTAGGATTGCTTTTAAAACGGGACAGGTTATGAAAAAACACCAAACACCGTTCCCTATCGTAGTTGAAATCTTTGAAGGTCAAATTGACTTTGGTGTCGATGACAAAATACTTGCGTTGGCCAAAGGTGATTTAGTGGCTTTGGATGGGGATGTGCCACATGATTTGACTGCCGTAAAGGACAGTATTGTAAGATTAAGCCTGAATAAGGCAGATTCATCGCAACGCGTGGAAGATGTTGCCAATAAGGCGTAGCATTCTTTAAATATCCTACGTTAAGCAGATATTACACCTTAAAACGTTAGACAAATTTCAGGAAAAATACATGTATGAAAGACCAGGTCGTATAAGCAAAATCAATCAGTCACGCCACACACGTTGTGTTGCATATTAGAACCGAATAACCCGAGGGGCTGGAATTAAAACCTTTGCCTATGCTGAAGAAGACACATTTATAGCTGGTGGTGCAGGTGTGACTCCTTTATTGCAATTTTGAGATATTTGAAATCACATGACTATTTTATCACAAGAAACTGTTGAGGGCATGGGGAAGGGAGACATCATGAAAAATTTCTTGAAAAACTCCCAACTAGCCTATGACCAACCATTTTACATGTGCGGTCTACCACTTATGATGGAAGCATTGAAGAGCAACTGTCTAACTTAAAGGTTAAGAAAGGTCAAATCGTTTATAATGCGCCTTCATAAACTGATGCGTATCCTGTTTTAGCCTTTAGTATTTGCTATGTTGATGTCGCTTAACGGGATGTCTAATTGGATCCCTAAAATACTCGGAACTGATTTATATAACACATGGTTTAGCACATCATTAACCTCCTATTTTGTTAACTATAAAGTAAATAGAACTGCTTTGCGGGATTGATTTAAATTTCTAAAATCTAAATTTAAAATTTTTCAAAAAAATTCAATTGAATAGAACTATAAACGTTAATTTTAACTGCCATGTTTGCTTAAGAGGAATATGATTTTTTTGCCCTGAACTGACTTTAAAATAAATAAACTAACTAAATTGAACAGATGATTGAGGTTATTAAAGATAAGAATCAGTGGATTGAACAATTATCGCTGATTGAAAATCTAGATTTTCATCATACTTATGATTATCACGATCTTTCTAAAAAGGAGGATGAGTTGCCGATACTTATAAAATATACAGAAGGACTTACCTCTTTAGCATTACCGTTACTTATAAGAAGTATTAAAAACTCTGACTATAAGGATGCTACCTCAGTATATGGGTATGCCGGAATATTGACTTTAAATTTAGATCAACATTTTAATAGAGACGATTTTTATAAAGAACTCAATGTGTTTTTCAATGATCATAAAATCGTATCGGTTTTTTCAAGACTGCATCCTTATTTAGAATATCAAGAAGCGCTACTTGGAGGATTGGGAACTATTACCACGCTAGGCAAGGTGGTGTACATTGATTTGAAAGATAGTTTAGAAAATCAGAGAAATATGTTTAACCGAAGAATGAAAACATATTTAAACAAATCTCGTAAGACTTGTAAGGTCATAGAAAGTAAGTTGCCAAATCATCTGGAATCATTTATTCATTTGTATCATGATAATATGAGGCGTGTAGATGCTGATGACAGCTATTACTTTGATAAAAATTACTTTGATCGGCTGATGTCAAGCAAAGAATTTAAATCAAGGTTGATGTTGTGTCTCCATATTGAAACAGAAACGGTTATCGGAGGTGCTTTATTTATAGAAAAAGGAAAGATGGTGCAATACCATTTATCAGGTCTTGATGATGATTACTTTGACCTCAACCCAATTAAGCTCATTATAGATGAAATGCGTATCCAATCCACACAACAGCAATTTGAATTTTTAAATCTAGGTGGCGGCAGAGGTAGCAAAGAGGATTCACTTTTTACATTTAAGACGAGTTTTTCAAAACACTTTAAAGAATTTAAAATATGGAAGTACGTTGTTAATGAAAAGGTGTACAGAACTCTTGTAGAAAAACATTTAGGAACACGTTCAGAAACTGAGGTTTCAAACGATGATTTTTTTCCAGCTTATCGTTTGGAAAATGAACATCAAAAATTTGAGTAGTGTGGTTATGGATGCTCTTTGAGAATTCTTATAAACAGTTGTCAAAAGTAAAAAATAGTTAATCTTATACGGCCTGGTTTTTGAAAATGGGTTTTGAAATGGACTCATGACGGTTTTACATATATGAAAAAGCTTCCCTTTTTAAGAGAAGCTTTTCTTTTTTTAACCTAAAATCAAATTACATCTTGATCAATTTTGAGGTTGACACCTGACCGTTGCTGTGCGCTATTTTAACAACATACATACTTTGGTCCAAATCAGAAACGTCAAAATTATCTGAGGTTGTAAATGCACCCTTAAATGATCTGATAAGTTTGCCTGTGATGTCATAAATGTCAAGCACATTGAAGTCCTTGTTTATTCTGAACGTATCGTTTACAGGGTTTGGATAAATTGTGAAACTGTTTTCCGCATTAAAGGAAGTTGAGCTTAAGGTGGCAGCTTGGTTTCCAAAAATCCTAAACTGTCCTGCAGGAATGGTTATTGGCGCAGCTGTATTTGTAACAGTAATCACTGTGTTTCCCGTCTCGTCCATAAGGTCAAACCAACTACCTGTGTAAGGAAAATCTGGAACAATAGTTAAGTCCCCCACCGAAAAATTGGCCAATACAACCACATTCTTTAAAGCGGTATTCGGTAGTGCATCATTGAACACATAAATACGCTGTCTAATGTTACTACCGTTGGGGCTGATGGTATAATCTCCCTCAAATACGGGTTCATTAACTTTTAGGGCATTTAAACGGGCATAATCCTTATAGACTTGAGATCTGTTGGCAACGTTGGTCCAGTTTTCTGTCCATTGGGGTTGTGGTTTTGTGTCTAATTTGCAATCGCCTTGTCCATCCACATCACCCGGAAGGTTGACCTTACCATTTTTACATGTGAAGATGGAATTATTCATCCCCAATGCTCCAAAGTGCCAAATCATTTTTGGTCCAGGAACCGTAATTAAGGTGGCAGCGACCGACGAAGCCCTGATCAAAGCAGAAGGCAATAAACGTGCGTTTTGGAGTGCGGTGTTCCCTTCGGTTTGTGTGCGATACATCACACGTTCCTCGTCATGACTTTCGGCGTAGCCTACCAGACGTTTAGCATTGAAATTACGACTTTTATGACCAACGCCAGCAAGATTTCCCTGTGCTGCGAAACCTTTCGAGAGTTCAGTATAAGGATCTGTCATTTTGCCCCAAAGCATGATTCCTTTTGCAATACCATCGACCTCACCTGTAAATCGGTAATCTGCCCATGGCTTTTCTTCGGAGTTACTTCCCAAATGCTCGAAAATCACGTAATGAGTAGGATCTAAACTCCAGGAGTAATCAGCGTATTCCGTCAAGATTCCGAAACGATCGGATGGTGTCCCATTGGTGCAGGGGTCATCATTTGAGTTACATAATTGTGTAAACCCTTTGGTCAAGTCCCAACGGAAACCATCAATTTTAAATTCCTTAATCCAATGTTCCAAAACACGTTTCGTATAATATTTTGTGAGAGCACTAGAATGATCAAAGTCATAACCTACGCTGTAACTATGTCTGGCTTCTTGGTTTAGAAATGGATTTTCGTTGCTGGGTTCTCCCCAACCGTCCACATCAGGATCGTTCATCCACATACGCACCAAAGGATTTCTTCCGAAGGCATGATTTAATGCCACATCAAGGATTACGGCAATGCCATTTTGGTGACACAAATCTATAAATTCCTTAAACTTTTCCTCGGTGCCATAAAATTTATCAAGTGCCATGTGAAAAGAGGTATTGTAGCCCCAACTTTCATTGCCTTCAAATTCCATGATAGGCATCAACTGAATGGCATTGATGTTCAGATTTTTGAAATAATCTATTTTATCGATCAAATCTTGGATATTTCTGTCAGTATCAAAATCCCTGATCAAGACTTCGTAGATGATCAAATCTTCCTTCTTCGGCTTACTGAAATCAGTAACTTGCCAGTTATAAGGTGTCTTTCCTGTTTCCAAAACGCTAACTTCACGCTCTTGCCCTGCAGGATAAGCGGGTAAATTAGGATAAGAACTTGCAGGAATGTATGGATCATCAAATGGTGACAACACTAAAGTAGAATAAGGATCTGCAGTTTTGACTAGCTTTGGTGAATTTGCAACGGGTGTTTGATCTGTTACCCAAAATTGATAAGTCTCTACTTGATTAGGAGTTAATCCATTAAGCTCCAACCAAAATTTGCCGGAACTATCTTTTTTCATGGCATACGCATCATCTGGTTGCCAGTTATTAAAACTACCTGCTACATATACGAAATCTTTTAGGGGTGCATTTAGAACTAAAATAGCCTTTGTTGGATCGTTATCATTATAGTTAATGCCATCTTCTAAACCAGCTGTAGGAAAATTTTGAATTGTGGTCCCGGGGTTTATAATTACAGAAAATAATTTTGAAATGGAGGTTCCTAATTGGGTAATTTCTAAGACGTAGTTTTTATTGGTCGTTATATTAGCGTCAGTGTAGCTGTAAGTTGAGCTTCCAGAACTTGAATCTATAGCTATGCCATTTGCTTTTAGAGTGTAAGTAGCATTACCGTTGGTGTTACTAGCTGATATACTAAGATTTTGTCCAGAATTTAGGATAGTAATTGCATCCGAAGGATTGGTTAAGTTAGCTTGGAATAATCCAACATCAAAAATAAAATCGCTGCAGTTATTCCCTTTAAGTTCTTGTCTGCCATTCTCATTTCTAATTACCATGCCAATTTTTGTGGCATTGGAAGCTTGCGTTGTAGTTAAGCCATAATAGTTTTCAGGAACTATAGTAATACTGTAGATGCCGTTACCATTATTGGTCATTTGCCCTATGCCATCATCCTGTTCATAATTCCCGACAACCTTAAATCCAAAGGGGTTGGTGTCATCGCCAATACCTGAATGCATATAGACCTTGTTGGGGTTGGACATACTGTTGCAATTAGATGCGGTACTATTGATATCTACAGTAATAGTAATCGATTCATTTATTTGGAAAGGATTAGGTGTAATGGAAACCTGAGCATTGAGTGTTATTGAAAAAAACAAACTCAAAAACACGAGACTAAGAAGTGTGAAGTTTTTTTTCATTTTATAATTTGATAAATTTCGAAATCCATCTAAAATAGAATGTAAAATATTCTACAATTAAAAAAGCTGGTTGATGAACCAGCTTTTTTATGAATATTTATAATTATTGAAGTGCAGCAGTATAGGTGTACATTCTAGGATTGCTAAAATCTACCTCAATCAAATAAGTACCTGCGGCATCAACGGTTAAGTTAGTGCCATCATTAAAATCTAATGTGCCATCTGCCCCTGCATCACCATAATTGAGAGCCCATGCATTATTAGCTCTAAATTTAAAGGCATCATCAGCACCGGCTGTAAGGGCGATGGTAATTTCCCATTTTCCTGTAGTAGGGTTATAGGTCATATCTTGATCTTCTACACCATTGTCTGGCCATCCAGCAGGGGTTGCGCTTCCTGTAATTGCCCAATTTGTGATTTCTGCGGTGTATGTGAGGGTTGTTAAGTTGACCTTAATAAAATAATATCCAGCACCAGTAAGTAAAATGTTGCTTTCCCCTTCTTGGATCAAGGTTCCAGAAAAAGTACCATCATCTCCATAATCGCCTTCAAAAGACTCATTTGTTGGTAAAACCTTGAATTCTGGGCTTTCTACATTCATGAAAACATAACCTTCGTATTCATTGTTCCCTTCACCGGAAGAGGCAATTGGCACTGCATTAGGTGCTTTCCAATTCTCGCCGTAACCGCTAGCTTCTAGGAAGTTTCCAACAATATATAGTTTAGGTAATTGTACTTCAGCTTCACCTTCCTGTAATTCAATATTTAAGGCTTGAACAGGAGAGTACGAAGCTAAGCCGTTGTCGCCTACAACCGCCATCAACCTAAAAAAGACTTGGCCTACGTTTGGAATATCATCGGTATTTGGATCATTATCTAAACCTGCGGCTTCAGCCAAAGCTATCATTTTATTAATGGTCACAGCAATTTCATTACCAGATGTAGAGCCTAAATTATACAAGGGCTCACCTGGTATATAGTCACTGAAATCAGATTCTGTAGCAGCTTGCAAGCTATAAGTGACATTTGTTGGAACTGAAAAATTGGCATTTGACCAAGTAAAACGTTCAGCCAAATTATTTCCCACAGTAGGATTTAAAAGGTAATTCTCCAAAAATGTAGTATTAAATACAAGATCATTTGTTGCAACAGCCACAAATTCTAAATCATCATCTTGTTGGCAGGCGTTAAATGATAGTCCAACTATCATGATTACTATAAAAAGTTTTAATTTTTTCATCATCATTATTTTTATTTAATATCCTGGGTTTTGTTTTAAATTAGGGTTTGCTTGTAAGGCTTGATCTGGAATAGGGAACAATTTATAGGTTGCAGGAATAGAAGTGCCACTGGCAACTCCACCTTTCCATGGCCAATTGTAGGCGCCTCCAGTAAATTTTCCAAATCTTATCAAATCTGTTCTTCTATGGCCTTCAAGATTTAATTCTCTTGCACGTTCGTCTAAAATGAATTGTTCATTAAGATTTGATAACGTGATTGCACTAGCATTAGAGCGTAGTCTAACATCATTAACATAGGAAAGTGCGGTATTCATATCAGCTCCTGACACTCCTCTTACGGCCAATTCAGCATACATGAGGTAAGCATCAGCAAGTCTGAAAAGTGGAAAATCTGTACTAGAGAAAGCGGTTGGCGTTGACATTTCTTGAAATTTAGTATTCCTAAATTTTACAGAAGGATAGCCATCGGTCCAAGTTCTGTAATTTGTCATCTCATAACTATGTCCTTCCGTCCAAAAAAGACTCGCTCTAATGTCATTTGAGTTTTCTAATTCTGCTTCATTGGCAGCAAATAGGCCATACCATGCTTTGGTTGCTCGGTGACCTTGCCAACCCTCAGCGGCTCCAAAATCAGAAATTGTAATGGTATCTGGGCTCAAATTTCCATTGACTATATAAGTGGTATTGCCAAAACTCTGGCTCTTAACCGCATCCGCGATTAGCGGAAATATAATTTCTGGGGAGGTGTTATTATCTGCAGAAAAAACCTTCACAAAATTTGGGTCTAGAGAATAAGGGCCACTGATCACCTTTTTAACATATGTAACAGCATCAGCATATCTAGGTGTGCCAGTATATACTTCGGCATTCATGTAAAGTTTAGCCAGTAACATAGATGCTACATAGGTGTTTGCTCTTCCATAGGAATTTGATTCAGGTAAAATTGGTATAATGGCCAATAATTCTGATTCAACAAAATTAAATAATTCTTGCCTTGTTGCCTCAGGCAGAGGAGTGGATTGTCCCAAATTGGCTTCAGTTGCTAGCACACCTTTTCCAAAGGCATCTATTAAATAGTAATAGGCTAGAGCACGGATGAATCTTGTTTCTGAAAGTACGATTTCCTCGTCTTCAACATCAACGCCTTGGAGTACTTGGATTAAGTTGTTACATTGTGGGATGGTATAATAAATTCTGTTATATAAATATCTGAAAAATTTATTGTTTCCATCCCAATCAGAAGTTGTTGTCAATTGGTCCAAACCATCATCTCCCCAACGATTTTTCATACCATCAGCAGTAAAATCTTGTAGGTTGACAATTCCTCTTAAAAAAGGAGATTCACCTGCATTATCGCTAATATCAGAACTTCCTGGTCCGTTTGGCCCTGAAAGTGCAAAGGAGGCATAAAGCCTTGAAACAATGCCTTCAATGGCATTGGGGTCTTGAGCCAATAATTCGTCCAATGATAATTGGGTCAAAGGTTCAGTGTTTAGATCGTCTGTGCAGGAACCAAGACTTAACATCATGAGCCCTATAGTTGCAATCATTATTTTTTTCATAGTTTTTATTTTTTAAAAATCTAAATTAATACCAAAAGTATAAACTGTTGGTCTTGGATAAAAATTACCATCGATACCACCAAAGTTTTCTGGATCCTGTCCTTCATAATCCGTAATTAAGAACGGATTTGAAACAGCCCCAGACAATCTTAGGGACGCATCTTTAATAATGTTCTTAAAGTTGTAACCTATAGCGATATTGTCACATCTTAAAAAAGTCGCATCCTTCAAATAGTAGTCAGAAAATTGTACGTTTCCTCTCACATTGTCAAAAACAGGGTTGGCAGCACCATCATAAAAATTGAGTACATTAGAAATACTCGTGTTGTTAGCTGGTAGTGCACTTTCAATGAATCCGTAGTTAAGCAAGTTAAAATTATAGACATTGCCTCCTAGTTGTCCTCTAAAGCTTGAGCTCAAGTCCCAATTCTTGTAATTGAAATTTAAGCCAAAACCATAGGTCCAATTTGGTACTATTTGTTCAAAATAGCGGTCGTCATTTGTAATTTGATTGTCTCCATTTAAATCTACAAAAGCATTTGGAATTGGGTTTCCATCAGTATCATAAACTTGTTTAAATACAAAGGCACTTTCTGGTTGCTCTCCCAGGGCGTGGTAAAGTAATAGCGCTCCCGTACCTCTTAAAGAACCTCCAATACCAATGTTGTTTCTGCCTCCTAAATCGGTAATCTCTACTGTATTGTAAGCAACATTTCCATTGATATTGAAACTGAAATTCTCCGTCTGTATAGGATTGAGGTTTAAGTTCAACTCAAAGCCTTCGCTCTCAGTAGCTCCAACATTATCGATAAATCGGTCAGAGAAGGCTTGTCCTGGTGGCACTGGAACTTGTGCCAAAAGATCTGTTGTTTCTCTCTTGTAGATATCAAATGAACCAGAAAGGAGATTTGAAAATACATTAAAATCCAGACCAAGGTTATAGGTTGTTGTTTTTTCCCAAGTTAAATTAGGATTAAAAGGTAAGGCAGAATATAATGAAGAATTAGGTAAGTATTGACTATTGCTATCACCAGCTTGAAATAGTGGGATAGACGGATAGAAACCTACAACTCCCGTAATGTCTTGCTGACCTGTTTGTCCATATCCTAAACGTATTTTTAATTCATCAATAAATTCAACGTTTTTCAAAAAAGATTCTTCTTTTACTTTCCAAGCCAATGCTGCTGCAGGGAAATAGCCCCAACGATTTTCTTCTGTGAACAATGACGATCCGTCTGCTCTTATGGATAGCGTTAGCAAATATTTATTGTCAATATCAATGTTTGTTCGTCCAAAATACGATTGGAGGTTGAGCACGTTGTAATACCTGTTGTTTATGTTTTCAGGATTGACAACTTCAAACCTAAGGCCTGTTTCTGTATCATAATCAAAACGGTCTTGGTTACCATCATTTTTGAAATTTTGATAGGAATAACCGGCCTGGATATCAAATTTATTCAGAATACCCTCTTCAAAGCTTTTGGTATATTGACCATACGCATCAAGTGTGGTGTTGGTGATGTCTTGTCTTTCACTGTAATTGACGCCAGGATTAAATACAAAATTATTGTTGATGTCAGTATTTGCACTGTCAAATCTATAGCTTGCCACGGCATTGTCAAAATAGCGTTCTTCAATAGTAGATTTTGAAGCATCTAATCCTAAATTTACTACCGCTTTTAGCTCAGGTAAAAAGGGCATCGTGTAATCAAATTCAATATTTCCTAAGAAACGAAGGGCTTCTTGCGGTCTTTCTCTCTGTTGCAGTAATGCCAACGGGTTAAACTGTCCATCCAATATCAATCGATTGCCATCTGCATTAGTGTTCATATAATAACCTCCAAACCTGTTATCTGCTGATGTATCGTATATTGGTTTGGTTGGGTCAAATACAAGTGCCCCAGCTAAAGCCCCATTTCCATCAATAGCATTCTTGTCAGCATAAGTAAGTTTTGCGTTGACATCCAATTTAAGATTATCGTCAAAAAACTTTGGGTTCAACTTTAATGCGGCGCTGACACGCTCGTAATCGTCAGTTTTTATGACACCTTCTGCGTTGGAATAGCCAATAGAACCTCTAAAAGGTATTTTATCAAATAAATTGGCACTCGCACTAAAATTGGTATTTGAGGTAAATGCTGTTCTGTAAACGGCATCTCGCCAATCTGAATCATAAATATCACGCCCGTTGAGTGTTTGAGCAACTAGAGCATTGGAGGAAACTTCAGTTGGATCTACCCCAAGCGAACCCACAAAATCTGGATGATATTCTTGAATGAATTTTACATACTCACTGCTTGTCATGACATCTAAGCCATCACCGGCTTTACTTACAGAAAGATTAGTTGAAAAATTAAATTTTGTTGCCCCTGATGTTCCTCTCTTAGTGGTTATAATTATTACACCGTTAGACGCTCTGGTACCATAAATGGCAGCTGCAGAGGCATCTTTCAAAATTGAGAAACTTTCAATGTCATTTGGGTTAACCAATGAAAGTGGATTTGAAACCCCTGCAGGGTTATCATTTCCTATTGGAACACCATCAATGACGATGAGAGGATTGTTATTTGCATTTAAGGAAGCACCACCTCTAATTCTAATATTTGGTGCAGAATCAGGAGAACCACCATCAGTAGTAATCCTAACACCAGCTGCCTTACCTGTAAGTAATTGGTCTGTTGAAAGTATGGCGCCTTTATTAAAGTCCTTGGAAGAGACAACATCAACAGATCCTGTTAAATCTTCTTTCTTGACACTGCCATAACCAATCAAAACAATTTCGTCCAATTGGGCTGCGTCTTCTGTAAGGGTCACATTTAAGGATTGTTGTCCTGTATACGTAATTTCCTGTGGTTTGAAGCCGACATAAGAGAATACGATAACATCACCATTTGAGGCGGTTATGCTGAAGTTGCCATCAAAATCTGTGGTGGCACCTGTCGTGGTTCCTTTAATTAAAATATTTACACCTGGTAAGGGTACGTTAGCTTGATCTGCTACAGTTCCAGTAACCGTGGTTTGTGACCACATCACTGAAGGTATCAAAAATACCGATAACAGTAAGCTATGTAAAAATGTTTTCATAGACTATTTTTAAAGTTAATTGTGTTAATACTTTCCTTATATTTTCACTTCTTGGGTTAAATCTATGTAAATTTTGTGTCAATTTAGAACTAGACATTATCAGATTCACAGCGAAAACGTTTTCGTGTTGACAACTTTTGTGTGATTAGGGACATTAACTTAAATATATCTAAAAAAAATAAGAATTTATAACAATACCACACCTTTAATTTTTAGTAGGCTACTTGTTGAGAGTTATTGTTAAATTGCTTGCCATTAATACCAAGTTTGATTCAAAAAAGACGTTATGAAAAGGAAAATTACCTTAAAACAGATAGCCAGAGAGCTAGATGTTTCTATATCAACAGTTTCTAAGGCTTTGCGGAATAGTATTGAGATCAGTGAAGATACTAGAGAAAAAGTACAGGCATTTGCCAAACTCTATAATTATCGACCAAACAACATCGCACTCAGTCTTAAAAACAGAAAAACCAAAACAATAGGCGTAATCATTCCTGAAATTGTACACCATTTCTTTTCAAAGGTGATTAGGGGTATTGAATTAGTGGCCAATAAAAGAGGTTACAATGTTATAGTAGGGCTGTCCAATGAGTCTTTTGACAAAGAGGTAATCAACATGCAAATGCTGGCCAACGGCAGTATTGATGGCTTTATTTTGTCCATTTCCAAAGAAACCTTGCAGCAGCAGGATTACCATCATTTTAAGGAAACCATTAGTCAAGGTATGCCCATTGTCATGTTTGATCGTGTCGTAAATGAAATCAATTGTGACAAGGTTATTATTGATGATTTAAAGGGATCAAAAAATGCTGTTAACAAACTCCTGGCTAATGGCTGTAAAAATGTAGCAATTATTACCACCAAAGATTATGTCAGTGTAGGTAAATTGAGAACGCAGGGCTATTTGGAGGCATTAGATGACTATAAGATGAGCCCTAAAGCAGATCTTATTTTGAAAGTAGATGATGCGCTGGTTTCAGAAGATCATCTGGCATCACTGGAGCTAGAAATTGAAGCGTTGTTTAAGAAAAATAATGCCATTGATGGCGTTTTTGCAGTAAATGAATTGTATGCTATTATAGCGATGAAGGTGGCTCGTAATTTGGGAATGAAAATTCCTGAGGACATTCAGTTTATTGGATTTACGGATGGGGTATTGTCCAAACACGCTACCCCAAGTTTAACAACGGTAAATCAGCATGGGCAAGAGATGGGCGAAAAAGCCGCAGGATTATTGATAGATAATCTTGAGCGTGACGATGAAGAAGAACACTACCAAACCATCATTATTGAAACAGAACTTGTTGAAAGAAACTCCACGAAATAAAAAAAAGACAGTGCCAATTTAAAAACTTTGCTATCTTTACCCCATAATCAAAACCTTATTTTCACTTCTTAAAAATAAGTTTTGATAAGTTTTATCGCTTGTCAATAGTATTAATTTTAAACATACTATTATGAAAAAGCGCACGCTCGGATTTTGGGAAATCTGGAACATGAGTTTCGGTTTTTTGGGAATCCAGTTTGGTTTTGCTCTACAAGGAGGCTTTATGTCTCGAATATTTCAAACACTTGGCGCCGAAAAAGATGCTATCCCATTGTTGTGGATTGCAGCTCCATTAACCGGGTTGCTTGTGCAACCAATCATTGGATATTTAAGTGATAGAACTTGGCATGTCAAGTGGGGCAGACGACGGCCTTACTTTATGATTGGTGCTATTTTGAGTTCTATTGCCCTATTTTTTGTGCCCTATTCACCGGCATTATGGATAGCTGCAGGATTATTATGGATTTTGGATGCCTCCATTAATGTGTCTATGGAACCTTTTAGAGCTTTAGTTGCTGATAAACTTCCAAATTCCCAAAGGTCTTATGGGTTTGTGATGCAAACATTGATCATAGGGATAGGGACTTGGGTGGCCAGTAATTTACCATGGTTGGTTTCTCAACTTGGAGTTAGTGATTCTGCGCCTATGGGAATTGTGCCTATGTCCGTTAAAATTGCTTTCGCCATAGGAGCTTTTGTTTTTTTGGCTAGTATTTTATACACGGTATTTACCACCACCGAATATCCTCCGGAAGACATGGAAGAATTTAAACGTGAAAAGGCTAAAAAGAATAATTTCATTTCAGACATCCTTAACAATATTGGGAGTATGCCATTGACAATGAAAAAATTGGGTGTCATTCAATTCTTTTCTTGGTTTGCTTTTTTCACCATGTGGAGTTTGGCAAATCCGGCACTCACAGAGCATGTTTTTCAAACACCAGCACCAATTGAATCTGCTTATGATATGACCATCTCCGCGCAAGCGCAAGCTTTTGATATCGCCAATACGTCATTCCAAAAATCTTCAAATTTAGTGGGATCAGCAATGGGAATCTACGGATTGTCTTCGATGGCATTTGCCTTGTTGCTCGTGTTTTACACTTCAAAAAGAAATATCAATCGGAAGTATGTCCATATGGCGTCCTTAATGATTGGAGGATTAGGATTCATTTTGATGAATTATTCCTCGCCTGAAAACTTAAAATATTGCTTTGTGCTTGTTGGTTTCGCTTGGGGTAGTATTTTATCCATGCCTTATGCCATGTTATCAAGTTCTGTTGATCCTAAAAAGATGGGCGTAATTATGGGCATTTTTAATATGTTTATCGTGATTCCACAAATTATTGCGGCCTTAGGAGGTATCAATTTTGTTTCTGGATTGTTGGGAGATGAAGCGATTAATGCAATGACAGTTGCAGGAATAAGTTTATTGATTGCTGGCCTATGTAATTTATTGATTACAAATAAAAACGCAATTTCATATCAAGCAGAAGAAATTTAAAAACAATGACTAAAAAAGCATTCATATTTGACTTGGACGGCGTGATCGTAGATACCGCAAAATACCACTTTTTAGCTTGGAAAAAATTGGCCAATAGCATTGGTGTCGATTTTACACACACACAAAACGAACAACTGAAAGGTGTCAGCAGAGTCAAATCATTAGAAAAAATTCTCGCCTGGGGAGACAAAAGCATCAGCGACGCTGAATTTACGAGACTTATGGCGCTTAAAAATGATGATTATCTCACGTATATCGATACCATGGACGTACAAGAGATTCTTCCAGATGTCACCAAAACATTAGATTTTCTCAGTAACGCAAAGCAACATATCGCCTTGGGTTCTGCTAGTAAAAATGCGAGAATGATCTTAGAAAAGGTGCATATTCTTGAAAAATTTCACGTCATTGTTGACGGTAATGATGTCACCAAAGCAAAGCCAGATCCTGAAGTCTTTTTAATTGCAGCACAACAATTACATGTGGCTCCTAAAGATTGTATTGTTTTTGAAGATGCTGTGGCAGGAATTCAAGCGGCCAATGCAGCAGGTATGACATCTATTGGTATTGGCGACAAAAATACGCTCAATGAAGCCGATTTTGTCTTCACTGATTTTACTGAAATCAGTGCTGAATTTTTAAACGGTTTAATTAATAGATAGTACAACGTATCAAGTACAACGTATTAAGAATAAAGTAGCACTAGTTAGTAAACTAAATATACGCCATTGCGACCCTTGCGCCAAGCTTTGCGTCCATTGCGGTAAAAAATATTACCTAAAAGGAATTTAGAAAATAGACATCTATAAAAAATGAATCAAGATTATATACAACCAAACAATTGGTCCATCATTGAAGAAGGTTTTGATGCCGAGCGTGTCAAATCATCTGAAAGTATTTTTAGTATTGGTAATGGCGCCATGGGGCAACGTGCCAATTTTGAAGAACACTACTCCGGAAAAACATTTCAGGGCAGTTATATTGCTGGTGTTTATTATCCAGACAAGACCAGGGTAGGCTGGTGGAAAAACGGCTACCCAGAATATTTTGCAAAGGTGCTCAACGCTCCTAGCTGGATCGGCATCAACGTCTCAATTAATGGTGAGGCATTGGATCTCGCGGCTTGTAAGGACGTCAGCAACTTTAGGAGAGAACTCAATATGAAGGAAGGTTGGTTGTCCCGAAGTTTTGAAGTAACGCTTCAAAATTCAATAGAACTTAAGGTAGATACCAAACGTTTTTTAAGTATTGACATGGATGAAGTGGGCGCCATTCAATATAATGTGACGTCCTTAAATAGCAACGCAGAGATTGTTTTTGAGCCTTATCTTGATGCTGGTATTACCAATGAAGACAGCAATTGGGATGATAAATTTTGGAATACCTTGAGCGTGGATTCTGAAGGGCAGCAAGCCTTTATTGTGTCGCACACCATGAAAACAAAATTCCATGTGTGTACCGCAATGCAAACTCAAGTGTCGTTAAACGGAGAGGTGTTGAACGAAAATTATTCCGTAAGCAAAACTGAAAATACCATCGCATTTCAATATAATGCAAAGGTCAACAAAGGCGATACGGTGACCCTGACCAAATTTGGAGGATACACCGTTGATAGAAATCATGATAAAAACGAATTGGCAGCGGTGGCCAAGAAAACCTTAGCTCAAGCGTCAGCACTTGGTTTTGATACCATGCTGCAGCAACAAAAAGAAGCTTGGGCAAAAATTTGGGAGATGGCCGACATCACTATTGAAGGCGATGTCAAAGCACAGCAAGGCATCCGTTTTAATATCATGCAACTGAACCATACATATTTGGGTAAAGATGCGCGCTTAAATATTGGTCCGAAAGGATTCACGGGCGAAAAATATGGCGGCAGCACATATTGGGATACGGAAGCGTATTGCATTCCGTTTTATATGGCCACCAAAGATCAAAAGGTAGCTCGGAATTTATTGGAATACCGCTACCATCATTTAGAAAAAGCTATTGAGAACGCTGAAAAACTCGGCTTTAAAAACGGCGCTGCATTATATCCAATGGTGACCATGAATGGCGAAGAATCCCATAATGAGTGGGAAATCACCTTTGAGGAAATCCACCGGAATGGCGCCATTGCTTTTGCCATTTTCAATTACCATCGCTTTACTGGAGACTTCAGTTATATTCCAGAAAAGGGATTGGAAGTTTTAATTGGTATTGCGCGTTTTTGGCACCAGCGTGCTACGTTTTCTACTGATAAAATCAAGTATGTCATTCTTGGTGTAACGGGGCCAAATGAGTATGAAAACAATGTTAATAATAATTTTTATACCAACTACATCGCACAATGGTGTATCAATTACACGTTGGAAACTATTTCCAAAATGGAGGGTAGTTTTGCTGATGACTTGACGCGTATTTTAGAAAAAACCAATCTTTCAGAAGATGAACTGTCTTTATGGGCACAGGTTGCAAACAATATGTACTTGCCTTTTTCAGAAGAACACCAAATCTATTTACAACAGGACGGATTTTTGGATAAGGAATTGATTACTGTAAAAGACTTGCCAAAATCAGAACGTCCTATCAATCAAAAATGGTCTTGGGACCGGATTTTGCGTTCACCGTACATTAAACAGGCAGATACGCTTCAAGGGTTTTATTTCTTTGAAGAGCAATTCTCTTTAGAGGAATTGGAACGTCATTTCGATTTTTATGAGCCATTTACAGTCCATGAAAGTTCCTTGTCGCCTTGCGTCCACAGCATTCAGGCAGCAAAATTGGGCAGGATGGAACAAGCGTATCAGTTTTACCTACGCACCTCAAGATTAGATTTGGATGATTATAACCATGAAGTAGAAGAAGGATTACATATTACGTCAATGGCCGGAACCTGGATGAGTATTGTTGAAGGTTTTGGTGGGATGCGCGTTGTGGACAATAAACTTTCTTTTGAACCTAAAATTCCTGAGCAGTGGGACGCCTATTCGTTTAAAATCAACTTTAGAAATCAGATTTTGAAAATAAGTGTCAGTAAAAAGGAGTCCAATTTTGAATTGGAAGGTGATGCCGCTATGGACATTTTGGTCAATGGAAAAGAAGTCTTGATAAAGCCTCAGAGTTCAGTGACGGTAGAATAAATTACAAGGTCAATCCAATTTAAAAATTAATTAATAATGAAGAACTTCGTGAGCATTTTAATGCTACTTTTAAGTATGACACTTTTTTCGCAAACAGCAAAAATAGAGCCTCCTTTTTGGTATGCCGAGATGCATAACCCAGAGCTTCAATTAATGGTATATGGTGAGAATATGTCGCAATATGAGGTGAGGTTTTCAAACACTATTGAAATTACAGATATTGTAAAAACTGAAAATCCAAACTATATATTTGTCACCATTACTACCGAGAATGTAAGTCCTGGAACTTATGAACTTCAATTTTTAAAGGATAACAAAATCATTTTTACAGAATCATATGAGTTGAGAGCGCGTCGCGAAAACTCTGCTTTGAGAAAAGGTTTCGACTCCAGTGATTTGATTTATTTGATCATGCCAGATCGGTTTGCAAATGGAAACCCGGACAATGACAATACAGATGACACCGTTGAAAAAGCGAACAGAGAAGAGCCTTCAGGGCGCCATGGAGGCGATATTCAAGGCATCATTGATCATCTGGATTATTTGGAGGAGTTGGGTGTGACGGCGCTTTGGAGCACGCCATTATTGGAAGACAATGAGCCAATTTTTTCTTACCATACCTATGCGCAAAGCGATTATTATAAAATAGATCCACGTTTCGGGACCAATGCCGATTATCAGCGTTTGGCGTCAGAAATGCACCAGCGCGACATGAAGCTCATTATGGATTATGTCACCAATCACTGGGGAAGCAAGCATTGGATGATTCAAGATTTGCCAACCAAAGATTGGATTCATTACTGGGAAGACGGCGAAGAAGGTTTTCAGCGCAGCAGTCATAAAATGACCACTCAGTTTGATTCCAATGCTTCTGAGGCAGATAAGGAAGCGTGTATGAACGGATGGTTTGATACGACTATGCCTGATATCAACCAGAAAAATCCATTGGTTTTAAAATATATGATCCAAAATGCCATTTGGTGGGTAGAATTTGCTGATTTGGATGGGTTTCGGGTAGACACCTATTCTTATAATGATAAAGAGGGTATTGCAAAATGGACTAAAGCCATTATGGACGAATATCCTAATTTCAATATTGCTGGAGAGGTTTGGATGCACAGTCAGGCACAAATGGCCTATTGGCAAAAAGACAGTAAAATTGGAGCGATTGATAATTACAATTCGCATTTGCCAACCGTTATGGACTTTACACTTCATGACGCAATTGTCGTAATGTTTGCTGAAGATGATCAAGAATGGGATAAAGGAATGCTCAGGGCTTATGAGAATTTTGCAAATGATTTTCTATATCCTGATATCAACAATATTCTAGTTCTTGCAGGAAATCACGATACCAACCGCATCAATGAAATTTATGGTGCAGATCTCAATACTTACAAAATGGTAATGACGCTTATTGCTACTGTAAGAGGAATTCCACAAGTATATTATGGGGATGAACTAGGCATGCTTGGCAACAAGGATGTCAATGGTGATGGCGATATTAGACAAGACTTTCCAGGAGGTTGGAAAGGTGATCCGATAAATGCTTTTACTGCAGAAGGAAGAACTGCCGAGCAAACCGACTTTTTTGAATTTTCTAAGAATCTATTTAATTGGCGAAAATCGAAATCCGTTATCCATACTGGGAAAACCATGCAGTTTGTACCTCAAAACAATGTGTATGTTTATTTTAGATATACTGATGACAGTACGGTAATGGTGGTGATCAATAATAATGCTGAAACACAAACATTAGACTTAAAACGTTTTCAAGAGGTAATTAAAGCTCATAAAACAGGTACCGATATCATTTCAGAAGCACAGATTTCTTTGGAGAACACGCTGCGTATTGATGCTAAAACTACCATGATAATTGAATTTTAGAGGTATTTTTGCGCTCTAAATTAGTAGTGCTGCAACCACTTTACAAAATAAAAATCGCATCTGTAAAGTTATACAACCTTGAAGGTTTAAAATAAAACATGAAAAATACCATTTATATACTGACCGTTTTTGCTGTCTTGCTTTCCTGTAATACCAAAACCAAAGAAGCCAAAATCAAACCCGCCGATAGTTCTAACGTGAAAACAGAAACCATTAAAGGAGATTTCTCTGGTGGCACTTTACTGCGGATTGACGATTTTCCGTCCAACTATATTCCGCCACGAAAAGTGGATATTTGGTTGCCAGAAGGCTATACCCAAAGTAAAAAATATGCCGTGTTGTACATGCATGATGGACAAATGCTTTTTGATAGCAGGATCACTTGGAACCATGAGGAATGGAAAGTGGATGAAGTAGCAGCCCAATTGATGAGAGATAGCATTACTAGAGATTTTATCGTAGTGGCACCATTTAATATTAACGAATTGCGCCACAGTGAATATTTTCCACAAAAGCCATTTGAATCGCTTTCTGAAACGGTTCAAGATTCGCTTTTTGAAGAAGCACGACTCAACAATTTCAAGCTTGATTCAGTGACCTCCAATAATTATTTAGGCTTTATTGTTAAAGAGTTAAAACCTTATATCGATGCCAATTACGCTGTGTATACCGATAGAGAAAACACCTTTGTAGCAGGATCGAGTATGGGCGGATTGATTTCTATGTATGCTATTTGCGAATATCCGGAGGTTTTTGGAGGTGCCGCGTGCCTGTCAACCCATTGGCCAGGAGGTAATCCCAATGACAGCGACTTGTTGGCCGACACCTTTTTTGAGTATATGGAAGGTAATTTACCTTCGCCAAAAAACCACAGATTCTATTTTGATTATGGTACAGAAACACTGGATAAATTCTATCCAAAATATGCGCCAACAGTTAGCAAGATCTTTAAGGACAAAGGCTATGACCAAACAAATTTCAAAAATCTGAAGTTTGAGGGTGGAGAGCACACTGAAATTTCATGGCAAAAACGCTTGGATATTCCGTTGACGTTTTTGTTGAAAAAAGTCGAATAAATCGGAAGTAGACCTCACAGGTTTTTATCCCGAAAGGTCGGGACTGTGAGGTCTGATATAAAACAAGCGCACAAATTCCTTCCCTTTTTGAACGGAAGGTGGCTTTAATTCCCGAAAAGGAATAAAGCAGGAAGGGTAAAAAAACATCACATGAAGCACTATTTATTTATAGCATTCTTATGCGCATCACTACTTGGCTTTTCCCAAAACCCAACCCGAACTTTTGAATCCGTTGATTTCAAAAACAACGTTCTTGAAATAAAAGTAAATGACGGCACCTATAAAATCACGCCTTACAGCAAAAGCATTGTTGAGACTACGTTTATCCCTTCCGGGGAAAGTTTTAATGCCAATTCACACGCCGTCGTTCTGAAACCAGAATCACTACCATCAGAACTGATCAAAACCGATACGTCCTTTGAGCTCAAAACAGAAGGTATTTCGGTCCAAATTCAAAAACAACCCTTCCAAATTTCCTATATCTATAAAGGAAAACCCATCATCTCCGAAGAATTGGGCTATGTCAAAAACGACAGTTTGGAAACCATTCAATTCAATCTTACAAACGACGAAATTCTTTATGGTGGAGGCGCCAGAGCTTTAGGGATGAACCGCCGTGGTTACAGATTGGAGCTTTATAATCGTGCGCATTATGGTTATGAAACCCATTCTGAATTGATGAATTATTCCATGCCCATCGTGATGTCGTCCAATAAGTATATGGTCCATTTTGACAATGCACCCATCGGTTTTCTGGATTTGGACAGTAAAAAAGATAATACCTTAACTTATGAAACTATTTCTGGCAGAAAAACCTACCAAGTTGTTGTGGGCGATTCTTGGACAGAGTTGATTGATAATTATACAGATTTGACAGGGAAGCAACCGATGCCACCGCGTTGGGCATTGGGGAATTTTTCGAGCCGTTTTGGATACCATTCTCAAAAGGAAGTAAAGCAGACAGTTCAGAAATTTAGAGATGAACAAATTCCGTTGGATGCAATAATCATCGATATTTTTTGGTTCGGAAAGGACATTCAAGGGCATATGGGGAATTTAGAGTTTTTAAAAGATTCGTTCCCAAATCCGACCCAAATGATCAAGGATTTAAAGTCAGATAATGTCAACACGATATTGGTGACAGAGCCTTTTGTTCTGACGACGTCCAAACGTTGGCAAGAAGCTGTTGATAACGATGTGTTAGCGAAAGATTCCATTGGGAATCCGTTTACTTTCGATTTTTATTTTGGCAACACAGGGTTGATTGACATCTATAATCCGAAAGGAAAAACATGGTTTTGGAACATTTATAAAGGTCTTGCAGATATGGGTGTCACCGGAATTTGGGGCGATCTGGGAGAGCCTGAAGTCCATCCCTCAAAATTATTACATGCCACCGGCACAGCAAATGAAGTCCATAACATTTACGGTCACGATTGGGCAGGATTAATTGCTGAAGGTTATAAAACTGATTTCTCCAACCAACGTCCCTTTATTTTAATGCGTGCGGGATCTTCAGGATCGCAACGTTATGGGATGATTCCTTGGTCTGGAGATGTTAACAGAACTTGGGGTGGCTTACAAAGTCAACCAGAGATTGCACTGCAAATGGGCATGCAGGGTTTAGGGTATATGCACTCTGATTTAGGCGGATTTGCGGGGAATGTTCAAGATCCAGAACTCTACACCCGTTGGTTGCAATACGGCGTTTTCCAACCTATTTATCGTCCGCATGCTCAGGAAGATGTGCCTGCTGAACCTATTTTTTGGGACGACAAAACGAAAGCCTTGGCAAAAAAATCAATCGAATTGCGCTATAAGTTATTGCCTTACAATTACAATCTGAGTTTTCAAAATCATAAAGAAGGCACGCCTTTAATGCGACCGCTGTTCTTTGAAGACGATTCAGACCCACTTGCAATAGTGGCTTCAACCTATTTCTGGGGTGCTGATTTTTTAATCGCACCAATCCTAATACCTAATAGTACTGACAAAGAAATCTACTTCCCTAAAAACAACAATTGGTTTGATTTCTATACCCTTAAAAAGTTCGAAGGTGGGCAAACTGTTTCGGTTAAAGTAGTTGAAGGCCACATTCCAACCTTTGTGCGCGGCGGGGCTTTAATTCCGATGGCAAAACCGATGCAGAGTACCAAAGAATACTATGGCAATACATTTGAACTCCATTACTATTATGATGCTTCGGTTAAAGAAAGTAAAGGCCAATTGTATAACGACGATGGATTGACGGCTGAAGCATTTGAGAAAGGCAACTATGAGCTTTTGAAATTCGAATCAGAAGTTGGCAAAAAGAAAATTGAACTTGAATTCGACGCTGAAATTGGTAACCGCTTTCAATCACAAATCAAGAAAGTCGACCTTATCATTCATAACGTCAAATCCAAACCTAAATCGGTAAAAATCAAACGAAAAAAAATTAATTTCACTTATAACGAAGCGCTTACAACGGTATCCATTCCTTTCGATTGGAGTACCTCAGAAGAATTAGAAATAAACATCAACTTAAATTAAATACCATGAAAAAAATTATTTTGGCAGCCTTCAGTTTTATGCTGATTATGGCCTGTAAAGAAGAAAAGAAGCAAGAAACAAACCTCGGCGAAGACACTCAGGAAAAATTTCAACCCATTTCTGATGACGTTTTGGAAACGGCCGTCATTTATGAAGCGAACATTCGTCAATACTCGCCTTCAGGGCATTTTGATGAATTCACAAAAGACATTCCGCAGTTAAAGCAATTGGGAGTGAAAGTCATCTGGTTGATGCCAATATTCCCAATCAGCGAAACCAAACGTAAAGCTACCGGCGGAGCAGACAGTAAATTTGCTTCCGATTTTCCTGAAGCAGAACAAGCAAAATACTTGGGGAGCTATTATGCGATAACTGATTTTACGAAAATCAATCCAGAATTCGGAACTATTGAAGACTTTAGAAATTTGATCAAAACCGCACATGATAATGGCATTTATGTCATATTGGACTGGGTGCCAAACCACACGGGCTGGGACCATACATGGATTAAAAATAAACCAGAATACTACACGAAGGATAAGGATGGAAACATCACACATCCAATAGGTACCGATTGGACCGATGTTGCTGATTTGAATTATGACAATCAAGACATGCGCAAAGAAATGATTGCCGATATGCAATATTGGTTAAAGGAAGAAGGAGTTGACGGCTTTAGATGTGATGTTGCAGGGTCTGTCCCAACTGATTTCTGGGTAGAAGCCATTCCGCAACTCAGAAGCACAAAAGACATTTTCATGCTGGCCGAAGCTTGGGAACCTGAACTGGCTCAGGACAATCTCTTTGATATGGTCTATGGTTGGAATACGCACCACGCCATGAACCATATGGCACAAGGGAAGAAAGACTTAAAAGCCTGGGAAGATCGTTTGGCTGAAATTGATTCACTTTATGAAGAAAATGATATTATCATGAATTTTGTAACCAACCATGACGAAAATTCATGGAGCGGCACTATCAAGGAGCGCATGAAAGGTGCAGCGCCTTTGATGACCGCTTTCAGTTATACCATTCCTGGTATGCCATTGATTTACTCAGGTATGGAATATGATATGGACTACCGATTGAAGTTTTTTGAAAAAGACTCCATTCCTAAAACGAAAAAAGAGATGTGGTCCCTACTTGAGAAATTGGGAGAGTTGAAAAACACCAACCCAGCCTTGAATGGAGGGAAAGATCCCGCATCTTATAAAAACTTGGAAACTACAAATGATAAGGTATTGGCTTTTCAACGCAGTAAAAATGACGTTACAGTGACCTTTGTTGGAAATTTTTCAGATCAGGAGCAATCGCTCACTCCACCATTAAAAGGAAATTTCACAGATTACATCACAAAGGAGTCTATTGAAATGAATGATAAGGTTCTTGTTTTAAAACCTTGGGAATATAAAATCTTAACAAATTAAGTATGAGAAAAGTGATATGGTGTTTCCTCTGCAGCCTAATATTATTGGGATGTAAAGAAGAGAATAATTTCGAAAAAATGGATGAGAAACAAGAAGCGCCTTTTGTTTGGGAAGGCGCCAATCTATATTTTTTGTTGACAGATCGTTTTAATAATGGGGATGCGTCCAACGATGTCAACTTTGATCGTACAAAAGAAACAGGTGAATTAAGAGGTTTTGAAGGCGGCGACTTAAAAGGTATCACAAAAAAGATAGAAGACGGGTATTTTTCAGACCTAGGTGTTAATGCCATTTGGATGACCCCAGTTGTGGAGCAAATTCATGGTGGTACTGATGAAGGTACTGGCGTAACTTATGCCTATCATGGCTATTGGACTAAAGATTGGACTGCTATTGATCCAAATTTTGGAACCAAGGAGGATTTAAAATCTTTGGTAAACGCCGCTCATAAAAAAGGGATACGGATTCTTTTGGATGCGGTTATCAATCATACAGGTCCGGTAACGCCTGTAGACCCTGTATGGCCGGAAGAATGGGTACGCACAGGCCCCACTTGCGATTATTCGTCCTACGATTCAACAATTACTTGTACGCTCGTCAAAAATCTGCCAGACATTAAAACAGAAAGTAATGAGGCCGTTGCATTGCCGCCACAGCTGGTTGAAAAATGGAAAGCTGAAGGGCGTTATGACCAAGAAGTGGCCGAGTTGGATGCCTTTTTTGAACGTACCGGACACCCAAGAGCGCCCCGATTTTATATCATAAAATGGCTGACAGACTATATTACCGAGTTCGGAATTGATGGCTACCGGGTAGATACAGTAAAACATACTGAAGAAAGCGTTTGGCAAGAATTTAAAACCGAAAGTGACTATGCTTTTAGTCAATATAAATCCAACAATCCAGATTTGGTGTTGGATGACAATGACTTTTATGTGGTAGGTGAGGTGTATGGTTACGGCATTTCAGCAGGGAAATCTTATGATTTGGGTGGAACATCCATCAATTATTTTGACAACGCTTTTAACAGTCTGATCAATTTTGAATTCAAGTATGATGCAGCAGAATTGGATTATGACGATCTTTTCAAAAAATATGATGAGGCACTGAATGATCCACTCAAAGGATATGGTGTTTTAAATTATTTGACCTCTCATGATGATGGGCAACCTTTTGATGCCTCAAGAGAAAAACCGTTTGAAACGGGTACAAAATTGTTGTTGGCTCCTGGTACCTCCCAAACCTATTATGGTGATGAATCGGCGAGGGATTTAATTATAGAAGCAACAATTGGTGATGCGACGTTGCGTTCTTTTATGAATTGGGATAGCATCGCTTCAAATCAAAACACAAAGTCAATTTTAAACCACTGGCAAAAATTGGGACAGTTCAGAAAGAACCATCCAGCGGTTGGTGCGGGTATTCATCAAATGATTACAGAAAGTCCGTATGTATTTTATAGAAGTTATACAATCACTGATTTTGAAGATCTGGTGGTTATAGGTCTCGATCTTCCTAAAGGTTCGAAGACATTAGAAGTAGGCAGAGTATTTGAAGATGGCACAACCTTGCGTGATGCGTATTCTGACCAAATTGTGGAGGTGAAAAATGGCCTTGTTGAAATAGACTCTGAATTTGACATCGTCCTTCTAGAGAAAAAATAATGTTAGCTCGGGTATGTTCTGATGGCTGCTACATTAACAGTCATCAGAATTGCTTCGAGAACAGTGTGCTTTATTGCTTATCGCCTATACCTTATTTGGAAGACAAACATGTACAGTATGGAATCAAATCCTAAACATAATAATCATACTGGTTATGCTGTGGTTTCATAATTGTGGTGCTGGCTGCTGGCTTTAAAACGTCATTTATAGTTGCATTTGGAGCAAATTTGAATGACACCGCAAAAGCGATTACTGAGATAATCATCCCGACCATAAAAATGGTATAGGTGACTCTTAAAATGCGATATTTTCTATCCAACACTTTTCCTAAAAAATAAAGGTCTTTTGTTAATGAGCTGTACACATAATCTTTATCTTTTAAAAGCTCATTGATGGCCCATTCAAAGTCTTCAAGTTTCATTTTATGGAAATTCCCAAAAAAGGTAAGGTTGACTTTTTTGTTCTCAACATCTTCTTTGGTGAATTCCCCACTGGTAATATTAGGACGCGTTGCAATAATGGATAGAATCATTGAAATGATACTGGAGAGCATTAATATAACAGTAGGTACAATTAAAAACTGATTGGCTGGGTTATCAAATTTTGAAAATAGTGTGGACAGCATCAACGAAATAATAATGGCATTGACTGATAATAGGATATTAGCCTTTGTATCTGCAATATCACTTAATTTAATATGGTTACGTAAGGCAGTTCTATAAAAAGATTGGATGGCGCGCTCCGGACTTGAGTCCTTTGCTTGTGCTTTCAGCTGAGCCTTCATTTGCTCTTTTTGACGTCTCTTTTTTTCTTTCTTTTTAGATTTGATAAGATCGGCTAAATTGTCCTCCTTCTGTTTTTGCCAATTTCTTAGGGCATAGTCTGTGTAAAATTGATGTTTTTGAGAAAGCACTTTAATGTTTTCAGCGAGCCATTCAGAGGCGGAATACGTTTTAATATCCTGTAACTCCAGTTCTTTTCTTAAAAACTCACTAGCTTCATTAAAATACTCTTTTCCAAAATGTGAGGCATCAGCATCTCTGATGACCTTTCCAAGATCTGTTCTCGGGACGTCCTTAAATTTTGTAGCCATGATACACTCATTCACGGCATCAATAATGTCTTTCTCTAGGTGCTGATCTTCTAAAAAAGTAGTGGCTATTTTAACACTTTCTTCTTCATGGCCCTCTCTCATTTTGGTATAGCCAGTATCATGGAGTAAGGCGGCAAGTTGAAGCACAGTGGAATTTTCAGTACTGATATCAGAATTTTCTGCGATCTCTTTCACGCTTCGCAACACACGCTGCGTATGTGTGAAATTATGGTAAAGAAAGGTATTGGGTAAGTCCTCCTTAAAAAGATTGAATACAAAGTCTTCAGTTTTTTTGATGATATCAGCCATAAATTTCTTAGTAAGAATTGGTGATACAAAGTACTAAAAAATAAATGGAGTATCTGAACACATTGGCTAGTATTTGTAATGCAAAACGTTAAAGGCCGACCAATTTCGTATTATAATTTTTAACTTTAAGAAAAATACTTGAAAGATATGCTTACATGGAAAAATGTTATGGATTTTGCTGTAAACGGAAATCCAAAACCCGATAAAAGAGTTGAAAAGTCAGATGCTGAATGGCGAGAACTATTAACCCCAGAACAATTTAAGATTGCCAGAGGTAAAGGAACGGAAGCCCCAGGAACTGGCGCGCTTTGTAGCGTATATGATGAAGGTCAGTATAATTGTGTGTGCTGTGATACGCCGCTTTTTGACTCCACAATAAAATTTAAATCGAGCTCAGGTTGGCCAAGTTTTACCCAACCTATTAAAGAAAATGCCATTAAATATGAAAAGGATACTGCATTTGGAATGGTCAGGGTAGAAGTGATGTGCAACATGTGTGATGCGCATTTAGGACATGTGTTTCCTGACGGACCAGAACCAAGCGGATTGCGCTATTGTGTCAATTCTGAGTCTATGACTCTGGACACCTCTAAAAAGGAGGTTTAATAAATTGGAACACAAATGATATCAAATAAAAATTTAGAAGTGGTGACCGTTGGCGGCGGCTGTTTTTGGTGCGTTGAAGCGGTTTTTAATGAAGTTAAAGGTGTAGAAAAAGTGGTGTCCGGTTACATGGGCGGAACTGTTCCTGGAACGCCTACCTACCGTGAGGTCTGTTCGGGTTTGACAGGACATGCTGAAGTGGTTCAGGTCACTTTTGATCCGTCAGTAATATCTCTTGAAGATGTATTGGTCGTTTTTATGACGAGCCATGATCCAACGACGTTGAACAGACAAGGAGGTGACGTTGGGACGCAATACCGCTCTGTCATTTATTATAACAATGATAAACAAAAGGCTTTTGCACACTTGGTGGCCAAGGAAATCGCGCCTTTTTATGAAAACCCAATCGTGACAGAGATCAGTCCAGTGGAAACGTTTCATAAAGCAGAAGATGATCATCAAAAATATTATGCCAATAACCAAACTGCTCCCTATTGCAGCGCTGTCATTACCCCTAAGTTGGCTAAGCTGCGAAAAATGCATGCAGACAAGTTGAAAAATGTGACTGTTTAATTGAATCAATAAACCTATGAAAGTTATACACGATAAAGACAACCATCAATTTACCATGGAGGTGGATGGTGAAATTGCTAAAGTGGACTACACGCTAAAAGACGGAAAAATGCATTTGGTGTATAGTGAAGTGCCATTCAATATCCGCGGACAAGGGATTGGTAAAGTATTGGTAGAAAAAACCTTTGAGAAATTGACCGAAGAAGGCTACCACGCTGTTGCGGTTTGTGGTTATATCAAATCTGTAGCCAAAAGAAGCGACAAATGGAATGCTATTATAGGATAAATGCCGAAGACAAAATAAATGAAGCTTAACATAAAAAACAAATTTACCACCCACTTACCCGCAGATGCAAATCTAGAAAATAGCAGAAGGCAGGTCACGGAAGCGTGTTTTTCTTACGTAACACCAAAACAAACATCCCATCCAGAATTGCTGCATGTATCACCAGAAATGCGCGACAATTTGGGCCTCACGGAAGACGATGTAACATCTGAAGAATTTTTAAAAGTGGTTACTGGCAATAAGGTATTAGAAAACACAACCCCTTATGCCATGTGCTATGCAGGCCATCAATTTGGGAATTGGGCAGGACAGTTGGGAGACGGCCGTGCCATTAATTTATTTGAGGTAGAACATAACAAGAAGAACTGGGTGGTGCAGTTGAAAGGCGCTGGAGAAACGCCCTATTCGCGCACTGCAGACGGGTTGGCAGTTTTGCGCTCTTCCATTCGGGAATATTTATGTAGTGAAGCCATGCACCATTTGGGTGTGCCCACAACAAGGGCATTGTCATTAGCTTTAACTGGTGATAAGGTTTTGCGGGACGTAATGTACAACGGCAATCCAGACTACGAAAAAGGAGCCATCGTGAGCAGAGTGTCACCAAGCTTCTTGAGATTTGGAAGTTATGAAGTTTTTGCAGCACGGCAAGATCATAAAAATTTAAAAACCGTAGTAGATTTTACCATACAGGAGCATTTTCCACATTTGGGAGCCCCTTCTAAAGCTACCTATATTCAGTTTTTTGATGAGGTTTGCACCCGTACTTTGGAGATGATCATTCATTGGCAACGTGTCGGATTTGTACATGGGGTGATGAATACTGATAATATGTCCATTTTGGGGTTGACCATTGATTATGGCCCTTATGGTTGGTTGGAAGGTTTTGATTTTGGCTGGACACCCAACACTACAGATAGCCAGCACAAACGCTATCGATACGGAAATCAGCCCAATATGGGACTTTGGAATTTGTACCAACTCGCCAATGCGCTTTATCCGTTAATTGAAGACGCAAAAGCCATGGAAGCCGTATTGGAAAAATACACGACCGATTTTGAGTTGCAATCCCTAAAGATGATGCGTTCCAAATTAGGCTTACAACTTGAGAATGCTTCAGATATATCGCTGGTAAAAGATCTAGAAGATGTATTGCAACTGACGGAAACCGATATGACTATTTTCTTTCGGAATTTGAGCAATTTTAAAAATGATAGTTCTTCCGACGGCCTAAGCATCGTTCAAGAAGCTTTTTATAATCCAACGGACCTTTCTGACAAAATCAGGCAGCAGTGGCATGGGTGGTTTGAACGCTACGCGGAAAGATTGCTCGCGGAATCCATCTTACACTCGGAAAGAAAGTCTGTAATGGACACTGTAAACCCCAAATACGTGCTGAGAAATTATATGGCACAGTTGGCCATTGATAAAGCTGACCATGGTGATTACACCCTGATTGATGAACTTTTTCAACTCTTGAAACACCCTTATGCTGAGCAACCAGAACATCAACAATGGTTTACAAAACGACCGGAATGGGCACGCCATAAAGTGGGCTGTTCCATGTTGTCCTGCAGTTCATAAAAGGACATAGTATCAATAAGCAAAGCCTTAAGCATCTTAAAATGACAGAGATTAAGGCATTAGATTTTATAAACAATTTTAAATTAATTTAAACACAAACGTATGAGCACTAATAAAAAAGCATATATAGCAGGCGGCTGTTTCTGGGGGATGGAAGATCTTTTCAGGGTACGTCCCGGTATCAAAGACACCGAGGTAGGATATATTGGCGGAGAAAATGAACATCCAACCTATAGAAGCCATCCTGGACATGCGGAAGGTATTGAAATCACCTATGATCCGACAGAAACCTCATTCAAACATATTTTGGATTATTTTTTTAGAATCCACAATCCTACAACCGTTGATAGACAAGGCAATGATGTTGGATCAAGCTACCGCTCAGCCATATTCTTTCAGAATGACGAAGAAAAAACGGAGGCGGAAGACATCATCAAAATTGTCAATGCTTCCCATAAGTGGGATGGTCAAGTTGCCACCACTTTAGAACCTTATTCCAAGTTTTGGGCAGCTGAGCCGGAGCACCAGGATTATTTGATAAAAAAGCCAAACGGGTACACCTGCCATTTTGAAAGATTTGATCAATCTTTTATTTGATTTTTTAGGCTCAAGATGATTTTTATTTGAGCTTGGGAACTTTTTCCTTTGCGACCGTAGCGTGAAATCTTTGCGACCCTGGCGGTAAATGAAAATATATATTTAATTTTTAAAAAAAAAACACTCATGAAAGCAATTTGGAACAACACAGTTATCGCAGAAAGTGACCAAACGGTCGTTATAGAAAATAACCATTATTTTCCGCATGACAGTATCAAAAAAGAATACTTTAACCCAAGTGAAACACACAGCTCCTGTCCGTGGAAAGGCAAAGCATCTTATTATACAATTGATGTCGAAGGGAAGCAAAATAAGGACGCCGCTTGGTATTATCCTGATGCTTCAGATCAGGCAAAAAGCATTAAAAATTATGTCGCTTTTTGGAAAGGGGTAGATGTCAAACAATAACTTGTTGTGACAAAAGAGTTGTCTAAAATAGCTTTCGGAGGAGGTTGTTCCCGTTCCGAGGCTTCGGAATCGGGAGTGCACAGAAGCTGTTTTTCAATCCTTAAAGCTGTTGAGAAAGTAGAACAGGGATATGTGGCTTCTACAAATGAAAATAGTGATTTTTCTGAAGCGGTTATCGTTCATTTTAATCGCAAATGCATCACGCTCCAAACCTTAGTTGAAATACATTTGTTGACGCACAATAGCAAGTCCAATCATTCCATGCGTAAAAAATACCGTTCCGCTATTTATACCTTCAATGAGGTTCAATTTGAGACTCTTGAGGGTTTACTCAGAGAATTTCAAAAGAAATTCAATGGAGAACTGATCACGCAAATATTGCCTTTTAAGGATTTTGAACCGTCGAGGGCGCAAATTACCAACTACTATTTTAAAAATCCTGAAAAACCTTTTTGCGAGACCTTTATCAATCCAAAACTGAAATTACTTTTAAATCAATTTTCAGGATTTGTTAACCAAAATAAAGTGGGCCATTTAAAAAATTAAACTTAATTTATTATGCAAAGTACAAAGCTCAACATCCAGAATGCTAAAGGGTATCAGTTGCAAGCGTATTTAGAGCTTCCAGCAAATCAAAAGCCTAATAACTATGCTATTTTTGCCCATTGTTTCACCTGTAACAGTACGTTAAAACCTGTCAAAAATATCAGTAGGGCATTGACCTCACATGGGTTTGCTGTGGTGCGGTTTGATTTTACAGGCTTGGGTAAAAGTGAAGGCGAATTTGCGGACAGTTATTTTTCAGCCAATGTTGAAGATCTATTGGCAGTTAGTGACTATTTGAAAGAACATTATGAGGCACCTTCCCTTCTTGTTGGTCATTCTTTAGGGGGCGCGGCTGTTATTGTTGCAGCGTCAAAGCTTGATAGTGTCAAGGCCATCGCCACTATTGGCGCGCCCGCAACGACAGCGCATGTGAAACAGCATTTTTCCCATCATGTTCAGGAAATTGCCCAAAAAGGAGATGTAGAGGTTAATATTGGAGGTAGGCCTTTTAAGATCAATCAAGAGTTTGTGGATGATTTTGATAAAACAGACTTACCTGAAGTAACCAAACAACTGCGTAAACCTATTTTAATCATGCATGCCCCTTTTGACAAGGTTGTGGGGATAGACAATGCTCATAAACTTTATAAAAGTGCGCACCATCCCAAGAGTTTTATCAGTTTAAATGATGCCGATCATTTATTGCTCAATGAAAAAGACAGCAGTTATGTTGGCAATATGATAGGCGCTTGGGTACAAGGCTATTTTGATACCAGTAACCATGATATTTTAGACACTGAAGGCGAGCAGTTGGTGGGTCATTTAAACTTATTGGAAGACAATTTTACGACATCCATACAAACCAAAAAACACAGTTTTGTTGCAGATGAACCAGAATCTTTTGGAGGTGATGATTTTGGACCTTCGCCTTATGATTACTTGAGTGCAGCCTTAGCCTCCTGCACTGCAATGACCTTAAAGCTTTACGCAGAACGGAAAAAATGGGATTTGCAAGAAGTGTTTGTGTACATCACATATTCTAAAAAACACAGTGAAGATTTGATGCGCGATTTGGATAAACCAACACGCTTTGACCATCTGTTAAAAAAGCTCAAATTGGTTGGGAATTTAGATGAATCCCAAAAAAACAAATTAAAAGAAATCGCCTCAAAATGTCCAGTCCATAAAACATTGCTCAGTGATATTGTTATAGAGACAGAAATCATTTCATAAAATATCTCTACATTCAATTTGAGATGTCTATGGAATAAATTAATTTGTAACTTCAATAAAAACAGCAGCAATTTCGATTTAAATTCGGTCATAAAAATCGTTCATAACTTAAAGTCAAGCCCAATTGACAAGAGGAAAATGAGACGTAAAAGAATCACGTTTGCTTTTCTTTTTTATGTATAATACAACTCCTGAAAGGTAATTAAAAACAAGTCAACAAGTAATGCATACGTTTATAAAACCCACCTTAATTCTTTTATCTGCCTTTTTGCTGAATGCCTGTGCGTCTTATCAATCCCAATATCTGGATAAAGCACATCAACAGAATATGTTTCCAGATAAAGAAGTGGACAAGGTGTTCTATTTGGTGGGAGATGCAGGTTTATCTCCCATCAATGGCATGTCTCAAGGGTTAACAGCGTTTCATAATTATATTTCTGAAAAAGATACAAAAGGAGATTACGCCTTGTTTTTGGGTGATAATATTTATCCTGCAGGACTTCCCCCAAAAGAGCATAGGTACCGTGAAGCTGCTGAAAATATGCTCAATGCCCAAGTGAAATCTGTAGAAAATTTCGAAGGTCAGAGCATCTTTATCCCTGGTAACCATGAATGGTATGCAGGTGGTGTCACTGGAGTGCGGAGAGAAGAACAATACATTAAAAAATCGCTTGATGAGAACAGCTTTTTTCCTGAAAATGGTTGTCCTCTTAAAAGTATTGCTGTGAGTGAAACCATTCAAATGATCATTATTGACAGCCAATGGTATCTTGAAAATTGGGATCACCATCCCACCATAAATGACGACTGCGTTATAAAAACTAGGGAACGTCTGCTGTTGGAATTAGAAAGTGAAATTAAAAATGCACAAGGCAAAACCATTGTGTTTGCAATGCATCATCCCATGTACACCAATGGCTCTCACGGGGGGCAATTTGCATTAGAAAAGCATTTATTTCCTATGCAGAAAAAAATTCCGATGCCTGGTTTGGCCTCATTGGTTGTTCAAATTAGAGCTCAGGGTGGTATTTCCATTCAAGACCGATATAATGAACTTTATAATGATTTGATGGATCGTTTGGAAAACTTAGCTACTGAAAACGGCAATATTATTTTTGTGTCGGGGCACGAGCATACCCTCCAGTACATTGACAATGGAAACGTCAAACAGATTGTGTCCGGCTCTGGCTCAAAATCAGGTGCTGTCAATTTAAAAAATAATGGTGTATTTGCTTACGGACTTCCAGGTTTTGCTGTCTTTACGGTGTTTGAGGATGGGAGTTCATGGGTGCAATATTTCGGTTCAGAAAATAATAAACCACATCTGTTATTTCAAAAAGAGGTTTACCCTCCAACAAAACTGTATGACCTTTCTGTAGTGCCTGACACATTTCCAAATGAGGTGGACGTCGCCATTTATTCAGAAGAAGAAACTGAAAAATCTTCCGTTTACAAATTGTTATTGGGAGAGGGCTACAGAAGTATTTATAGCAAACCTATCCGTGTTCCTGTTGCAACTTTAGATACCCTTTATGGCGGATTGGAAATAGTAAGTGAAGGCGGCGGTCATCAAACCAAAACGCTTCGACTCAAAACGAAAGATGGCCTTGAATTGAACATGAAGGCACTGCGCAAAGATGCCACACATTATTTGGAAAAGGTGCTTTCCAAAAACGCTTATGTGGTAGACGATTTTGAGCAAACAGAAATTGAAAGTCTCGTTTTGGATTTCTATACATCAGCACACCCGTATGCGTTTATGGCCATCCCTGAGTTGTCAGATGCTGCAAAAATATACCACACAAATCCAGAACTATTTTACATTCCCAAGCATAAATACTTGGGAGAGTACAATGCAGAGTATGGCGGTCAATTATACATGATTGAAGAGCGTCCCGAAGAAAATTATACTGACGAGCGTAATTTTGGTTATGCCGATGATATCCAAAGCACCTATGATATTATTGAAAAGGTGCGGGAAAACGAAACGTATAAGATTGACGAAAACGCCTATATCAGGGCGCGTTTGTTTGATATGTTAATTGGCGATTGGGACAGGCATCAAGATCAATGGCGCTGGGCTCAATTTAACCAGGAAAATGGGGAAAGAGTTTATAAGCCCATCCCAAGAGATAGAGATCAGGTGTTTTCGAACTTTGATGGCACGCTGCTGGATATTGTGAAAATTATCTCAGGATCTTCAAGACAGCTTCAAGTATATGATGAAAAACTTGCAGATATTAAATGGATGAACAGTGCTGGTGTAAAACTTGATCGTGTGCTGCTGCAACAATCCAATATGGAGGCGTGGCTAAAACAGGCCAAGTTTCTTGAGGAAAATATCACCGATGACGTTATAGAAAACGCATTTGACAAGGTGCCTATTGAAGTACAGGATAGCATCATCTCAGATATCAAAATAAAACTGAAAGGACGTCGTGGTAATTTACATGACATCGCCAAAAGGTATTACAACTACTTAAATGAATTGGTCGTGCTTACAGGAACAGATAAAGATGATTATTTTGAAATTACCAGACTTGGTAAGGATTTGACCCAGATAAAAATCTCTACACTAAAGGAGGGTGAAAAAAGTGAGCCATTCATTGATCGTATCTATGATAAAAAAGTGACCAAGGAGCTTTGGATTTATGGCTTGAATGATGATGATCAATTTGAAGTGAACGGGAAAGGTGATAATTTAATTTTTACACGAATCATCGGGGGTGAGGGTAATGACATCTATACTATTAAAGAGGGTAGAAGGATTAAGGTTTATGATCATAAATCTAAAGAAAATACAGTGCTTTCAAAAAACGGAGCACAAGTAAAATTTACAGATGTATACAATTTGAATGTCTTTAATTTTGAAAAAAACCGAACGGAATTTACAGTATTGACGCCCAATTTGAGTTTCAATCCAGATGACGGGATAGTATTGGGCGCTTCAGTGGTGTATACAATTAACGGATTTCAGCGCAATCCATTTTCTCAACAGCATGCCTTTGATGCCCAATATGCTTTTGATACCAGCGGTTTTAAATTGGATTATGAAGGTGAATTTGCCAATTTTTTTCTCGATTGGAATTTGAATGTTGGCGGCACCTATACCAATCAGTCTTATACCAATAACTTTTTCGGTTATGGCAATGAAACGGCTTATGACGCTGATAATTACAACTTTAATCGCGTCCGAAAAAGTATATATAGTGGGCACATTGGGATAGTTAAACGTTCAGCATTTGGCAGTGATTATGGTTTTAGGGCCATATTTGATGGCATTCAATTGGAGGATTCACCAGATCGGTTTATTACCACATTCCAACCAGAGAGTAATGAAGCGTTTTATGAGCGGAAATATTTTGGAGCGCTGGAAGCACAATATGACTATTTAAGTGCTGACAATAAGATGAATCCCACCAAGGGCATGTCTTTCAATTTGGATGTTGGCGCACGGACCAATCTTCAGGATGCTGACAACGTTTATGGGTATGTCAATTCTGATTTAGGTTTTTACAATGCCCTGACAAAAGATAAAACCTTGGTCCTTAAAACTGATGTACGTGCGCAATTCCGTTTTGGAAACGACTTTTTATTCTATCAGGCTGCAAATATTGGAGCCGATTCAGGATTGAGAGGGTATAGGGCCGAACGTTTTACAGGAAGGAATTCATTGGTGACAAGTGCTGACCTGCGTTATAGTTTTCCTGCAATCAGAACACGATTGTTACCGTTTCAAATTACTGTTTTTGGAGGAGGAGATCTTGGACGTGTTTGGCAACGGGGAGATTTTTCTGATAAATGGCATAATGATTATGGAGGCGGTGTGAGGATTACTGCAGCCAAAACACTCTCAGGAACATTCAATCTGTTTACTGGAGAAGACGGATCACGATTTTCATTTGGCTTAGGACTCAATTTTTAATGTCATCTTTGCCAATTAAGAACTAACATATGAAAAAGCAATTTTATAGCATCCTTGAATATATTATCAAATTAGAGAGCAATATTGCATTCTATCCCACCTTGATCAGCTTGATTGGCTTGTTATTTGCCTTCTTTATGTATTATTTAGAAAGTTTGGGCGTTTCTGCCTATTTGATTGAAAATGCTCCGGTGTTGGTCATTAATAATACAGAAACTGCAAGAAGCCTTTTGACCACCTTTATTGGAGGGTTGATATCAATCATGGTGTTTAGTTTTTCATTGGTGATGATTTTGCTCAATCAGGCGTCCAGCAATTTTTCACCGCGGATACTACCAGGCTTGATTTCCAACAGAAGACATCAAATTATTTTAGGAATTTATAATTCCTCACTGTTGTACTGTATATTTACTTTAGTGTCCATAACACCCCATGGCAATAAGTACCAACTTCCAGGATTTTCGGTGTTATTGGCCATCATTTTTATGACCTTGTGTTTAGGGGCATTTATTTATTTTATCCATTCCATATCACAGCAAATACAGGTTGGGACTATTATGGATAAGATCTTTAATAATGCTCATGATAGATTGAGCAGTTTGATTGAAAATGAAAAATCATACGAGGCCAAATTTCCAGATACTTCGGGTTGGAAAGTCGTAAATTCTAACGAATCAGGCTATTTTCAAGATAACAGCCTTAAATCATTGACCAGTTTTGCCAGGGAAAAAGAGGTTCAAATTGAAATTATACAAATTAAGGGCACCTATATTTTAAAAAACCTCCCATTGTTTAGATACTCTGGCGCTGAATTAGTTGAAGACGATGTTATTGAGGTTTTGGGTTATTTTAATTTTTCTCAAAATGAAATTGTTACTGAAAATTACGTTCTGGCCTTTAAGCAAATTACCGAAATAGCCGTGAAAGCCATGTCTCCCGGTATCAACGATCCTGGTACAGCAATCAACGCTATTGATTATATGACAGAATTGTTTGCGCTCCGCATGAAAAAAAGGGATAGTAGTTATTTGTTTGATGATGAGGATAACGATGACAATGCCATCGTTAGTATAAAAACGGTAAGTTTTGAAGTATTGATGTACAATGTAATGGCTGCCCTGCGCACCTACTGCAAACATGATATTATTGTGGTGCAAAAATTATTCATGATGCTCGATTATTTGTTGGATCATGCGGATGTTTCTGATCAGCTTTACAAAAAAACAATTGTAAAGGAAATTAGCACCTTGTATCAAGACGCCATTGCACATCAAAAAAATGAAGCTGATCTATCAATTATCAACCATCAAATGAATAAATTGAAAACGCTCAATCAATCAGATTATACGATTTAAAAGTCAGGATAGATTCAGATTTCATTGTCATTTAAATACCTTTAATAAGCTTAAAAAAAAATTATGCCATGACCAATGTTAAAGATTTAGTTGAGCTGCTTGCTTTAAAAGAAATCAATCCAACCCAGTTTGAAGGCTTTAGCAAAACAGTAGGAAGCCCAAATGTATTTGGTGGCCAGGTATTGGCCCAAGCCCTAAACGCCGCAACACGGACCATCACCAATAAACGTGTGCTCCACTCTATGCATTCGTACTTTTTGGAAGCAGGAGATCTGGAAGTGCCTATCACTTATACCGTCAACATTATAAGAGATGGTGGTAGTTTTTCAGTAAGACGTGTTACCGCTGATCAAAATGGAACGACTATTTTTATTCTTTCGGCATCATTTCAGAAACGCGAAGAAGGCTACAATCATCAAATTAAAATAAATGAGGATGTCAAACAGCCTGAAGAGTTGATGAGCTGGACGGAGGTATTGGAGCAATTTGGAGAGGTCATCCCGAAGAAAACAAAAGGGTTTTTGGCGGCCGAGCGTCCTATTGAGTTTAAGCCTGTTGAACTTGTTGATCCATTCAATAAAGTAGATTTGCCAGCGTTCACCAATGTGTGGTTCAAGCTAAAAGGGGATACTTCGCAATTGGATTTGGCAACAAAACAGCAAATTCTCACTTATATTTCAGACTATAATATTCTGGCTGCAGCCATGAACCGCCATGCCAGTAAAGCCCATTGGGGCAATACCCAAACCGCAAGTTTAGACCATTCCATGTGGTATTTTAGGGATTTTGATTTTGATGACTGGTTGTTATACGCCATCGAATCTCCAAATGCGTCAGGTGCTCGCGGATTTGCGAAAGGAAACATTTTTACCCGAGACGGACAACTTGTGGCTTCAGTAGCGCAAGAAGGATTGATGAGACCAAGGTAGAAATCCCAATAAAAAACGGCCAAATTCCAATAGGGAAAGTTCAATTAACGCATCAACAAATGAAAAATTTACCTTTAAAAATCGGTCATAGAGGCGCAAAAGGTCATGTTGCAGAAAATACCCTGGAATCTATTAAAAAGGCATTGGAATTAGGAGTGGATGCCATTGAAATTGATGTCCATTTATCGACGACAGGAGAATTGGTTGTTTTTCATGATTTTACTTTGGAACGTTTGACTACAGATGCTGGAGAAATTGCTATGAAATCTCTTAAAGAGTTAAAAGAATTAAGAATTAATGGCCAATTTGAAATTCCTACCTTGCTAGAAGTTTTGGATCTGATTGACAAAAAATGCATGTTAAATATTGAATTAAAAGGGCTGCGTACTGCATTTGAAACCTGCAAAAGCATCCAATTATATACTGAAACGAAGGGTTGGAATTTTGACGGTTTTCTAGTGTCCAGTTTTAATCATGAAGAGCTTAAGACGGTTTTTAACATCAATAAAAACATTCCTTTGGCAGTGCTAACCGAATCAGATCTTGACATGGCTAAAAATTTTGCACAAACAATCAATGCCAAAGCCATCCATCCTGTGCATCACTTGTTGAATAAAAAAAGTGTGCGGCAGCTTCAAAAATTAGGTTTTGAAGTCAATACATGGACTGTCAATGATATTGAAACCATCCAACGTATAAAAACGTATGGTGTAGATGGTATTTTCTCTGATTTTCCCGATCGCTTATGAACGTAAAAGACATCATCATTATTGGAGGCGGCGCTGCCGGATTTTTTGCGGCTGTTAACATCGCAGAAAGAAATCCTAGGTTGACGGTTGCTATTTTAGAACGCGGTAAAGAAGGCCTTCAAAAGGTGAAAGTTTCTGGAGGCGGTCGCTGTAATGTCACGCATGCGGAATTTATTCCTTCGGAATTGGTCCTGAACTATCCAAGAGGTGAAAAAGAATTGTTAGGACCTTTCCATCAATTTATGACAGGCGATACGATTGAGTGGTTTGAAAAACGCGGCGTTGCGCTTAAAATTGAGGAAGATGGGAGAATGTTTCCCATTACAGATTCTTCGCAAACCATCATTGATTGTTTTTTAAATGAGGCCAAAAAGCATAAGGTTGAGGTGTTGTATAATGAAAGTGTTAAAAAAATAGAGCAGTCATCCAGAAATGAAGCGGTAGATTTTGAGCACCGTTTCAAGATAGAAACCCAGGGCACAACATTTTACTGCAAGAAACTCGTCATTGCCACAGGTAGCAATCCGAAAATATGGAAATTATTGGAAGCGATGGGCCACGGCATTTCGGAAGCAGTGCCGTCTCTTTTTACGTTCAACATAAAGGATGAACGCATCAATGACATTCCTGGAGTAGTGGCGCAAAACGTGGCCATAAAGGTTGTTGGTACCGATTTGTTTTCTGAAGGTCCGTTACTGATTACGCATGTAGGGATGAGCGCACCTGCTATTTTAAAACTGTCGGCCTTTGGCGCTATTGAACTGGCACAACGGGATTATAAATTTGAAATTGAAATCAATTTTATCAAACAATCTATTGAAGATTGCATGGGAGGTTTAAAAGACTGCAAGCTCACTTTCGCAAAGAAAACAGTGTTGAAAGCACCACAATTTGATCTTCCAAAACGCTTGTGGCAAAAGTTGGTTTTGGCATCTGGTATTTCTGCAGATATGCGATGGGCAGAATTAAATAAACAGCAACTTGAAAACCTGTCCGCCCAACTTACAAAAGCCATCTTTAAAGTAGATGGAAAAAGCACCTTTAAGGAAGAATTTGTGACGGCTGGAGGTGTTGATTTAAAAGAAATCAACTTTAAGACCTTTGAGAGCAAACTCCATAAGGATCTTTATTTTGCGGGTGAGGTCATCAACATTGACGCAGTTACGGGAGGTTTTAACTTTCAAAATGCCTGGACGGGCGCTTACCTCGTTTCCAAAGCCATCTAATCTTGAAAAACATTGCTAAATTTCAGAATGATGGATTTGAACTCTTCAAAATCATAGGGCTTTGTGATGACATAATTCATGCCACAAGCAGTTGCCTTATCTTGAATTTCAGCAGAATTTAGGGCCGTCAGCGCCAAAATTGGAATAGTAGGGTTGAAGAGTCTGATATGTTTTGTGGCCTCAAAACCATCCATATCTGGCATGTTGATATCCATCAAAACCAAGTCAAAATATTTTTCTTTTACAAGACAAACAGCTTCTTTGCCATGTGCCGCGGTTTCAGAAATACAACCAGGAATTTTCTCCACGTTTTTTTGAGTCACCATTAAGTTGATGGTATTGTCATCTACAACTAGTATTTTTGTGGGTGTATCGCTAACAGGGTTGAAGAAATGGCCATTATCACTCGGGGCTTCTGCGATTTCAAAATCAATATCAAAGTAAAATGTGCTTCCTTCATTTGGTTTGGATACAAATTGGATTTCAGAATTATGGCTTTTAAGTAAGGTTTTCACGATATGAAGGCCCAAACCTGATCCAGAACTGTTTTTTTCTAAGAAGGTTTTATTTTCAAACGCGTTGAAAATAATATCTCTGTGCTTGGTTTGAATACCAATCCCTGAATCTTTAATTTCGAAAAGTAAATTGACGTGGGTATCAGTGCGCTGTTGTTCTGTGACGTTGATAGAAATAAATCCTTTGGAAGTATACCTAATGGCATTGTAAGTGAGATTGATTAAAATTTGGCTCAGCACCACCTTATCAATGAGCAAAAATTCATTCCAATTGGTCTTTTCAACATTAGTGTAGAATTCTAATCCTTTTTGATTGGCTGAAACTTTTATTGAACGTGAAATCCTTTTAACAAGCTGTAAAACGTTAGTGGGTTTGAAATGCAGCTTCTTGTTTTCAAACTTTAATTTTGAAATTTGTAAGACATTATCAATGAGCACTGAAATGTAATTGCTTGAAGAAATCAGGGCGTTCAAATATCCCTTTCTTTTATCAGGCGATTCTTCTTGCTCAATCAAAGTAGCGAGTCCGTTGATGCCATAAATGGGTGTTCTTAACTCATGGCTTAATATGGAGAAAAACTCAAGGCGTTCTTTGTCAATAATTTTCAACTTCTTATTGGATTCTTTCAATCTCAAATTTATTTTTTTGATATGTCTTCTATTGGTGTAGTAGTAATAGAAAAAGGTTGCCAATCCCACAAGTAATAAACTCAATACAATCGTGGCCATTAAAAACGTATTTGATAATGCTTTATCCTCCTGCCTCTTGGTGTTGGCGAGCTGCAGCTGTTTTTCAGTAGTGATAATCTTAAAAATCAAGTCACCATTTTCTGATAATCTATTTTGAAAATCACGAATGGCAATATATTTTAAAGAGTCAGCTTTTAGCAAGTATTTGTTGGCTGAATCTAATTGTTTGGTACGCTCACTAAAATATCTAAATTTGTAATAGTTGAGCGTAGACATTTGGCTGATAGGCGCTATTTTTTCTTTTCCAGTGATACGAAACTGATGGGGATCAAGTTCAAAGAGTATCTTGTAGCCTTCCTCAAAGTGCTTTAAATTAATCATGGCCACACCTTTGTAATATTGGAACGATATAATTAATCGCTCTTTTTCAGCCTGATCCTTTTCAGAAACAAAGTCGTAGTTTTCTAGTTTTTTAAGAGCTTCATCGGAGCTTTTTAAGGCAATCTCATAGTTTCTGAGAAAGTAATTTTTGCGGACTTTTGATTCTAAGTTGTAAAAAAGGTTAATGCTATTGAGGTTGATGGATTGCTGTAGAGCGATGGGAATAATACTATCAAATTTTTTATAATTTTTTCCGTCCACATAATTCCGTGATAAATGCGTCAACACATCATCAATTTCCTGAGGTTTGTTTAAAGAGTCAAAGAGGTGGGCAGCCTTACTATAATAGTTGGCAGCAGTATCAGGACTTTCTATTTGAGAAAACATGGATCCTAAAGTTTGAAGGATGTAGGCTAAAGCTAAAGGTTGGTTGTTGGCTTTAGCATAAGCAATGTCTTCATTTAGCAACAAGGTTGCTTCATAGATACTATCTTTTGAAATCAGTTGATTTAACCGCTTATTATGGTAGGTATGGTTTTCATTAATTTGAGAATGACCAAAAAAAGGGAGACAATAAAATGCTATTAATATCAAAAATGATTTTAATAAATTCATGATTTGGGAGGCGATGGATTTATAAAAAGAGGTTAACAAAATCCCGGCAAACGTACAAATTCTATGAATAAAAGTATGGTTTTTTTAGAACTTAAACGATTGGGTATCTGTCAAAATAATCGCTTATTTTTTATAAATAATTGTTAGTCAGCGGTGTACTGTTTTCTGCTGAAATTTCAACAGAAATTTTATTCTAAACGATCTTGAGTAAAGTGGACAAAAAAGCAGACTTTGAATAAAGAGATGTTGCAGAAGAGATGGTCATTTGTGAAACACATCTACGCTGTTTTGGAAGAGATAGAATCTTTTTCACTAGTACATCTTGGCGATGATTGAACTTGTCAGATTGAAAAACATTGATGATTTCAGTTAAATCGGATAAGTGGATGACTAGTTTAATGTATGTGAGGCCTCTTTTTATAGTGCGTGTCGTTTCCATTAGTCCATACTTTTTTCAACCCTGCATTGGACTATTTTTAAAATTTCAGAAATAGCAAAAGCTATGATACAACAGTAAAACTCTTATCTTTGCCTGCTGATAAGAAAAAAATGACTGAAAAAGATTTTATTCCAAAACCTTATACTCACACCTTGGAGACGGGAAGTGTCACTTGGGAATCTCCCAGCAATATCGCATTGGTGAAATATTGGGGTAAGAAAAAGAATCAAATTCCAGAAAATCCATCCCTCAGTTTCACATTGAACAAGTGCAAAACAATAACCACACTAAGTTTTACTAAAAAGCTGAAAGAAGACCACACGTTTTCTTTTGATATCTACTTGGATGGTGAGAAAAAGGCAGACTTCAAACCAAAAATCCAGACTTTTTTTGAACGCATAGAGATCTATCTGCCATTTTTAAAAAAGTATGTCTTCAAAATAGAGACAGAAAACACGTTTCCCCATAGTTCAGGTATTGCTTCGTCCGCAAGTGGGATGAGTGCTTTGGCCTTGTGTTTAATGAGCATTGAAAAGCAATTATTGGATGCTGATGTCAGTCATAAAGAAGACGAAGGGCCTTTTACTCAAAAATATTTCAATCAAAAGGCTTCTTTTCTGGCACGTTTGGGTTCAGGAAGTGCATGCCGTAGTATTGAAGGAGCGTTGATAGCTTGGGGGAAAACAGAAGGCATTGAAGGCAGTACTGATTTGTTTGGTATAAAATATCCTTATCAAGTCCATGAAAATTTCAAGAATTACCAAGACACTATTTTGTTGGTTGACAAAGGCGAAAAGCAGGTGAGCAGTACGGTGGGGCACAATTTGATGTACAATCACCCATATGCACTAAATAGATTTCAACAAGCCCATCAAAATCTTGAAACTCTCAAAGAGATTTTAGGATCGGGTGATTTAGATGCTTTTAATGCATTGGTTGAAAGTGAAGCGTTGACCTTGCATGCCATGATGATGACCAGCATGCCTTATTTTATATTGATGAAACCAAATACTTTGGAAATCATCAACCGCATATGGAACTTCAGACAAAAGACAGGTTTACCTGTCAGTTTTACACTAGACGCAGGAGCTAATGTGCACGTGCTTTATCCGCACAATGAAAGTCAGAAAATTTTACAATTTATTAAGAGCGAGTTGGTTGTGTATTGTCAAAACGGGCACTATATTTGCGACCAAATTGGTTTGGGCGCAAACCAAACCCAATAATATTGCGTATATTTGTTGAACAATTCACCACTGTCGTGAACTGTAAACCCAAGATCGAACCATGAAAGGACCTCTATTTTACTCTAAAATTCTACTTTTTGGCGAATATGGCATCATCAAAGATTCCAAAGGCCTATCTATTCCGTACAATTTTTATAATGGAGCACTAAAAACCGACGGACTTCAATCAGAGATTTCCATAAAATCAAATAGCAACCTTAAAAGGTTTGTGGAGTATTTGAAAGAGATCAGTCCAGAATTAGTGACTTTCGATTTGGCAACTTTAAAAAATGACCTTGATGCAGGGATGTACTTTGATTCCTCAATTCCTCAAGGATACGGTGTTGGTAGTAGTGGTGCTTTGGTAGCCGCTATCTATGACAAATACGCGTATGATAAAATTACGGTTTTGGAGAATTTGACACGTGAAAAACTATTGACGTTAAAAAATATTTTCTCTGAAATGGAATCTTTCTTCCACGGAAAATCATCTGGTCTAGATCCTCTCAACAGTTATTTGAGCATACCTATTTTAATCAATTCAAAAGATAATATCGAGGCAACTGGCATTCCTTCTCAAAGAAGTGATGGAACAGGTGCTGTGTTTTTATTGGATAGTGGCATTATAGGTGAAACAGCACCTATGGTCAGTATTTTTATGGAAAACATGAAACAGGAAGGCTTCCGTAAGATGCTAAAGAACCAATTTATTAAGCATACTGATGCTTGCGTGGATGATTTTTTAAAGGGTGATTTTAAATCATTGTTCCTTAATACAAAAAAGCTTTCAAAAGTGGCCTTGAATCATTTTAAACCGATGATCCCACTGCAATTCCATGAACTTTGGAAAAACGGATTGGACACCAATGATTATTATTTGAAATTGTGTGGTTCAGGCGGTGGCGGTTACATCTTAGGGTTTACTGAAGATATTGAAAAAGCGAGACAGTCTCTCAAAGATTACAAATTAGAAGTAGTTTATAATTTTTAAGCTTCTTATGATGAGCGCCCCGACTGTATGTAACTTAAATTTGGTCAAAGCGCTTTAAATCTGTCTTTATGCTGACCAGAAAACAAAAACACCTCCTACTAAAGTTTTTTAGCATGTTTTCGGTCATTAGAGGCTATAACATTTTGGTTATCGTCATTGCCCAATACTTGGCATCCATTTATATTTTTTCGCATGACAGCCCCTTGCGGGAGGTGGTGTTCGATCTGAATTTGTTTATGTTGGTCCTAGCATCTGCGTCTGCTATTGCAGGAGGCTACATCATCAATAATTTCTATGATTCTGAAAAAGATTTGATCAATAGGCCCAACAAATCTATGTTGGATAGATTGGTAAGCCAGAACACGAAACTGTCCTTTTATTTTGTGCTCAATTTTTTGGCAGTCGTCATGGCGAGTTATGTATCGTTTAATGCGGTTATCTTCTTTTCGCTTTATATTTTCGGGATTTGGTTTTATTCACATAAGTTGAAAAAATTGCCGTTCATTGGAAATCTCACCTCTGCAATTCTGACCATTACGCCATTTTTTGCCATTTTTATTTATTATAGAAATTTTGAAACAGTTATATTTTTTCATGCCATGTTCTTGTTTTTGATCATCTCCATGCGGGAATTGACTAAAGATTTGGAAAATATTAAAGGTGATTTGGCACAGAATTATCACACAATTCCGGTTGTTTATGGAGAGAATGTTTCAAAAGTGATGTTGACCATTTTGGCCTTTTTAACCCTAATTCCCACACTCTTGCTGATCACTTATTTTGATGTTGGCCAGATGAACTATTTCTTTTATTCAAGTACGGTTTTGTTATTTATGGTCATCTTGATGTTATGGAGGTCAAAAACCAAAACACATTACCTCATATTGCACAACATTTTAAAATTTATTATTGTGGCCGGTGTGTTTTGTATAGTTTTGATCAATGTGGACATTGTATTGAATAGGATTTGAAAAAATTCGTAATTTGAAAATTCATAAATAGTTATATAATAAAGTATCTTTGCATAAAATTTTAAGTCATGAGTAGACATCAAGGGAGTAGTGGTAAGGGAAAATCTTCTGGAAGAGATCAGAGCAAGAGTAATGCTGCAGCTTCAGGAAGAGGAGGTGATAATTCTAAAAGCAAGAGTTACGCTAGAGGGAATGCTCCATTGAGAAAAGCTACAAAAGAGGGTTCGAAACCAAATTCTGATAAAAAAACACCAGTAAAAAAATCCAATCCAGACGAAATCAGATTGAACAAATACATCGCCAATTCTGGAATCTGTTCGCGTCGTGATGCTGACATGCATATCTCTACAGGAAGTGTGACCGTTAATGGAAAAGTAGTTACAGAAATGGGCTATAAAGTAAAGCTGGAAGATGATGTTCGTTTTGATGGATCACGTGTCAATCCCGAAAAGAAAGCCTACGTATTGCTCAATAAACCAAAAGGTTTTGCAACCACTACAAGTGAAGGTAAAGGACGTACCGTTATGGATTTGGTTGCCAATGCAACTACGTCACGTATTAAACCCATTGGACGTTTGGGAAGAAACTCCTTAGGCTTGATTTTGTTTACCAATGATGATGCTTTGGTGCAAAAATTCACCAATTCAAAAAAAGGAGTGCCGCGATTGTTTCAAATAGAACTGGATAAGAATTTGAAGTTTGAGGACCTCAAAAAAATTCAGGAAGGATTAAAAATCGAGGGTAAATTTGTGGCGGTAGAAGAAATCAGTTTTGTTGAAGGGGAATCGAAAAATCAAATTGGTTTAAAAATCAAAAACACCGGAAGCTCTATTATCCATACTATTTTTGACCATTTAAACTATGAGATTGTAAAGTTAGATTGTGTTGCCATTGCTGGTTTAACCAAGAAAGATATTCCTCGTGGGCATTGGAAACATCTCACAGAGCAAGAAATCAATACTTTGAAAATGTTGTCTTGATTTTAAGGGCCTGAAAGTGATGGGGTTTTAAGATCCATTTTAACACGTTTTTGGTCCTTTAATAGTCGAAATTTTTGAGTATGATATTCCTATTTGTTTGATGACATATTTTTATCCTTTGCATCTTGTTTTTCAGAATTTTTATAGTTCTTTTGCACCTCATTTAGCTGAACCCTTGAATCGCGTTTTTACGTTTGGGCTTTTGGATTTTAAGAAGTCACTTTCAAAAGCAACTTATAAGATAAGTTACCAGATTTTAAAGCTTACTTCTAATTTTAGAATATCAGATAGCAAACACCTTGCCTTCGTGTCTATTCCTTCCCATCAGCAAATTCAAGTATGATTTTCATTATTTATCAGGAATTTATTACTCTAATTGATTTTTTTTTCAGAATTTTAAAACTTAATAAAGCATAATGAATACAAAATATATTGATCTCATCAATCAAACCTTTTATTTTCCACAAGATGAATTCAAACTCGAAGACAAAACACTTCAATTTCATGACATTGATTTGATGAAATTGGTTGAAGATTATGGGACGCCTTTAAAGTTTACTTATCTCCCTCAAATTTCAAATAATATTGGCCGTGCCAAAAGCTGGTTTTCCAAAGCTATCAAGAAACATAAATACAAAGGGAAGTACCATTATTGTTACTGTACAAAAAGCTCACATTTTAAACATGTATTGAACGAAGCTTTAAAAAATGATATCCATATTGAGACCTCTTCGGCATTTGATATTGATATTGTTGAAAAGCTAAAGGAAGAAGGCAAAATCACTGATAAGACCTATGTGATCAGTAATGGTTTCAAACGTGAACAATACGTTACAAACATTGCAAGATTGATCAATAACGGACATAAAAATTGCATTCCTATTATCGATAACTACGAGGAAATTGATTTGCTGTCTCAAGAAATTAAAGGCAAATTCAATATCGGGATTCGAATTGCTTCAGAAGAGGAACCAAAGTTTGAGTTTTATACCTCACGTTTGGGGATTGGATATAAAAACATTCTTCCATTTTACAGAAACCAAGTTAAAGACAATAAAAAAGTAAAGCTGAAAATGCTTCACTTCTTTATCAATACTGGCATTCGTGATAATGCGTATTATTGGAATGAACTTTCTAAATGTTTAAAAGTGTATACCAATCTAAAACGCATCTGTCCATCTTTGGATAGTTTGAATATTGGTGGTGGTTTCCCGATCAAAAACTCCTTAGCATTTGACTTCGACTATGAGTACATGGTTGATGAAATTATCAATCAAATCCAATTGTTCTGTGAGCAGGAAGAGGTAGATGTGCCAAACCTCTTTACAGAATTTGGCAGTTTTACTGTAGGTGAAAGTGGTGGTGCAATTTATGAGGTGTTATACCAAAAGCAACAGAATGACAGAGAAAAGTGGAACATGATCAATTCATCGTTCATTACGACGCTTCCAGATACATGGGCCATCAACAAACGCTTTGTCATGTTGCCAATTAACCGCTGGCATGATAGTTATGAGCGTGTCCTTTTGGGTGGTTTGACCTGTGACAGTGATGATTATTACAATAGTGAGCAGCACATGAATGCTATTTACCTCCCTAAATACAATAAAGAAAAACCTTTGTATCTTGGATTTTTCAATACCGGCGCATATCAAGAAACTATTGGCGGATTTGGTGGATTGCAGCATTGTTTGATACCTTCGCCAAAACATATCCTGATTGATAGAGATGAAGATGGTAATTTAACGACCAAGATATTTAGTGAACAACAAAAGAGTGAAGACTTACTTAAAATTTTAGGATACAATAATCAGAGTGAAAGTTAAGAGATTCTGAAGACCTATAATATTTTATCAAGAAATGCATTTTACTTTTAAAATAATAATTTTTGCAAAATGAACAGTAATATAACGTATGCAGGAATACCTGAGGAATATTCCAAATTAGATAATGCTAAAATCGTATTGATTCCTGTGCCTTATGATGGCACAAGTACGTGGCAAAAAGGAGCAGACCAAGGTCCGAAAGCTTTTTTGGATGCCTCAGAAAATATGGAGCTTTATGACATTGAAACGGAAACGGAAGTTTACAAACAAGGCATTTATCTTGCAGATGCCGTGACTGAAAATGCGTCTCCTGAAAAAATGGTAGATGCTGTACACCAAACCGTCAAGAAATACATCACACGCAACAAGTTTGTAACGGCATTTGGGGGTGAGCATTCCATCTCTATTGGTACCATTCGTGCTTTCAATGAGTGTTTTGATAATTTGACAGTACTTCAAATTGATGCACATGCTGATTTGCGTAAAGAGTATCAAGGTTCAAAATGCAACCACGCCTGTGCGGTTTATGAAGCAAGCCAAAACACTAATTTGATTCAAGTGGGCATCCGGAGTATGGATGTGATTGAAACAACGGTTATGGACAAAGAAAAAACTTATTTTGCCCATGATATGGTCAATGATGAGTTTTGGATGGACAGTGCCATTGATCAAATGACAGACAACGTGTTTATTACTATTGATTTGGATGCTTTTGATCCTTCCATTATGCCATCAACAGGAACACCAGAACCAGGTGGATTGCTGTGGTATGAAACCCTGGAATTTTTAAGAAAAGTCTTTGAAGAAAAAAATGTGGTAGGTTTTGATATTGTTGAACTTTGTCCAGATCCTAAAGAGAAATCATCAGATTTTCTTGCTGCAAAATTGTATTATAAAATGTTAAGCTATAAATTTTTGGACGACAATGTGGAAGATGGCTACGAAAGTAACTTTAACGAATCAGGAGGGCCAAGCATAAACAAATTTTCTAAATTCGATAATGATGACGACAACTAAGGGAGCTATTTCAAATTTTATTGAAAAATACTATCTTCATTTCAATGCGGCAGCATTGGTAGATGCTGCAAAAGGTTATGAAGCGCAATTAGCAAAAGGATCAAAAATGCTGGTGTCTTTAGCAGGAGCTATGAGTACTGCTGAAATTGGTAAAATATTTGCTGAAATAATTCGCCAAGATAAAGTACAGATTATTTCATGTACCGGAGCCAATCTTGAAGAAGATATCATGAACTTGGTAGCACATTCACATTACAAGCGTGTTCCCAATTACCGCGATTTGACACCACAAGATGAGTGGGATTTATTGGAGAAAGGTTTGAACCGAGTTACAGACACTTGCATCCCGGAAGAGGAAGCTTTTAGACGTTTACAAAAACATATTGTTAAAATCTGGAAAGATGCTGAGGCCAATGGTGAGCGCTTTTTCCCACATGAATTCATGTACAAAATGTTGTTGAGCGGAGTGCTTGAAGAACACTATGAAATTGATATAAAAAATTCTTGGATGTATGCTGCAGCAGAGAAAAATTTACCTATAATTGTACCAGGTTGGGAAGACAGCACGATGGGTAATATTTTCGCCAGCTACGTTCTTAAAGGAGAATTGAAAGCAAGTACCATGAAATCTGGGATTGAATACATGACATTCTTGGCAGATTGGTACACAGATAATTCTGATAATGGTATAGGTTTTTTCCAAATTGGTGGAGGGATTGCGGGAGATTTCCCAATATGTGTCGTTCCAATGTTATACCAAGATATGGAGCGTACAGATACGCCTTTCTGGAGTTATTTTTGCCAAATCAGCGATTCTACCACAAGTTACGGATCATATTCTGGAGCCGTTCCTAATGAAAAAATAACCTGGGGGAAATTAGATATAGATACCCCAAAATTTATAATAGAAAGTGATGCTACCATTGTAGCGCCACTTATATTTGCCTACCTATTAGATATGTAATTATGAGTAACAAAAAAGACAATCTAAAACGCGTTATCGTCGATTTTAAAAAATTGACGCCAGAGATTCTCTCGTTGTTGGTTGAAAAATATCCTGACGGTTATGATGATGATAATATCATTACGTTCAAGAATGCCAATAATGAAATTGTAGATGCCGTTGAAGTTACCACACATGACACTAAGTATTTAGTGAAAGTGAGTACCAAACTTCAGGTGACAATGGAGAATTATGATGAGGATGATTATGAAGATTTTGAGGGTGATGATCCAGAAGCGGTTCAAGACCCAGAATTGGGTGAGGATGATCCGCAAGTAGAAGTAGATGAGGAAGTAGATGAGGACGTAGATTAGTTATACATCAAAACTTAAATACATGACCTGTTAGCCTAGATCATAAAGTATTAATAATACAAAAGTTGCCTATACGTAGGCAGCTTTTTTTGTTTAAAACATTTTGAAAGTAACTGAAATAAAGTTCAACAAAATTTAATTTACATCGATTAATAACGTAACTTTAATTCACGAGCAAGTTTCTCGATGCGGAATTTTCCATAATATGTAGGCGGCAAAGCCCATCATATGATTAGAACACTTATTAATAATATGATGAAAAAATAATCTATGAAAACGCAATTTCATCTCGCTTTACCCTGTATTAGCATCAGCAAAACCCACGCGTTTTATAAAGATATTTTAGGTGCTCAAATTGGACGCTCCGCTGTTAAGTGGGTAGATGTTAATTTATTTGACCATCAAATTACCTTTACGGAGTGTGGGCCATTTAAATTTGAGTCCCAAAGTTACAATTTCAATGGTGATATTTTACCGTCATTCCATTTTGGGGTAATTTTGCAAAAGGTAGAATGGGACAAGATGCTTGACCGTCTCAACTCTAAAAATACTCCTATAGTTGCACAGATTAAATTTTTGGAGAGCAAAATCGGAGAGCATCATTCCTTTTTTATTAAAGACCCGAATAATTATACGGTAGAATTTAAATGTTTCAATACATCTTCTGAAGTTTTCAAATCTTAAATGAGTAGATTCTTATAACCGTTACAACCAATTGAAATCCACGTGCAAACTACATAGAGATGGGATTGCTAAAAGCCAACGGACTTGTTGTGGCCAATTTCCGAAAAACAATTATATACATTCTAATATAACAAATTACGATGAAAACAAAATATATAACACTATTTCCCATGTTATGCCTCTTCTTAATGTCAGTTAAGCCACTGCCATCCAATATGGCGATAGTTCAAAAGAGTAGTCAAGAGTTGAAAATAGTGGGGGTTTATGACGGCCATGAAGGTTATGGTTATAACTTTATAAGTACACACAAAGATGACGGGTCAGAATTTACCATGACCTTTCAAAAAGTTGATGAAGCAGTTATAAAAGAATATGATCTTGATGCAGACTTGTTTCTAAATCAAAAATTTGAAGTCACCTATACATTAAAAACTGTGGTGACCAAAGATGAAAACGGATTTGATGATGAAAACGAGGTGTACACAATAACACGCCTTAAAGCGTTGTAGCATTTACTTCACTTCATTTGAAAGACTGCCTTTTGGCGGTCTTTTTTTTTAATACTTCCCAGGCAAAAACAGAATAGACCACAACGTATTCCAGTGCTATAATCCATAAATTTTCAGTGCTTTCTGTATTGGCATATGCCAAATAGCTCAAAATAACCATAAGGGACCAGACCAGAGGGAATTTGTAGTTGGTGAATACAGATAAAATTAAAAGTGTTGCTAAATACCAAGGATGGATGGTTGTAGATATAAAATAATATAAGGTTGCTGCAAGAAGCATGGATACGATAACGTGCTTTAAAGTGGTGTTTTGTCTGAAAAAAGTAAAGAGCAAAAGCATCACTATGGTCAGAATTGGAATGTATTTACCAATGATGGCGATTTCATTATAACCTGTTACCCAATACCCAACCTCTCTGGCAACATAATACAGGCTGGCATTAAATTCAAAAGTGCTGAACCAAAGTTGCACGGTTTTCGAGTAATTGTTGACGAACTCTGAAGAATAGAATGGGGCAAATAAAATTAGGATGGTAAAGCCAATAAAGGAGTAAAACACTAATAGCTTTGTGAAATTGAGTTCAGTTCTTTTTAAAATTGGATCATCTGTATTGGAGCTCTTATTGTTTTTTGTGAAGAATTGAAAAAATAGAGGTAAAAACAATAACGGAATTAATTTGACAGAAACCGAAAGCGCAAAAATTACGGCGGCTGTTTTCCATTTGTCCATATGCAAAAGATAAAGACTCAAAATCAGAAAGAAAATCATGATGCCTTCAAAATGTAAACTTCCCGTTAATTCAATAACGATGAAAGGATTTAAAATATACCAGAAGATATTGTGCACAGGCATTTTTAAGCGCTCTAGTAACTTCTTTCCAAAATAAAGGGTTCCAATGTCTGCAGCTATAATAAATATCCTAAATCCAATAGCAGTCCCTATAATGCTCTTGCCTGCAAAAAGCCCTGCAATGGCGAATATGAATTGTTTTATAGGTGGATAGTTAGTATAATGACTGCCGTTAAGCGCTCCCATTCCGTTGTAGAGTTCTTGGGCTTGCGCGATGGGAAACTTTCCCATCTCGATTAATGATTGCGGTGTGAATAAATAAGGATTCATGCCTTCAAGAATCATCCGTCCATCCCAAATAAAACGATAGAAATCTTGGGAAAGGGTTGGAGTTGCAAATAAGAACACGAATCTTAAGAGAATGGCAAAAAATACCAAAAGTTTAAAATTACCTGAATATGTTGTTACCAATTTATAAAACAAAGCAAACAACGCAGCATATAATATAAGGAGTTTAGTGTAGTCTGTTCTCACTAAATCATAGGCGAAAACCGCATAAAGAATAACACTTATCAGCGCTAATAAAATGGGTGTTCTATTTAATCTTAAAAATGTTGGATTGAACATTGAATACTTTGTAAAGAACTAAATATTTACCTATTGTGATGAAATGATTGAAGCAGCAAGATAAGTTGTTTTCAGAATGCAATCTTAATAGTAGACTTTAAATCTTGAAGATTGACGGCTTTGCGTTAGGGATTAGAGCGGCATCCTTTTACATCAACAGCTGCCCAATAAGGCAGCTGTTGATGTAAAAGATATAGCGGAAAGCCCGACCTTGAGCCTGCCATATTTTGTTGTTATGACCTTGTAGGTTTGGCGAAAGGAAACGCCCAAAACAATAATCCTATTATACCTTTGAGGTCAATGATTTAAAGAACACATATCCAAAACCTACAAACAACATCAAGTGGAACGGGAACAATCCAAAATCACCACCTTGATCGCCCACCACAAATGCGCTATATAATCCAAATGCAAAATAGAGCATCAGAGCGCCTTCAAAAATTACGTTCACTGATATTTTCTTACGCAAATACTTATTGCCTTTCCATGTGTCTTTTAAAGAGCTGATATTAAATTTTGGTGTTCTGATAAATTCGCTGCGTTTGCCAATATGTCCTTCAATAACGGCAATGGAGTTATGGAGTGAAAAACCCATCGCTATTGAAAAGAAGGTAAAGAACAATACTACATAATTGAAGAAGTTTTTAAAACCTCTGCCATAAATCTCTTTGTACATCATCCAATAGCACACAAAAAATATGATGGTACTCAACACGAAAAAGCTCATAAAATAGAAATAGAACCTTAAATGAGCATATTCATTTTTAATATAAAGCATTGGGATGCTTAACACAGCCACCAAAAATACATTCAAAAACATGGTACTGTTCAATAGGTGCAATACCCCATGAAGCTTTGTTTTTGCTGAAATGTTCTTAGATTTTAAGACGCGCCACATCATTTTTCTGAAATTCTCAGCACCACCTTTGTTCCAACGGAATTGTTGTGAACGGGCTGCGCTAATAACTACAGGTAATTCTGCTGGCGTTTCAACGTCTTCCAAATATTTAAATTTCCAGTTTTTAAGTTGGGCTCTATAGCTTAAATCCAAGTCTTCAGTAAGCGTATCGCCTTCCCAGTTACCCGCATCAATAATACAGGTTTTACGCCAAACTCCGGCGGTCCCATTAAAATTTATAAAGTGTCCTTTACTGTTTCGGCCAACTTGCTCTAAGGTAAAGTGTGCATCTAGAGCGAAAGCTTGAATTTTTGTAAGTGTTGAATAATTTCTGTTGATATGGCCCCAACGGGTTTGGACCACACCAATATGCTCATCTTTGAAATAAGGAATAGTCTGTTTCAACCAGTTTGGTTTTGGTAAGAAATCAGCATCAAAAATGGCAATATACTCGCCTTTTGCAATTTTAAGACCTTCTTTTAGGGCGCCTGCTTTGTAGCCACTACGATCAGTTCTTCGGATATGTTTAATATCCAAACCTGTTTCTTTCAATTTTTCAACATGTTGAAAGGTGGTCGTAACGGTTTCGTCAGTAGAATCATCAAGTACTTGAATTTCTAACTTATCTTTGGGATAATCCATCAAGGCGATATTCTCCAAAAGACGATCCATGACATACATTTCGTTGTAAACAGGAAGCTGGATGGTTACAAAAGGGACTTCATCTGGATTCGAAAAATCAAAAACTTCAGAGGTATCCTGTTTCTTTTTAGCAGTTAAATAATTATATAATAGATTTAGTTGCGCTAAGGAGTATACGAAAATAAGAAGGAGAGAAATTGTGTAAACAACTATTATTAAGGATTCTAATATCATTTGTTAAAGCTATATTTAAAAATCCAACCTAGGATTTTTACGCCCGCAAAGATAGAACCTTTTATGGTTCCTGAAACTTTTGAGATACCAATTCTTTTTTTATATTTTACGGGTATCTCAATGTACGTTAAATTCTGCTTTATGGCCTTCAATTGCATTTCAATGGTCCAGCCATAAGTTTTGTCCTGCATCTGTAAATCAAGGAGTTTTTGATATTTAATGGCTCTAAACGGTCCCAAATCGGTGAATTTTGCGCCAAACAAAACCCGCATCAAAAAGGTGGCCAGCCAATTTCCAAAATGTTGTTGAGGCGTCATGGAGCCTTTTTCCTGTAAGCTTTTGACTCTTGCACCCACTACAAAATCGATATTATCTTCAAGTATTGGCTGTACAATTGTTGTCAGTTCCTCCGGATAATCGCTATAGTCGCCATCCAAAAATACAATAATATCTGGTTTTTCAGATAAGGTAGAAACGTATGCCATGCCCTTAAGACAAGCATAACCATAGCCCATTTGTTGCTCTAGCAGGACTGTGGCGCCTGCTTGTTTTGCCACTTCAGCTGTTTTATCAGTAGAGTTGTTGTTTACCACAATAACTTCACTAACAATTTTTGGAATCTCGTTAATGACGAGCGCTATGGAATCTGCTTCGTTATAGGCAGGAATGATGACTTTGATGTTGGGCATTGGCTGTTCTAATGAGGGTGCAAAAGTAACGTTGTTTTCTGGAAAATGTATCACAGAGTAACACTGAGTTTTTCGCAAAGTCCCACGGAGAAATTTGGTAGATTTAACACAACAATAAAATTCTCTGTGAGCCTCCGTGGTTCTCAGCGTGTCTAGGCGACATAACTATTATTTCTGATTTACCAAATCCATTAAATTCACATCGTTTCCTAATAAAATATCATTGCTGTTGATACGGCCCTTCATGGAATCATTTTCCAGTTTCAAAACTCCTCTTGGGCAAACCGCAGCACAAATACCACAACCCACGCAGCTGCTACGTACAATATTCTCTCCTTTTTGGGCATAAGCACGTACGTCAATACCCATTTCGCAATAGGTGGAGCAGTTGCCACAAGAAATACATTGGCCACCATTAGTGGTAATCCTGAACTTTGAGAATAAACGTTGTTGGAATCCTAAAACGGCAGCCATAGGGCAGCCAAAACGACACCATACCCGATTTCCAAAAATAGGGTAGAAGCCCACGCCTATTACGCCTGAAAATATGGCACCAATTAAAAAGCCATAAGAAGATTTCAGAAAACTAGTATCTACTAAAAAGACATTTTTGGTACCACTAAAATAGTGCATGCCTATCAAAACTATTATAATTACAAAATAGCCAATGGCCCCGTATTGGGCGTCCTTTGCCAATTCTTGGCGCTTAAAAATCATGACCAAAGCGAATACAACCGTCAATAATGTTGCTACTCCAATTAAAAACACATTTTTTGTCAACCAATATTTACTGGAATCATCTCCCAAATAAGAATAAATAACAGCTGTCGTCATTAAGGTCACAAATACCACGACGCTATGCACTACCCAGCGCTCCACTTTCCAAGCAAACTGACTTTTATCACTCAAATGTCGAAATGGGTCACCAGCAGTTTCTGCCAAACCTCCACAACCACAAACCCATGAACAATACCAGCGTTTACCGTACTTGTAAGTTAAAATAGGTGTGATAATAAAAATGGATGCAATTCCAAAAATGAGCAGCGCTAATCCAATAGTTCCGGAACTAATAAAATCATTGACACGATACTGGTCAAAATTATAATAATTTAAAGGCCAGATATTCTTCAAGTCGTAGTAGGGCAAATGAAATGAATCTGAATTCATTCGCGCCATAAATTCTGGAATCAAAAAAGCAAATCCCAACTGAAAAAACATGACCGAATAAGTTCTAATTCGTTCGTGTTTATTATGGCGATATTTCAAAATGAATTTATAGCCGAATATCAATATGGCCACGGTGTATAGGGTTCCATATACAAACCATTGACTTGCTGGTCCTCCACTTAATAGATAGCTTAATGGATCAAAAAGCGCAATCAACCCCGTATTTGCCTCACCTTTTCCTGCCAGCCCGAACCATTCAGCTTTAAAATAGAGAACAATGTAAAAAAGCGTCAGTACAATTCCCAATATCCAGCCCCAAAATCCTCTTGAGGCAATTGATTTAAACCAGACACCGTCATTTTTTATCCCTTCATGTTTTGTCAAGTAAGCATTGTTTGAGAAAATAATTGTCCCAAGCGTAATCATGACCAAGGATAGGGTCAAGAATAAAGTTTTATTAGGAAAATTGACATTAAAGAAGGCCAATGTCATAATAAAAAGTCCGATGACTCCAATAGCCACTCCAATTTTTTGTGTCTTGGACAGCGCTTGCGAATCGGGTTTGGCAAGAGACATGCTTGAATGTATTTTGTTGCTCATGTTTTTTATATGTGTAAAGACCCCACACCTACCGAAGTGTCGGAGCTTTGAGGTCTTGCGATTTAAGTCGTTATAAACTGTTTAGAATAGCTATTCAAAATATTACGCTCAAAAGTTTTATAGAATTCAGGGTCAAAGTTGGCTTCCTTTAAATGTTCCATCACATAATCTGCTGTACGTTTTTCTGTAAGCCATCTATCAAAAACCTCATGTTTCATTCGGATGCCAAAAGTGTTGATCCCTAAAAACTCATTGGAACTTTCATGGTATTCAATAGTGATGCTTTTGGTGTCATCATCATGTTTCCAATGGAAATGTGCATGCCCTTCTTTAGGTTTGGCAAAAACCCAACCATAGGTTTGATATTCAATATCAAAAAACTTGGCGGAATTGAACCAGTGTCCGGGATTGTAGGGTATGCGATTCCCGCAAATAGTCTGTGCAACGGTTTCGCCCATCATTCTGCCAGTATACCAAACCGCCTCAACCGGTTTACGATTGCCAATGGGTTCACGTTGTTGCGCACAATCGCCAATGGCGTATATATGTTCTATATTAGTTTCTAAATAGCGGTTTACCAAAACACCACTATCGGTTTCAATGCCCGTGGTTTTGATCATATCAATATTGGGCGTTACCCCTGCGGTCAATCCTACCAAGTTGCAGGAGATTGTCTCGCTAGTTTCTTCAATGATAACAGCATTGGCACGTCCATTTTCATCTGCTGATATTTCCTTGAGATTAGATTTTAAGCGCAAATCGATACCGTGGTTTTTGATGTGCCGATTGATCATTTGTGCATCTCCCAAGGGCAACACCCCGTCCCAAAAATTATCCTCTCGTACTAACAACGTTACCGGAATATTTCGGGTGTGCAACATTTCAGTCAGTTCAATTCCAATTAAGCCACCACCAACCACAACAGCACGCTGGCATACCTCCTTATTGGGAGCCAAAGCTTCCAATTGGTCCAAATCCTGTTTGCTGTACAAGCCGATAACGCCATCTAAATCCTGGCCTTTCCAGCCAAATTTATTGGATTTACTTCCTGTGGATACAATTAATTTATCGTACTGTAGGGTCTCACTATTGTCGAAATGCAATGTATTGGTTGCAGTGTCAATCGTTTTTACAAATCCAAATTTTAAATCAATCCTGTTTTTTTTCCAAAACCAATCTTCATAGGGTTTTGTGTGTTCATATTTCATGTGACCCATATAAATATACATGAGTGCGGTACGCGAGAAGAAATGTTCGGTCTCGGCTGAAATAATCGTGATTTTCTTATCGGAAAGCTTTCGGATATGTCTGGCAGCAGTTATGCCAGAAATCCCGTTGCCAATGATGACGATGTGTTCCATAGTTTGGTAGTTAGTAGTTCTTATGTCGCAACTAAAGGTAAGAACTTAATCTGTATTTCAATTTTATGATAATACAATTACAAATTAACGATGCTATTTTTTCTTGTTATGTAAGTTATCTACATTTCATAAGACCAAGACGCTATACATTTGTAAAAATTTATAAGGGTGATGAAAAACAAGATTTTACTTTTTTTATTGGCTTTATCCTCAATTCAGCTTTTTTCGCAAGACGTATATTCTTTTTTTGAAAAAACTGACAGCTTCTTGAAAGCGAATGTAGCTGACGGGAAGGTGGATTATGATGCCATTCATTCCAATCCAAAATCGTTGAATGAGTTGATGACATTGGGAGAAGGAATTTCGGTTTCAAAAGATGACAAACAAACCTATCAGGCGTTTTGGATCAATGCTTATAATTTGTCCGTTATCAAAGGAATCATCAATAACTTTCCAACGAAATCGCCATTGGATGAAAAAGGCTTTTTTGATAAAACCAAATATAAGTTGGCTGGTAAATCCATTACACTAAATGACATTGAGAATACAATTTTGAGAGCGGAATTCAAAGACCCACGGTTTCATTTTGTATTGGTTTGTGGCGCAATTGGTTGCCCGCCGTTGATTAACGAAGTTTATATGCCAAAAACATTGGATGCACAATTGACCAAACAGACCAAGTTAGCCCTGAATGGTAACTATTTTATTAAAGTGAATGATAAGAAAAAAACTGTTGAGGGCTCGGAAATCATGAAATGGTATATAGAAGACTTTACGATGAATGGCGGCTCTGAAATCGATTTTATAAACACATACAGAGATGAAAAAGTGCCTTCAAACTATAAGCTTACGTATTCCAAATACGATTGGAATTTGAATAGGAAATAATAGAACTAACTAACATCAAACATGAAAAAATTCACAATGTTAAGTATGTTACTATTGAGCATTGCAGGCTATGCCCAAGATGATACGGACACCGACACGCAAAAAAGTAACATTCAAGAATACACACCATCCAAACTCCTAAAAAAAGGGCAATGGGATATCAAATTTTTCAATAGTCTATATACACAAACTAAAAGTACGGACGAAGGAAGTACCTCATTTGATATTCCACGTCAAAACTTTTTCACAAACACCAACGAAATTTATACGGGAATCAGTGATAATTCGAGAATCAATATCGGATTGATTTTTCAGGTGAGAGCGAATACCTTTGGCGGGCAAGATGCTTTTTCGGTTTTTGGTTTTGAAAATAATTCGACGGATGCTAGAAGTGGTTTAACGACCATTGCGCCATCCATCCGTTTTCAACCGATTGCGAGCGTTCCGAATTTTTCATTGACAAGTTCGGTCTATTTTCCAGTATTTAAGGATACGCCAAATGCACCATATCTTGATAAAAGAAGTGTCTTTTGGGAAACTAAATTTTTCTATGACAAAACCTTTGGTGGTGGCGATTGGCAGATTTTTACAGAAATGGATTTAGGTTTTAATTTCGGGGAGAAAAGTCAAGATGCAAACCCCGTAGATTCAAACATCGGTGAACGTTTTGCAAATAATAGTTTGTTCATGCCCTTCAGTGCGTTTTTAAGTTATTTTCCTTCCGATAAATCGACCCTTTTCATTAATGGACAGCAAGCGTTTTTAGTGGATTTAGGGAATGATTTTTCCCAACGTTACACACAACTAGGTTTTGGTGGAAAATATCAAATAACAGACGTATTAAACCTTGAAGCGTCCTATGGAAAGATAGTCACAGGGCATAACTTTCAAGGATTGGGTCATACATTTAGTTTAGGATTGAGAGCGCTTTTTTAGAGATTTGAAGTATTTTAGTACTTAAATCGCTACTATGAAATTATTTAAGTCTCTATTGTTAACCTCTTTTGCTGTATTGCAATTAGCGTGTTCGGGGCAGTCTCCTAAAATCAACGGTGTTAGTTTTGTAGCTTCTCGTAACGCTATTACAGAGAAAAGTGTACAGCCTGTAGTGAGAATCAACGCAAATTTCGCGGCCTTGATGCCCTTCGGGTTTATTCGCGAATTATCACATCCCGAAATATGGTTCAACACAGAAAGACAATGGTTTGGAGAGCGCGAAGATGGCATTAAACAATATGCTGAAGAGCTTCGAAAGAAAGGAATCAAAATTATGTTGAAGCCACAAATTTGGGTATCAAATGGCCAGTTCACAGGCTTTATTAAAATGACAAAAGAAGAAGATTGGAAAACACTCGAAAAATCATATTCGTCATTTATTTTGGAATATGCGCGGATTGCCCAAGAAAGTAATTTTGAAATTTTGTGTATTGGAACTGAACTTGAGGGCTTTATTGATGCGCGTCCTAACTATTGGAAAGGGTTGATTACGGAGATAAAAAAAATATACAAAGGTAAACTGACTTATGCGTCCAACTGGAATGAGTACAACAGAACGCCATTTTGGGATGACATCGATTATATAGGAATTGATGCTTATTTTCCAGTTGATGATAAACAATCACCTACATTGGAAGCTAGTAAGAAAGGTTGGCAAAAGCATAAAATTGAAATGAAAACCTATTCAGAAAAGCATGACAAACCAATTCTGTTTACTGAATTTGGATATAGAAGCAGTGACTATGCAGGAAGAGAACCTTGGACCGTTGACAGAGTGGACAAACAAGTAAATCTCGAAGCGCAAGCAATTTTGACGCAGGCCTTGTTCGAAGAATTCTGGACTGAAGAGTGGTTTTCGGGAGGCTTTGTTTGGAAATGGTTCCACGATTACGAGAAAGTAGGTGGACCGGAAGACAACCGTTTCACACCTCAAAATAAACCTGCCGAACAGGTCTTAAAAACATTTTATTCTAAATAATGAGACCTCTAATCGCCCTTGCAGTATTCATTTTCAGCTTTCAAATGTCAGCCCAACAACCGAAAGTTGCGGATTTGAAAGTTCAGGGCATTAAAAAGCTCAAATCATCTTTCGTTCAAAAAGTGTCTAAAATACGTTCAGGCGAAGTATTAGATTCCATAATGATAGAGCAGGATATCAGACGTCTCAAGCGATTACCATCGATTGCACATGCTACTTATCAGGTTTTTCCAGCAGAAAATGAAGGTGAATATAACGTGATTTATAGCATTGATGAAAATTTCACAATCATTCCATCCCTGAATGTTTACACGACTAATGAAGATGAATTCGCTTACCGATTGGGATTGTATGAGTTCAATTTATTTGGTCAAAATATTGCCTTTGGTGGTTTTTATCAGAAAGATATTTACAGTTCTTACGGCATCAATTTTAGGGCGCCCTATTTATTCAGTCGTAATTTTGGTTTGGCCGTTAATCATCAAAATTTAACAACCCAAGAGCCTGTTTTTTTTAATAATGCATCGTCCGATTATAAATATAACAATACATCTTATGAGATTTTGGGCTTATACGAATTCAATTTCAAGAATAAGATAGAATTGGGAATCAATTATTTCACTGAAGATTATCAATATAAATTTGGAGCAACAAGTCCTGATGTGCCACAGGCATTAAAAGTCAATAAAGTGTTGTATAAGTTGATTTACGAATTCAATACTTTGGATTATGATTATCAATATGTCGCTGGATTTAGGAGTATTTTCCAATTTCAGAATGTAACAACGACCGACAATACATTACCAGCATTTCTAATTGGTTGGAATGATTTTCTCTATTATAAACGTCTTGGAGAAAAAGGAAATTGGGCAAGTAGACTGCGATTGGGTGTCGCTTCTAATGATGAAACACCTTTTGCGCCATTTTCAGTTGATAATAATCTGAACATTAGAGGTGTCGGAAATATTATAGATAGAGGTACCGCTGCCATCGTTTTAAATACGGAATATAGACACACATTTATTGACAAAACTTGGTTTGTGCTTCAAGGCAATGCCTTTGTTGATGCTGGAAGTTGGCGAAATCCAGGAGGTGATTTTGGCGATTTTGGAGACAATAAAAACTTAAGGGTCTATCCCGGTGTCGGATTGCGTTTTATGCACAAAAGGATTTTTAATGCGATTTTTAGGATTGATTATGGTTATGGGATTACCGAAAATGCCAGCAGAGGATTTGTGTTTGGTATTGGGCAGTATTTCTAACAAAAAAGCTCGAAATTTGTAAAAAAAAACGAATTGATTAGAACAATTGCAATCGGAGATATTCACGGCGGATTAAAAGGATTAAAGCAGCTTTTGAAACGTATTGATTTAAAGGAAGACGACCGACTTATTTTTCTGGGAGATTATGTCGACGGATGGAGCGAATCAGCACAGGTGATTCATTATTTGATGGAATTGTCCAAAACAAATGCCTGTATTTTTATAAAAGGCAACCATGATGCGTGGTGTGAAACTTGGCTGCGGACCAAAAAGGCAGAAAAAGTTTGGCTGGAACATGGCGGAAAAGGAACGATAGAAAGTTATTCGAGCTTTTCAAAGAAAGAAAAGCGAACGCATTTAGAATTTTTTGAGGGCATGAAATTGCATCATTTAGAGGATGAAAACCTGTTGTTTCTTCATGCAGGATTTACATCTAAATATGGCGTTGAACAGGAAACCTCTGAAAGTACGTTTTACTTTGACCGGACGCTTTGGGAAATGGCCTTGACCATGGACAAACAGATTGATGAAAACTCCGCGTTATTTCCAAAGCGCTTAAAACATTACCGCGAAATCTATATTGGGCATACCCCTACACTTAATTTTAATTCGGAAGAGCCAATGAATGCTGTTAACGTATGGAATGTGGATACCGGAGCTGCATTTTACGGGAAATTATCTGCAATAGATATCCATTCAAAACAGATTTTCCAAAGTGATATTATAATGGAATTGTATCCTGAAGAAAAGGGAAGAAATGAACGTTCATTAAATGAAATCTTAGGAAAGTAGCATTGTCTAATAAATGTGCTTTTGGTAATAAGCCAACAATGTTTGTGCATCTGCGCCAAACCATTTCTTTGCATAGATGACCCAAAAGTGGTACTGTAGTTTCCAAATACCATGTTTACGGTAGCGTCTTGAAGAGGTTTTTAGTTTTTTATTGATAACCACAAATTGTTTTCTGGCAAACAATTCATTGATCAACATATTGTCTTCATATATAGTAAAACGCTCGTCATAACCTCCAATCTCATCAAAAAGCTGTCGTGTGATAAACTGGCTTTGATCACCACCTCTGCAGGCACGCCAACGAAATTGTGTCAACCAACTTGCCAATCTTAACCACCAATGGCCGCTGTCAAACTGCATCCTAAAACATCCTGCTTTGTTGCCTTTTTCCACTTCATCAATAATATGCTGGTCAAATTTTTTGGGAGGAAATGAATCGGCATGTAAAAAATAAAGAATGTTGGCGTTGGCAATTTTAGCGCCTGCGTTCATCTGTTTGGCGCGTCCTTTTTGTGAGGCTATAAATCGTATCCTGGATTTTACATCTGGTCTGTCTTCAATAAAGTGTAGTTCGGCGTTATGGGAAACAGCATTTTTTGACTGATGTGATTGCAATTGCGATACTTCTGAAATAAAACTATTCACGATAGCTTTTGATCCATCTGTACTGCCACCATCCATAATAATAATTTCCGAAACATTTTTTGCAGAACTATAATCCAAAAGGTGATGAATCAGTTTCCCAATGGTTTCTTCTTCATTTAATATGGGAATGATGATAGAGATCTGGTTGCTCATAAGCAGAAAATCGTTCAGATATGTAACGCTGAAATTTCGAGACTTAAAGTTATGGATATAAATTTCTTAAGGAACACTTAAGCAAAATTACTTTTGCTCATTTAAATTCCAATCGTATTCTATGAAAGTGTAGGAGGCATTCGTATTGATTTTGGTGGTGCTGTATTGATTGATATAAGCAATAAGATCCTTTTTGCCGTTGACTTTAAAATCGGATGTATAAAAATCGAAAATTTTTGAGAATTTAGGATTATCGGCAGTAATCTCATTTAGATCGCTGTTGATAAATTCTTTGGTGGCTCTCTCCAACTGCTCATTTATTTCTGATGCTGTGTAAGCTTCATTCATCAGTTTGGGACAAGAAAAAGAAGCGCAATTGATAGCAAAATGAATTCGAGGTTCATTCATTTTTCGCAACACCCCATTTTCTATGGTTCCAAGTGAAACGTTCTTATCTCCAATTTTCACGAACCCTTTTGTCCAGGCCCCTTTAATATCCTTAATACTTTTTGTGGGATAATTTTTTAGAATTAATTCAACTGTTGCCGCGTTGTACAAATTAATATAATAGGCCAACAATTCTTGAACACTCCACTCTTTATTGGGCTCCGTCTTCGACAGGTTTACCAAGTAAGCTTCCAATTGGTCCTGATCAGATTTAAAGCCTTTGTAATTGACAAAGCCTTCAGCATTTACATGTTTTTTGAGCAATTTATCCCAGGCGCTATGGTCAACATTAATGGCAGAATTTGCCGTGGTAGAGGTCAATTTGTCGCCCACTTCTTTGGTAGGTTGGCCCTGGCTGCCAATACCTGCTGCTGCCGTAAGGTTACAGCTGCTCAAATTGAAAGCTATAAAAGTCAGAAATGCGAACTTGATAAGAGATTTCATTGTGGTGTTTTTAGGAGTTGTAATCTATATACGCAAAATATCACTTTCTAGTTTTTATCGGATAGATGCTTTGCTTGATAAATGTTTTAGGAAATTCTTCATCGTCTTCAAAGCCGAGTTCAATATCCCGTCCGTCAGAAGGAATATAATCCGTGTTGAAAAGATAATCCCAAATGCTTAAAGTAATGCCATAATTCATCCCATATTTTGTGTGTTTAGGCAGTTCTTTAGCGTGATGCCAAATATGCATCTTCGGGTTGTTCAAAACATACTTCAAAGCGCCATAATTCCAACCTAAGTTGGCGTGGTTCAAATGACCAATGGCAATGGTAAAAAAGTATATAATAGCCACATCCTGCGCATCAAAGCCACCTATAATGGCAATAGGAATGTAAAGTATGGACTTATAAACCACGGGTTCCATCCAGTGGTAACGTAAATGACCGGCAAATCCCATCTCTTTAATGGAATGGTGGACTTTGTGGAAATTCCATAGTAGAGGCACACGGTGCAACAGTCGATGGGTGTTCCATTGTACAAAATCGCTGATCAAAAATAAAATGAGTAAGCCTGACCAACGCGGCAGTTCGTCAACGTCAAAAACTTGTAAGCTGTTTACATGCCATCCAAAAACACTCAGAATGTCATTAAAGAATTCGGCCGTGGTATTGGAAAGTGCAATGAGCACGATCAAATTCAGCAAAAAGAAATTGAAGAACATATAAAAGGTGTCCAGCCAAAAGTCTTTTCTAAAGATTGACTGATTTTTGCGCCAAGGAAATATAATTTCAAGAGCCCAAACCAATAGTGAAATGACAATTAATCCGTAAAAGAAGTTGTCCCAATGGTACACGTCTATTAACTCATATTTGAGATAGTTCCAGTATCCAGAATAGGATTTTGATATGATGTCAATGTATTTTTCCAAGATGTTATTTTAATTAGTATTTTTTGGGCGTTACCTTTCGCCGAGATAATAATTTCAATTAAATTTAAGATTGGTCTTGGCGAAAGGTCGCGCTATCCACTATATCTTTTCGGAAGAATATCTGCCTTTAGGGCAGAAATTCTTCCGAAAAGGATGCCGTTCCTATCGCTAACGCAAATTTTACGCTAAACTTGATTTTTACGATTTTATTATAATTTGCCAGATTGAACAATCAAAAATTAAATCCAAAAAGTTGATTTGACTGATTTAAAAACAATTTACAGTCAATTAATTAGCTTAAAATAGCTTCCAACACTAATTTGAAATTAAAAATTCTAGAATGCTAATATTTAGTACAAACCTGCGTTACCTTTTGCTTTTCGCAAAAGATATAGCCGAAAGCCTGACCCTTTTGGGTAGCGCCCAAATAATAATTATAACATTCTAATCAATTCCTTAAACAAAACAATCATATCTGGCTCCGCTTTTTCAGCCATTGCGATGATCTCAGAGATATTTACAGGTTTCAGATTGCTTGGGTCGCATTCATCGGTTAAAACTGACACTGCTGCAACTCTTAATTTTAAATGGTTGGCCACAATAATTTCCGGAACGGTGCTCATCCCAACGGCATCAGCACCTAAGGTTTTCAGCATGCGATACTCGGCTCTGGTTTCCAATTGCGGACCAACAACAGAAGCATACACACCTTTATGAAGCGTTATATGATGTGCTGCTGCAATCTTCTCAAATTTAGAATTGATTTCGGCATCGTAAGGCGCACTCATGTCTGTAAAACGTTCACCTAATTGTTCCACACCTTTGAATGCCAATGGCGAGCTGCCCTGAAGATTGATATGATCATCAATTAACATCAGTTCTCCCTTTTTGAAATCGAGATTGATAGCTCCTGAAGCGTTCGAAACCAATAAGGTGTGAATGCCCAATTTTTCCATAATACGAACAGGATAAGTAACGTCTTGAAGCGTGTAACCTTCATAAATATGGAAACGGCCTTGCATGATCATCACTTTCTTGCCTTCTAAAATGCCGTAAATTAATTTCCCTTTATGGAATTCTACGGTTGCTGTTGGGAAATTTGGAATGTGGTTGTAGCTAACCTCTTGTAGTATTTCCAGTTCATTGACCAATTGGCCTAATCCAGTGCCAAGAATGATCCCGATTTCTGGTTTATCAAAGCCTTTGCTTTGTAGATATTCTGTGGTTTCATTTATAAACTTAATCATTATATGTTTTGAAATTTTTTGAGTTGTTCATACTGTTGCATATCTTCAAAAGTATCGATATCATTCAATTCTTTAAGTAAATGGAGCTTACTATTTTGAAGGTCATTCTTTGTGTCTTTTAATACCGTTTCAGTTCCCCAGGTTTTATTCTCAAAAATGTTAGGGTGTAAATTTTTCATGCCCAATAAATAATACCCACCATCTAATGCCGGGCCAATAACCACATCATTAGAATCAAGTTGACTAAAAGCATCATTCACGAGTTCTGAGTTTAAATCTAAAAGGTCGCTTCCAATAATGATTACTTTTTCATAACCCATTTCAAGTAATTCTGAAAAAGCATTTTGCATGCGCGCTCCTAAATCAGGGCCAATTTGTAGTTTCTTCCTAAAAACTCCAGACTCCCAAAGATCTTCTTTTTTGATATTTTCAGAATAGAATACGTAGCGGTCAGCTTTAATGTCTTTAGAAATGTGAGCGGTGTGGTTCAAAAGAAATTTATAGACTTCCAAGGCATTTTCATCACCAATTGTTGCTGCCAATCGCGTTTTGCATTTGCCCAATTCAGGATTGCGAGTAAAAATGATCAGTGCTTTTTTGGAGGTAGGAAAATGGAAATCGGTTGCCATTTCATTAGCGCTGGCGGTGTCCTTTGAGGAAAGTAAACCCATAATTAGAGATTAAATTGAACTATTCAGTAGTAACATTCAAAGTTAAGTTTTAGGAAAGATTTCCGAAGTATTACAAGGTTAAATTTTATCTAAAATTCAGTCATATACTTTAGTGCCTTTCAAAAGCCATTTTTCCCAAGCTTCGGAAAAGACATGGATATTTTCAGTTTCTTTTCCATCGGAATCAACGATAGGAAATCCCTTGTTTTTCCATTCAAAAACACCACCATAGAGATTGTAGACATTGGTATAGCCAGCTTTTTTGAGTTTATCAGCAACGGTTTCTGAACGGATTCCCAAAGAACAATACACGACAATGGTTTGTTGTTTGGCTTGAAGTTGTAGAGTCGTTTGTTCCAAATTGAAATTAATATAGCCTACAAAAATGGCATCTTTCAAATGGCTAACATCATATTCTTCTTTTTCTCGAGCGTCGAGTATAATAGCATCGGTTTTTGGCATTGCCAATTCTTGCACCGAAATGTAAGGTGCTCGATTCGTATTGTATTGATTGAGCAATTCATCCAATGTTTTCTGGGCATTGGCTTGAAATGTAAAGCAACTCAATAGTATAAAAAACAGTAATCTCATCTTAAAAATTTATTACAAATCCTTGTAAACCGCTTTCTACGGCTGGTAAAATTTCGGTGTTGTCCCAAATACCTGTGATGATGGTTCGAGCATATTCTTCTGGTAGAAATCCATTCTGCATCAACTTACTGGTCAATTTGTGATTGTAATCCAATTGATGATGTTTAAAATTGAAGGTTTCGTTGGCATCATCCAAAATCGCATACCAAACATTTGGCGTTCCATCATTCGCTGGCATTCCAATAACACCGGGGTTGAGCCAAAGATAATCATCGTTAAATTGATAAAATGGTAAACCACAATGGCCAGCAATAATCACGTCACTTTTGGTCGCTTTAAAACTGGGTTGCTTACGTTCCCAGGGTGTCGATTTAAAAATGAATTCAGAGGTATTTTCAAAAGAACCGTGAATCACGGTTACTTTCTTATCGGCATATTCAAAAGTGATATGGTCTGGTAAGGTCGCCATAAATTCCAATGAATTTTTGGACAATTTACTTTGTGCATATGGATACCACAATTGCGAAAATCCGTCACAACGTGAGCCTTTTCTAAAATCGCAACCGCAATCTTCGGCCCCTTCTCGTAATTGAATTTCCACATTTCCTGCGATACTTTGAGCATTCCAATTTTTAAAGAATTGAACCGTTTCTTCGGGTTGCGCACAATACCCAACAATATCACCTGTACAAATGCAGTTTTCTGGCGGAATGTTTTCAGATTCAGCTATACTTTTCAATTGTTCTAAAGCCTGTAAATTACTGTAGACGCCACCGAAAAGCATTATTTTTCCTGATATTTTTCCTATGTTATTTATTTTTTTATCCATTTCGGAATCAAATATAAGAGAATACAACTTGCAATACCAAATACGTTTACCCAAAGTAAATCAGCATATTTTCCTTCAGTGAAAATGAGCGCTTCAGGAAATATTTCAAAAACAAGAATAAACCCGAAGACCAATCCGCAAATCACACTCAAATAAAAACTAATTTTTGGGGCGTCCATCTTCCAAAATAGAAAAACTGGGGTTAAACCAATCACCATAGTTCCTGATATAGTCGTTGCAGAAAGAATTTCGGCATTCAAAAACACCGGCAGTGTTCCTAAAATAGCAATGGCAGCCATAGACGCGCGACCAATAGTCAAATCTTTTCCCATCTTCAAATCGATGGCCAGTAATTTTGAAAACGATGAAAACGTCGAATCTAAAGTAGAGGCTGCGGATGTGATCATGATAAAATTGATAACCAATAAAATAACGACGCCAAAGGCCTTCCCAACTTCAACTGCTGCTTGTCCAACCATACCTTGCATTTGCGCATACACACCAATAATACTAAACAGAACGATACATAATCCGCCTAAAACACTGGCCCAGAGAAAACTTTTGAGCGTGACTTTAGGCGAACTGATAAAAGCTCTATCTGTCAAAACAGGGTCATGAAAGGGATAACTGAACGATTGGATAATGGCGGCAAAAAAGAGGTTCAGACCAAGCTCAAAACTCCAAGTGCCTGACATGGTAACTTCCTTAACGGTAAAATCATCCTTTGTAAAAATGCTCCATAGAATAACACATAGTAAAATTGAAAATAGGCCCATTTGAATGACATCTGTAAATATGGAACTGCTCAAACCGCCTTTTATGGCATAAGCTAATGTTAGCGCAGTAAAAACAATTATAGCCCAATAATACTGTGAACTTCCTTGCTCACCAAAATAGGTGCCAATAACTGTGGTGTTGCTCCAAACTTCATTGAACAAACGTATGGCAATCAAAATGGAAAAAAGTGCCATGGCACTACGACCAAATTTTGTGGTCAAAAACTGATGGATACTTTTAAAACCACCATGTTTCCGCATGCGATAAATAAGAATTCCTGCTACGGCAAAAGACAAATAATACCCGGCATAAGCAACACCACCAACAATCCCAAAATCCAAACCAAGATTCGCGGCATTGGTAATGCTTTTTGCGAAAATCCATGAGATGATCAAGCTTCCCGTTAAAACAAAAGCATTTGGTCGCTTGTTTCGTTTAGAAGCTTTAAAAAATTGATTGGTTGTTTTGGCTAAGGGTGAAAGCAAAAAGAGGATCAAACTTGATCCGATGATGAGTGCCCATTGAGCCCATCCTATCCTTCCCGAAGGTAAGGAACTCTCACTCAAACTTAATATAGTTGAAAAAAGTGTAATCATTCATTTGGTTTAAGACCTTTCAGGTTTTCAAAACCTGAAAGGTTTGTTTACGCAATAGTTCCCTTCCTTTGGAAGGGTTAGGGTAGGCTTTCTATTCATCCCACCAAACTGGGACGTTGATACTATTATTATTTGTGCTAGCAGCTGCACTATTGTAATTTTCAGCATTCAATGCTTCTTCGTCTGCAGGATATGGCATTCTTAAAGGAATTAAATTATCATTTAAGCTTGCCGAAATGGTTCTTAATTCAGGGAATCCTGTACGTTTGTATTCTACCCAGCCTTCATAACCATTGATGATGTTCGCAATCCATTTTTGCGTCACGATTTGTTGTACGGGCGTTGTTCCTGATGCATTATATGCTGCTGGACCTGACAAATAATCTGATGGCAAAGTGGTGTTCCAATATTCAAAAGCCTGTATGACTCCTGTCTCATATAAATTTTGTGCATCAGCAGTAATTAAATTTCTTGCGGCAGCTTCTGCCAACGCGAATTTTACTTCCCAAGTGGTGATGAAATTGGCATCCAATGTTGAGGTGTCTTCACGGAAAGCAGTTCCAGCAACCGAATAATTTGATAAGGCGATGGAGGTTTGTGAGGCATCAATGCCATTTAGCAAACCATTGTACTCTTTTGTAGTGGAATTAGCGAAAGGTCTGAAAAACTCATCAATTCTGGAGTCATTCAAATGTGTCATAATATCTTCCATCGTTTCTGACAGCACAAAATTATTGAAATCGCCAATGCGCAGTTGTGCCAATCTGAAACTGTTAGGCCTGGTATTGGTAAAGTTGAAGATGGCATTTTGCGAATTGGTTGTAATGTAAATTCCAGAATCATAAAGGGCTTGTAATTGCGAAGACACATCAATTTTATCTGCAATACGCAACAAATGCTTAATCTTAAGTGAATTTGCAAAACGAATCCAAGCCTGTAAGTCACCATTAAATAAAATATCTCCTTCTAAAGAGATGGCATCGTCGTAAGCGTTGATAGCCGCAATGCCTTTATCTAAATTGTCTAAAATACCACCATCAGCCATATAGATTTGCTCTTGTGTATCATAGGCTGCTGTGACGGTTCCGGTAACGCCGTTGAAGGCTTCAAAATAAGGCACATCTCCAAACAAGTCTGTCAATCCTGCTGCCATATAGGCTTTAAGAATTAAGGCTGGACCTTCATAAACACGAAAGGTTTCAGTAGTTCTAGACTGGTTGAGAATAATTTCATTATCACGCAAATTGGTATAAAAAACAGGCCATGGGTTGCCGCCTAATTGTGGCGATTTCAATGCATGTCTGTCAAATAAATTAAAATCGATGGCTGTTCTATGTTGGGAAAGTAAATCTCCAGCCACAAAACCTTCGTAGCTCATTTCTTCACCAAAGTTATAAATGACCTGACGCAGCAATAAACTTGGTTGGACGGCTACAGGTGCATTGGGATTGGTGTTGATGTCTTCAAAATCTTTTGTACAACTTGAGGAGAATAGGAGGCTAATCAAGCCAATGATGTATATATATCTTTTCATGTTCTTATGTTTTTCAGACCTCACAGGTTTTTGATTCCGTCACTTCGGAGCTGTGAGGTCTAGCGTTTCTTATTAAAAATCAATTCCAATTTTAAACCCAATACTTCTGGTGGTGGCATAGCTCATGTCTTCAACACCACTCACAAATCCGTTGCCTTGAACTGCCAATTGCTCAGGATCTACGTGCGGATTTTCTGTAATGACGAATAAATTATTTCCAATGATGGAAAAATTGGCTTTAGCACCTTCTTGCAAACCTAAAAAGCCATTTTTCAAATTCACGGAATACCCAAGTGAGAATTGACGCAATTTTAAAAAGGAAGCATCATAAGTATTGTTTTCTTCATGATTTCTATCGTAAAATTGTCTGTAATAACTTTCCGCCGAAACAGCAGTTGTATTCGGAACATATACAGGATTTTCAGCAGTTCCTGTATTGAAAACACCTAGTGGAACGATGCCTTCTTCAGGACGGAATGATGTTTCCTCCAATTGACCACCAACAGTCGCCAAGGCTCGTGTGCGTGATACAAATTCGCCACCTTGTCGCCAATCGAACAAGAAGCTCAAATTCCAATTTTTATAATTGAAACTATTGTTCCATCCCAACATAAAATCTGGATTGTAGTTGCCTATTTTTCGCAGTGTATTATCCGCAATATAACGTCCGTTGGCATCTAGAATGAAATCACCATGTTCATTTCTCGTATATCCTGTTCCGTATATATCTCCTATGCGTCCACCTTCTTCCACTTGAAACCAAACCGTTTGATTGGCACTATCATAAATTCGGCTGTAGGCGAGTGTCAATCGTCCATCGGCTTGAGGTAATTCTTTTATGGTGGAACGGTTGGCGCTAAAATTGAAGGTGCTGTTCCATTTAAAATTAAAATTTCTAATAGGAATGATCCCCAAAATAGCTTCTACACCTTGCGTATTCACTTTACCGCCATTAACCACTTGTTGATTGTAACCAGAAGAAATGGCAATGGGCAATGAAATAATTTGATCTTTTGTATTGGCATTATAATAAGTGACATCTAAATTCAGTCGGTCTTTAAAGAATCGGACATCGGCACCAAATTCATAAGACGTGGTTTGCTCAGGTTTTAAATTGGCATTTGGGATAAAATTCTGATTGCTGAATGTTGGTTGTCCATTAAAGGTAGTCTGAGAAATAAAAGCTCCAGATGTTTGGTAAGGCGCTGTATCATTTCCCACTTGTGCCACACTTGCCCTTAATTGCGCAAATGAAAAAACGTCAGGAAGTTCGGTACCATTTGACAAGATGAAACTTGTTGAAACTGAAGGGTAAAAGAATGACGTGCCGTCTACAGAAAACGGTGTTGCCAAGGCACTTGACCAATCATTTCGTCCCGTGATATCCAAATACAGAAAGTCTTTAAAACCGAATTTGGCAATGCCATAAAAGGAATTGATGCGCTTTTGAGATTCGAATTGAAAGACGTCAATTGGCGATGCGGCATTATTCAAATTATAAATTCCGGGTTGTGCCAGGCTATTTGTTTGCGATTGTTTTGTAGATGCTGTCTGATCCAATCTATTGCCACCAAGAGAGATGTCGAAAGAAAAATCTCCAAAAGGAGTGTTGTAATTGATTAGGAAATCTGTATTGACTTCTCGATAAAAGACTTCGTGTTCTGCATACGCACCATTTTTAAAACGATTGCTGCTATAGGCACGACGGAATTGTCGTTTTTCACTTGAATAATCCATTCCTGAGCGTAAACTGATACTAAAATGCTCAGTAAAATTCTGTTTAATGGCTATGTTTCCAAAAACGCGGTCACGTTCAAAGGAGTTGCGATTTTCCAACAATGTAAAATATGGATTGTCAAAATAGGTGTAATTGAAAGAATACTGTTGTACATTTTCCAAACCTGGTTGCCAGTAATTTTTCATATTTTCAATATTCAAAGAACGAGGTCCCCAAGCTACCAAGGCATAATTGACGTTTTCACTTCCATAACCGTTTGACGGACGATTGTCACTTGAAGAATTTACATAACTAATTGCAGAATTGATTTCAGTTTTTGAAGAAGGCTTAAAACTTAATTTCGCACTTGCAGTCTGACGGTCTAAATTCACACCAGGAATGATGGATTCACTACGCAAATCAGTAAATGATAAACGGTAATTGCCTGTTTCAAAACTGTTGGATACTGCAATGTTGTTAATGGTCGTGATGCCCGTTTGGTAATAATCCTTGAGATTATCAGGATGAGACACAAAAGGCGTTGCAGTAATTGGCACCCCACTATATAATGAGGTATCAGCACCACGAACTATCGTGCCATCTGGCAACACTACCGGACTGTCATATTGCGGTATGAGCAAACCAGAATCTAAACGAGGTCCCCAAGAATAGCTGATCAAATCATTGGTACCACCACCAAGTCCGTCTACATATTCAAACTGTGCTGAATTTCCTTGCCCATATTGATTTTGAAATTTAGGAAGCCTAAAGGCACTATCGACAAATAGGGAAGAATTAAAACTAATGCCTAGGCCTTTGGATTTGCTGCCATCTTTCGTTTTAATTACAATGACGCCGTTTGAAGCCCGTGTACCATAAAGTGCCGCTGCGCTAGGACCTTTTAAAACGGTTACAGATGCAACGTCATCTGGATTAACTTCCATGGCGCCATTTCCAAAATCAATTTCCTGAAATCCGGCTGCAGCTTCATTGGTGACATTAAACACGGTTTCGTTATTGATTGGAATGCCATCTACCACAAAAAGTGGATTATTATTCGAAAAAGAAGCTTCACCGCGGATGGTTATTTTTGATGACGAGCCAACCCCTGTGGCACCTTGTGTTATTGTTACACCTGCCAGTTTTCCAGCTAAATTGTCCAAAAAATTAACGGTCTTAACTTCTGATACATCTTTCGATTGTATGGATTGTACGGTATAGCCCAATTCTTTGGTTTCCCGTTCAAGACCCAAAGCAGTGACAACTATTTCATTCAAATTGGTCAATGATTCCGTCATGACTACATTTAAGACTTTTCTATTGCCAACAGTTATGGTTTGTGTTTCAAATCCGATAAATGAGAATTTGAGTTGATCTTCATTTGACGTGACTACAATGGTATAATTGCCATTGTCGTCAGAATTTGTAGATGTTCCATTGGAGGAAATTATGGTAACATAAGGCAATGGTTCGCCATTTTCAGAACTTGTTATCGTTCCTGTAACTGTAGATTGTGCAACGCTAAAACATGAAAATAGCAGCAGCACACCAACATATAGTTGCTTCATAAAATTTTATTCTTTAGTTAATAAATGTTTGGTTTGAAGAGGACTTCAAGGATTGAGAAGAAACAGCAGCTTCTAATTTCTCAATACTCGTTAAGCATAAATAAAATGGGGAGAACCCTTGTTGAAATAAGAATTTTGAAAGGAAGTTGTAAAGTGAAACTGAAAAGAATAGTCTATTTGATTAGCTTCTAAAATGACTTCAAGAAGTGCGATTTTTAAACATGAAGCAATGTACTTTTTACTCCCAAGAATAAATTTGATATCAGAAACAGTGTCGATATCCGATAAAGCTTCAAGTTTGAATACTCGGGTATTATTAGCTTCAATTAGGCGATAAAAGCTATGCGACAATCGTGAAGTTTGCCAAGGTAATTTTAAAAAAGTTTCTGCACTGAAATGCGATTTTTTCAATCCCATCAAGTAAAACCCGCCATCCAAAGAAGGTCCCAATACAATGTCATGGTTTTTTAATTCCTTCGCTGCCTGAATGATTTGGCCGGATTTTAAATGCGGTGTATCGTTTCCAATTGAAATGACCGAGTCAAATCCCTTATCATAAATCGATTGAATGGCATTTGTGAATCGTTCAGCAAAGGTAGCTCCAATTTGCTCATTTTCAGAAATATGGAAATATGGAAGACCCGTTGCTTTGACTTTTTTAAGCGTTTGGCAATTTAGTTCATCAAACAGAAGTTGTGATGACTTGAATTGTTTTGCAAACGCCTCCTGTTGTCCGGAGTTTGCAAAGATTAATATGGCGGTTTTGTTATTCAAAAGTGGGGTTTTTAGCCACGAATTCACGAATCATTTTTTATTTCTTTTTCCTTTGGGGAAATGTCAGAAGGACAAAGGGGACTATGTCACACTACCTTGGCAACTACTGCCTGCCCCTGCGGTACACCCATAACAATGTTGGGAGATCGTGATGGTTCTGCCATCTAAAAGTTCTTCGTTGTATTCTGAAATATGTTTTACGTTACTGTTCACTGGTAAATTCAACATCTGGTTAAAATCACAATCGTACAAATATCCATCCCAACTTATGGATAAGGTATTTGTGCACATCACGTTTTTTACCGCGGCTGGATTGTAGGCTTCCACTAAGGAGTACATATAGTCTTCATAGTTTTCTGAAGCGATCAAATAATCTAAAAAGCGAGCTATAGGTAAATTCGTAATCGCAAAAAGATTATGGAAATGAATATCAAAATCTTCCTTTAATGCTTTCTTGAAATCTTTCTCCATGCTGGCTTGATTTCCGGGTAAAAATGCACCTGAAGGATTGTAAACCAAATCCAAGCGCAAATCACTATCTGGGATGCCATAGCCAACAGCATTTAAATCTTTTAAAGCCTGTATAGATTTATCAAAAACCCCATCACCACGTTGCTTGTCAGTTTTTCCTTTGGTCCAATGTGGCATTGAGGAAATAACATGAACGTTGTGCTGCTTGAAAAATTCAGGCAGATCATAATACTTTTTATTGGCTCTAATGATGGTAAGATTGGAACGCACGATAAAATCCTTAATCCCAGCTTTTGAAGCTTCATCCACAAACCATCTGAAATCAGGATTCATTTCAGGTGCGCCTCCAGTCAAGTCTAACGTGTGTGCTCCCGTGTTTTTAATGACTTCCAAACATTGTTTCATCGTTTCTCGGGTCATAATTTCCTTGCGATCAGGTCCTGCATCTACATGGCAATGCTCACACACCTGATTGCACATGTAGCCAACGTTGATTTGTAAAATTTCAAGTTTTTTCGCCTTTAGCGGAAACTGCCCAGTCTCGGCAATCTTATCCTTGAATTTTGGTAAATCGCCATTCTGGAAAATACCGTTCGATAAAATTTCGAGCTGTCTGTTGCTGTTTGCTAAGTCGCTTTTTCGCTTATGTAAGGATTTAATCATATTCTTGTTTAATGCATTCTACTTGATAAAAAGATCCCGATAAATATCGGGATGAGCGATCTGTAAGATTTTGTTTCACAAAATCAACAGCCTGCTCACATCTCTAATTTATTCACTTTATTCATCATTTGCACACCGTGTACCAGGGTTGCGCCAGCTTTAATTGCGGCGCCAACATGTAAAGCTTCCATCATCTCTTCTTTGGTAATGCCACGTTGCAAACCATCTTGGGTGTAGGCATCAATACAATACGGGCATTGCTCAGTGTGGGCGACGGCCAAAGCGATTAAGGACTTTTCGCGAGCGGATAGTTTCCCTTCTTCGAAAACTTTTCCATAATAATCAAAAAATTTGGTACCAAGTTCTTCGTTCCATTCGGTGATTTTTCCAAATTTTTTGAGATCTGCTGGGTCGTAATAGGTTTTTTGCATGAGTTTTATGTTGTTGGTTATACGTACGAGAAAAAGTGCGATTGAGTTTTTAAGTCGGTAATATTGTCTAAACTTAACTGAAATCCTAATATAATAAAACGATTGGGTTTTAATTGAAGCAGTAGAAGAGTTCTAGTATAGAAATTCAAACTGACAATGAGTGGTTTTACTAGTAAACCGTTTTATCGTCTTTATCGCTCCATTTTTGGAATGGTTCCAAAGCGATATCTCGCGCCACTTGTTCAAAAGGAATGCTTCGTTTTTCGTAAGGTAACTCAATTTCCTTGTAGATAAACTCATCGTCAAAATCAATGTCTGCAGCATCTTTTTGGCTACAGCCATAGTATACTTTGTCTGGTCTTGCCCAATAGATGGCGCCAAAACACATGGGGCATGGTTCGCAGGACGTGTAAATTGTACAACCTTCCAATTGAAAGGAATTTAAGTTTTTGCAGGCATCTCTAATGGCCATCACTTCAGCGTGCGCCGTTGGGTCGTTGTTGGAAGTTACTTTATTATTGCCTCTTCCGACAATTTTTCCATCTTTTACAATGACGCATCCAAAAGGGCCGCCTTCATTATTCTGCATGCCTTTTAGTGCTGCGTTGACAGCTTCGAGCATGAATTTGTTTTCGTTGTCTTTATTCATTTACTTCAATTTTAATCTACAAAAGTCTCTTTGATGATGGCTTTGCAGTTTGTAATTTCTTTAATGGTTAATGATTCAAAAATTTTAACAATTCTTGATTTATCAATAGTTCGGATTTGGTCTATGGCCACCATACCTTTTTTTCCGTTATGATTGACAGCAACTCTTGTAGGATATTTTTTGAGATTTGTGGTCATTGGTGCGACCACAATTGTATCCATGTGTCTATTCAATTCATTTGGCGAAATAATGACACATGGTCTCGTTTTCTGAATTTCGCTTCCAATGGATGGGTCTAAATTGACCAAAACAATCATATATTGCGTTAGTTCCATTCTTCAAAGGTTTCGTCTTCAAAAACAGAATCCATCAATGGTTTGCCATCACCCTCTTGATGCATTTTTTCAAATGCTTTATCCCAACCTTTTCGAGGTTCATCTATAGGTTTCAGGATGATTTGGTCATCTTCAAGTATCAATTCCACTTTATTTTGGATGTTGTATTTTTCTAAAATGGTTTTGCTCAAACGTAAACCTTTCGAATTTCCTATTTTAATGATTGTTACTTCCATAAGTTTTAAAATGTGATTACAAAGTTATTACATTAATTTCTGAAAAGCAAGAGATTTGCATTTATTTAGGTAACACCGATAATTATAAAAACCTTGGATCAAAACGGATACCCAATGGCAAAATTCAGAATTGGGTTGGCTACATCAAAATTCCAGCGTTCACCCATGGGTAATGCTGGGTCGTGGAATGGTGCGGCCAAGTCGAATCGTATCACGAAACTTTGGATGTCCACACGCAGGCCTACACCAGCACCCATTCCGAGTTCGCTCAAAAAATCACTTGAAAATTTACCTTTTCCGTTGAAGGCAGGATTTTCTTTGGAGTTCCAAATGTTTCCAGCATCGGCAAATACCGCCCCCTTAAAAAAGGAGTAGATGGGGAAGCGATATTCAATATTGGCTTCCAGCCTGATGTTTCCTGTCTTATCAAAAAAATTGCCGCTGGTGGCAGCATCCTCGTCGGAGTTATAAGTACCCGGTCCTAAAGAACGGATTCTGAAAGCGCGAACACTATATGGACCACCTGAATAATATTGTTTTATAAAAGGCATCACATCCGAATTGCCATATGCTAGTCCGTAGCCAGCAAAAAGTCTCGCCGCAATCATCTTTTCTTTTGCAAAATTATAATGGTAATGGAAGTCGAGATCTGTTTTGGCATATTGTGCATATTCCAAGCCCAAGAATGTTTCTCGGCCATTAGACGCTTCTTCTTTTCCAAAAAGGCTTATGGAATTACCAGCAACATCCAGTGTGAGGTTGAAGAAAAATTGATGTTTATTTTTTACGTCGACCATCCCATTATAGGTAAAAGCATAGGTTAAGCCAGAAATAAACTGTTGCTCAAAACTGCGACCTAAAAATGGATTGTCCGCTAAAACTTGTTGAAATTCAGGTGTGGCATTAGTCAACTCTGTATAATTAACGGAAATCGGATTGATTTGATGGGTGACGTATTTATTGGCATCCCAAACATAACCAAATAGTGCGGTGCCCGAAAGTAAGGTATATAATTGGGTTCTATTTAGGTAATCAAGACTGATGGATGTTTTTGTTTTTGGAATGGAATATTCGAAGAATTCATTGTCAATTTTGATGGGAAACAGAACACGCGGAAAAATCAATTCGTTCTTTAAACCAAGTTCGAGGCTCGTTTTTCCAGCATTTTTTCCGCCACCCAACTGTGCTTCATAGCCTATTTTTAGGGTGGTGTTGAAGGTTTCGCCGCCTCTAAAAACATTTCGGTTGCTGTAGGTCAATGCCAAAGCAGGACCCGTAAAATTGTTAGATTTTGTAACAACCTGAAGTTCGGCCCTGAAGGCTCGTTTTTTTAAGGGGGATAAATAAATGTTTGCCTCCAATAGTCCCAAACTATCCGTGGCCAAAGTATCAATGACCTTGTATTGGATGTTGACGTATTTATACGCGCCAATGGTAGACAAGCGTCTGGCAGTATTTTTTGAAGTTACTGGATCGTAAAAATCGCCTTCTTCAATTTTTACAAATGGTTCGAGACGTTTGGGCTCAAAAAACACTTCCTTTTGAATGAAATTTTTCTCGTTATAGCGAATGGTTTGCGTTTGAATGGAATCAGCCACATCATAGGTTGGATAGATATTGACCTCTGCAATTTTATAAGGAATGATGGATTTTTTTGGAACGCCGTTCTTTAACTTCAAGAACAAATCGAATCTTTTATTATCATAGCGATTTGTGTCTGCTGCAAAAAGTAAAAAGGAGTCGTCAAAATTATAATAACCCTTTTGTTTTAGATTGAAATCGATGCGTTCGCGTTCCAATTTCAAGCTTGATAAATCAAAACGCATTCCTTTTTCGAGAGGGGATGTTTTTACCAATTTCTTGATGTCACCAAAAATTGGCGCAGGCATCGAGTCCACTTGATAGGTAGCCATCCGATAGGGTGTTTTTAAATTTACCATATAATCTATGGACGCCTTTCGTTCGGTTTCATTAAATTCAGAAGAGGCTCTACTATAGAAAAAACCTCTATTTTCCAATCGGTTCAACAACAAGTCTTCAACTTCATATTCTCTAACATCTGACTTATAAACGGGCTCTTCTCCAAATTTTTTATACAGCCAACGGTTAATGATCCCAGGTTTTTCCTTTTGGTTTTTATAATAGTAGTATAATCCAAGGTACATACCCAAAATTTTTGAGTTCGGTTCCGGAATCAATACCGTTTCGAGCTCTGATTTTAGACCGTCTTCATTTTTAATGATGGAGTCTGATTCAATGGTCAAGCTCGCGCCGGTGTATAACCGTTTGTCTTCAGGAATGAGCTTGGCAATACTGCAAGAGTACAGGCTTCCACATAGGAGGAGGAGCATGGTGATGTATGTAAGATATAATTTCAAGGTTTAAGTTTATTTTGACACGGATTACACGAATTGGCTGAAGCTGATTTCAACGATACTATCTCTCAATCTGTTAAGTAACTTACGGACTTCCAATTCCCTGTAATTTGGTTTTTCTAAATAATTAAGAACCATTTCGCCAGACACATTAGTGTTCAAATCTTTTCTATGTCGGTTTTAGATCTTTCTATTGCTTTATGCTTTTAATGCTTTCATCTGTAGCTTCCTCTTTAGCTTTTTGTGCTGCCTCGGCTGCTTCTTTATCGGCTTCAATTTGTTTTTCTTTTCTGGTAGATGACTTCACCATAGCGTCCCAAAGTTCGCTAAATTTGTTGAATTCCTGTGTGAAAATCAGTGCAATTCCGCTAACAATAGTCTGTCCATCAATGACATTATCGAAGACACTGCGTCTAAAACCCTTCAATCGATACCGACCGTTTTCTGTAAGAATATATTCGATGCTGACGTTGCCAATAATTGGTGTTGCTTCGCCTGTTGAACTGCTGCCTTGCACATCTACCGCACTTCCGACACTAACAATCAATCGGTCGTCAAAAAGTTTTTTTTGTGCAGCGATATCCAATTGTGTACGTTCTTGTGGCGAATTCCCTTGATAGTCAGTATAGCTGTCCAAATCAAAATTGAGGTCTAAACCAGAACTGCCCAGCAATTTATCTGAAAATATATTGAGTTGGTCAGCAACGGCATCGTTTAAATTGTCTCTTGCAATGGATGCCACACCACCTGTACTACCATCACTTCCAGGGTCTGGATAGAAACGGTTCAAAACCAAAAGCGAAAACACCTGCCTGTTCAGTTCATCTTCCTGCTGGTTGAGTTGCTGAACCCTTCCATATACTTGTCCGCCAATGGAACCTTGCTCATCTTCTGGCATATCGAGAGTGAAATTTATTTTGGGTTCCATCAACTGGCCATCAATATTAAGATAGACATAAAATGGGAGCACTTGCCTAAATTTACCTGTAATGGATGCATCCTCTCCTGAAAACGCAGGGGACATTAAAGAAGAGGCAGATGTTTCAACTTTGTACAACGCTTTAATATCCAACTTGGCATCAAAAGGGTCTCCCGACCATACGATGCGACTTCCAGACATAATATCAAATCTACGGTTGACCAGATTGTAAAGGTTCAGTTCATAATACCCATCCTTTACCTCATATAATCCTGAAAGCGTCATATTACCGTTGGGATACATATTATAGTTCAAATCGCCTTTACCAGACACCTTAAAATTATCGCCAGTTTCTTCATCTATCACAATCGTCACGGCAGCCTCATTGCCAATTTTTACGTAGGCCGACAGATCAAAACCCTTGACCGTTGCGGTGACTTCTTCGGTTCGGGTTAAGATGGCGTCAGGGTTTTGGCGGTTTACAAAAATGACCACGCCATCACGTTCCTCAATGTTTACAGAGGCAGAAGGCATAACATAAGTGATATCAGTAGCTGGTAAGACCGTTAGGTTCATATCAATTATCGGGATTTGTAAATCGCCCTTTATTCTGGCCAGAACGTCAAAACTTGCTTGTCCATAAATAAACTCGTTATTTTCTTTTGTGGCGTTTAGCAACTGGAAATTGTTAGCTTTTACCATGACGTTGAATGTAGGATTGAGATAGGATTCTGTGCCTACACTTCCAGTCATCACCATTTCGTTTTGATTTTCATCCAAAATGGTAAAATTATCCATCGACAGCCCGTTGCTGTCCACATCCAAGGTTTCATTGGGCAAGGTGAAGGCTGCACTTAAGCTGGCCACTTTAAAATCGGCGTCATTGAAAAATAATTGACCTTCGTATTTAGGTGCCGTAGGGGTGCCGCTCAATGTGAAGTTCCCTTTAAAACTGCCATCGGTGCCTATAATTTGTCCTTGTGTAAATCCAGTCAAGGCTTTCATGTTGAATTGATTGATATCCAAATTCAAATCGAGTTCTGCACCAGTTTCATTCGCCACATAATTACCCTTTAAATCCAAATTCACTTCTCCACCTTGCATATTGGCATTGAAAGCATAACTGTTGCCACCCAAAGATTTGGCATCCACGCTTAAGGTGCCCATATCCACATCCATGGCACTCAAACTGGATATATTCAAATCGGCCACAAGACCTGTATCTGCAAAAGGTTCTTCAATTATCAATTCGCCGTTGAGGTTACCTGTGGCCAATTTATCATCAGGATTTAGATAGCTCAAAAATTCACTTAACTGAAAATTTTCAAAATCGATGGCGATGTGCTCTTTCGAAATCGAAGGCAACTTATCCGTAATTTCAACCGATTGGTCATTTTTGTCAAATCGAAAATCGTTGAATATTAAGTTGGAGTCGGTATAAATCATCTCGTTGGATTCGGGAGTATTCCAAGATTTATAGTTGATAATCAAATTTTCAGGCAAGACATGAACGCGCAAACGGTCACGATGACCCGTAATTTTGCTCAATATTTGAATCATTTTTTCCTCGTTATTATACGCTATAAAATCTAGGGACAGTTCATTATTGGTTTGGTTTCCTCTGATTACGGTTTTTTTGATATCAAATGGCCCCGCTTTTATTCTATTAAATCCAAGGTCGAAGTTGAATTTTTCCATATCGGTTTCCATAGTAAAGGCAAGACTGTCCAATTCATACCCGCTGTAATTGACATGAGGCGCCGTAATGTAAGCTTCCAACTCCCGTTGGGCTTCATTAAAATCGACCGCAATTTTTATAGTATCCAAATCTTGGACATTGACCAAGAAGACTTCATTGAGAATTGGTGCCTGAATAATTTTGGCCCGCAGTTTTAAATTGACAGGATTGGTAATGCTATCCGTAACTTTTTCATCGCGATAAAAATAGCTGAACACATGACGCTGTAATGCCGTGCTGAACGTTTGAGGATCTGCATTTGACTGCAACAGTACATCTACCAATTTATTTTTTATCGAAACGGCTGTAGAATCTTTTCGCACATGGGCCAAAGCATTCAAATCGCCCATCAGGTAGGTTTTATTGTCATAGACTACTACGCCGTTATCCACAATGGCGGCAATGTCATAATTTGTGGTATTACCTTTAAAATCAGCATAGATTTTCATGCCTGTTTTAACATCCCGCTGCATTAAACCGAGGGCCTTCAAATCGGCGCCTTTAATATCCAATTCCACAGTGGCCTCTGGTGCGACCGAATCGAGAACAACAGTGGCATACAAATCCATGTTGAGGTTGTAATCTTTATAATGCGAAGTGACTTTACCACGTCCATCTTTAATATCGCCAACCAGTTTCAAATCATTGATGTCGTAATTATTATATGTAAAACTTGAAATTGTAGCCTCCACCTCAGCATCTAAATTATTGATTGTTTTGCCATTGCCGTTGGCTTTTAAGGTCATACTTAAAGTGCCTAATTGCTCATTTTGAAGTAGTTGATTCAACTTGTAGTCTTCAATGGAAAGATCAGCGTCAAACTCCAAGGTTTTGCCATTTTTAAAATTACCTTCTATTGAAGCTTTGCCCTGTGTGGTGGTCAAGGTGGCGTTTGCATACATGGCATTAGGAGTTCCTTTTAGATGTCCAGCTAATTTAACATCTTCAGGCATACTGACGCCAAGTTGCTCTTCATTCACAAATTGAACGATGTCAGAGCGTTTTGAGATGGCTGAAAAATTTGGAATGTTGAATTGGATGCTGTTGGGATCTGTAACGTTTTGAAGTGTGCCGTTTGCTGAGATACGCGTATTTGCCCAATTGGCAGTCATACGGTCAATGTTGATATCTGAGACATAACCGTTCGCTTTGATGATTCCGGTAAGCAGGTTTTTGCTGAGTGTGTTGAGGTATGGATTTTTCTTCAGTTCAGGCTGAATCAAGAACACATCTTTTAACGACACCTGAAATGTTGGAATGTTTAGGTCAATCTTCGATTTTTCTGGCATTTCTATCAATGCCGATAATTTGGGATAATCGAGACGTAAAGTAGCCTGCAGGGTATTATTGTTTAGAGCAGTTTTTAAATCTGTAACTTTCAAAGTCGTGTCATCTGCATTGAATGTTAGACTCAATTTTTTCAAATCAAAACCTGAAATTTCTTTAAAAGTGGAGTTTTCAATGTGAAGTGCTGCTGCTTTATCTTTTAGAAGGATAGTATCTGCTTGGAGATTGAGATCATTCAAAACAATTGCATTCGGATTGAAACGGCCTGTTTTAGCTTCTGCGGAAGCGACAAAATAGCTAAACTTATTATTTTCAAAATCTACAGAACCAATGGCCAAACGCAATTCTGGCCATTCAAACGTTTGGATATCTTTTTTGATATCTTGCGTAACTTCCACCACCTTTTGGGTCACGGCGTTGGTTTCTGTTTCTGTGCGTATAAGGATGGAAGAGTTTTTAAGATTGAAGGTCTCCACCTCAAAATCGCTATTGGCCAAATCGACTTTCGGGATTTTTGCGAATAATTCACTGATGTTAACTTCTGCGGCAATGCGATCCCCATAAGATTGGTAATCTGCAGACACATTGGTCAATGTTAAGTTTTCAACTGACAATAACGGTAAAGGAGCAGGTTCAGCATTTGGATCAATGGGTACTGGTTTTTGGATAAACTTGATATTTGAATTGGTCAACTTGAGGGTAGATGCCTTAAAGACCATCTTCTGCACGTCAGTGGTTTCCATGTCTGCATTGAGTGTGCCAATGTCAAAACGGCTCTCAATTCCAGCCACAGCGTCATCAAAAACAACATCAAAATCTTTGAAATTGAGTTTCCCTAAAACGATGTTTAAAGGTGCAGCGGATGAATCTGTTGCTACTGTTGTGGTATCGGTGGCAGCAAAGGCATCAATCAAAAACTGAAAATTATAACCATTAAGGGTATCTTTTCTTATGATGTTAGCGCGGACGCCTTCCCAGTCTAGCGCATCAACACCAATGCCTTCTCCTCTAATCATAGCCCATAAAGGGATATTAGCTTCCAGTGATTTCGAATAAATTAAAGTGTCCCCTTTTTTGTCTTCGAGATAGAGGCCATCCAATTGTATGTCGCCGTCATAGGTGACGAAAAGGTTTTCTATTTCAACTTTGGTATTTGTTTTATCGGAGATATAAGAAACAACTTTATCTACTATAATGCCTTGGCCCCAAGGACTTCTAACAAACAGAACGAGAAGAATAATGAATATGAGGATGCCCAAAATAATTTTACCAATTATTTTGAGGGCCCTATACTTCTTTTTTTTGGGTTGTTTTAGTATCGTCGCTATTCTCTTCCAATCAGTCTGATTAAGAATTACAAATTTATCGTTTTACAATGTGGAAAATGTGATCAAATGCAATTAATACTAACTCTAATCTCAATATGATGTTAAATTTAACGATTTATAGATATTGAAACTAATTATGTTAAAGTTCTATTAATAATACTCCAAACGCTCATTTTGGACGTATATCTGTACATAAACCAATAAAAAATTATATTATGATTTTTAAAAAAACTAGTATTTTGTTTGCCGCTGCACTGACAGCCTTTGTTTTTGTATCCTCTTGTGATGATGGAAAAAAGAAAGAAGAGCAAATGAGAATGGAAACCGAACGGGTGGAAATGGAAAATGCTGAGAAAGCTAAAATGGAAATGGAAGCTGAAGAAACCAAGATGAAGGAAGAAGCGAAAGCTAATAGTATTGCTGGTCAAGCAATGGCTAATAATGACTTGACTACTTTGGTGAGTGCATTAACTGCTGCCGATTTGGCGACCATGTTGTCTGAACCTGGAGAATACACTGTGTTTGCGCCGTCAAATCAAGCTTTTGATAAATTACCAAAGGAAACACTGGATGGGTTGATGCAACCAGAAAACAAACAAATGTTAACTGATGTGTTGACGTACCATGTTGTTGAAGGGGCAATTACTGCAGATGAAATGGCAGCCGCTATAAAAGGTGCCAATGGCTCTTACAGTTTTAAGACTGTAAAAGGTGAAGAGTTAACTGCCATGATGAATGGAGATCAATTTGTAATCAAAGATGCTTCTGGTAAGAAAGCCCAAGTTATTTTAGGTAGTGTGGAAGCTTCTAACGGTAGAATTTACATCGTTGATGCAGTATTGATGTCTAAGAAATAATTAGATTATCAACAACTATAAATTTAGGCTCAACGTTTCGTTGGGTCTTTTTTTTGGTCTTATGTTTTGATTTTATTTAAAGTGAATGGAATCTTGGATGTATTTGAAATGCCACGAATTCACGAATGCTTTTTGGTGTTAGTGATGAAGGATGTTTTTAGGAGTTGATGTTGTATATTCTGATGTATTATCCAAGGAGGATCTCGTTGCTCTCAACACAGCGGATTATTTAATGTGATGATCTTCCACAGTGTTGGAGTCCTTGAGGTTGACATGCTCCTCCTTTGTTTCGATCCATTTTTTTCCCTTTTTTGTAGCGATTGCACTAATAATCAATATCTGAAGGGCGTGATAGAACATCAAGGGCAATAACATAATGCCCACCATGCTGGTCTGTCCAAATAAGGCTTCAGAAAATACAGTGCCATGGACCAACGACTTTTTGGTGCCGCAAAACTGGTTGGTAATTTGGTCGGCAGGATTGAATTTTAAAAGTTTCCCAATCCAGCCCGTCAAACTGTACACCACCACAAATAATATGATGACCAAGCCTAACATGCTCAGCATTTCAAGAAGACCTACACTGCTAAAAATGTTGTCTTCAAAAGACTGTACAAAACTCTTATATATGATGAGCAAGATGATCAACTTATCAAACTTGTTGAGTGTGCGTTTGTGTTTCTGTGCCCAAGCTCCAAGGAATCTTCTGAGTACTAATCCCAATGCCAACGGAATGACGATCTCAGAAATCAGTTGTAAATAAATTGTTGAGAAATCGAAAGCGACATCGGTTTGTTTGATAAACGGCATCATCCAAAGCGGGGTGAGGACTATGCCAATAATCCCAGAAATGCTGGCATTGAAAATAGCTCCCGGCAAGTTGCCTTTTGCCATAGCCACCATCACCACTGAGGACGACACGGTAGAAGGCAATGCCGCCATAAATAAAAAGGCGAGCCAAAGCAATTCATAAGACGTGTTACGTACCAAAGGGAAGAATGGCACTATCAGTAGTGGAAATAGCACAAACGTAGACGCTTGCACGGAGACATGCAATTTCCAGTTTTTGAGTCCGTTTTTTATTGCTACAGAACTTAAACTTAGGCCATAGAAAAAAAAGATAAAGGAGATGCCCAAACTACTGATCAGATCCATCGGTACAGGACTGCCTGATGCGCCCGGTTGCGGAAAAACATAAGCAAGGACAATACTAATAATGATAGCGATGACAAATGGGTCGATTCGTATTTTTTTCAGCATTTGGAAGACTATTTTGTTGCAAATATAAAGAGACAGGATTTTGCAACCCATAAAAATGGCCAACATTGATTTATTTCTTGAATTAGAAGGGCTTTTTTAGGAATCACATGTGTTTATCAACCTTGGTTGTGATAACTTCCTTAGGCTGGCGAAAATTATAAAAGGAATGTTGTTTGTGAATTTTAAAACTCAAAACTAGCAATTTCAGTAAATGTGCAGTAAGTTAGTAGCTGGTTAAAAACCAAATCAACAACTCTAAGCCATGGGAATTTTAAATAAACTATTGGGAAACGCCAGTGAAGTTTCAGCAGAAAAATTAAGTGAAAAATACAGACGTCTTTTAATCGACACTGAGCAAATAGAATTAGGGTTTACCTTATTTAGAGATGTGTTTATGTTCACCAATAGACGTTTGATCATCATAGATGTGCAAGGGTTGACTGGGAGTAAAATAGAATACAAATCCCTTCCGTACAAAAGCATCTCACGGTTTTCTTTAGAAACATCAGGGACTTTTGATTTGGATGCCGAATTGAAAATTTGGATCTCAAGCGAAAACATACCCTCAGTAAGTAAAAAATTCAATAAAAGTATTGACGTTTATGAAGTTCAAAAGTACTTGGCTAGCAAAGTCATGTAGGGATGAACACAATTAAATTATTTTTAGTTGCATGCTTTGTCTTAAGCACGTTAGTTTCCAATTCCCAAACCCTAAGTGGCAAAGTTATTGGCATCATGGATGGCGATACGTTTAAGCTCCTAACGTCAGATTCAACCCTAGTAAAAGTGCGCTTAGCAAATATTGACTGCCCAGAAAAAAAGCAGCCCTTTTCTGCACGTGCTAAGGAATTTACAGCCAACGCCATCTTTGGCAAAACCGTCACCATCAACATCCAAAAAACAGACCGCTATAAGCGCTATATCAGTGACGTGATCTATGATGATGCTTTAAGTTTATGCCATGAGTTGGTCAAACATGGATTGGCGTGGCACTATGTTAAATATTCCAAAGATAGTGCCTTGCAGGATTTGGAAGACAGGGCAAAAGATGCCAAAGTAGGCCTTTGGCGAGATCCCAAGCCCATAGCACCATGGGACTGGCGGAGCAGCAAAAAGAAGAAAAAATCAAGATTAAAATGAGCTATCCCAAATGTGGCTGTTTCCAAATGTATAGAAAAAATACAGGCAGAAACATAGTATGGACGGATAACTAAAAGTGCAAATGGAAGCTGTTATCAGCACGTGTAAATACAATCCAAGTTTTTTCTCGTGTAAAATTTCCAAGAAACCCTATTTTTACAACCCACATAACCATTCAACCAACTAAATGTCCGAAGACCAAAAACAGCAACTACTCAAACAAACCCTCTGGAACATCGCCAATGACCTACGTGGCAATATGGATGCCGATGATTTTAGAGATTATATATTAGGCTTTATCTTCTATAAGTACTTGAGCCGCAAAATGGAACTTTATGCCAATGAAATCCTCGAACCAGACGGATTGACTTATGACCAAGTAGAAGGTCACACACAAGAAGACCTATTGCTCAACAACATCAAAGACTTTTCATTGGAGAAGTTAGGCTACTTTTTAAGACCAGACGAACTCTTTAGCGAGTTGGCACGTCGTGGCAATGCAGGTGGCAAGAGCAAGTTTATCTTGGACGACCTCTCGAAAGTCTTGACCAATATTGAACAAAGTACGATGGGCAGCGAGAGCGAAGAAGACTTCGGGAACCTGTTTGAAGATTTGGACTTAACGAGCAGTAAACTCGGAAAGACCGAAAACGCCAAAAACGAACTCATCGTTAAAGTCCTGTCGCATTTAGAAACCATCGACTTCGATTTGGAAAACTCCGAAAGCGATGTGCTTGGTGATGCTTACGAATATCTTATTGGGCAGTTTGCTTCTGGTGCTGGTAAAAAGGCAGGCGAGTTTTATACACCTCAACAAGTCTCTAAAATCTTGGCAAAGCTGGTGACGGTTGACAAAAACAAACTGAAAAACGTGTACGACCCAACCTGTGGTTCGGGTTCGTTGTTGTTGCGTGTGGCAAAGGAAGTGAAAGAAGTGGGCGAATTCTTCGGGCAAGAGAGCAACCCAACAACCTATAACTTATGCCGCATGAACATGATTATGCACGAGGTACACTACAAACGTTTTGATATCTATAACGAAGACACCCTTGTCAATCCGAGCCCAAAACATCTGGACATGCGTTTTGAGGCCATTGTCGCAAACCCACCGTTTTCGGCAACTTGGAAACCTGATAACATCATCAACGACGACCGTTTTTCTGCATACGGCAAGATGGCACCAAAGAGCAAAGCCGATTTTGCCTTTGTACAACACATGGTGTTTCAATTGGCAGATAATGGCACGATGGCTTGCGTCTTACCACATGGCGTGTTGTTTCGTGGTGCTGCCGAAGGGCACATCCGTCAATACCTGATTGAAGACCGCAACTATCTCGATGCGGTGATTGGCTTACCTGCCAATGTGTTTTATGGTACCAGCATCCCAACCTGTATTTTGGTGATGAAGAAACAACGCACACACAAGGATAACATCTTGTTCATCGATGCCAGCCAACACTTTGAAAAGGTAAAGACCCAAAACGTTTTGTTGGAGGAACATATTGAGGAAATCATAGACACCTACAAAACCCGTGAAACCAAAGACAAATACAGTTATGTCGCCACCTTGGATGAAGTACGAGAAAACGATTATAACCTTAACATTCCACGTTATGTAGATACCTTTGAAGAAGAAGAGCCTGTAGATTTGCAAGCCGTGTCACAAGAATTACAAGCCTTGGAACACGACATTAATGACACTGATGCTGCTATTGCCGATTTTTGCAAACAATTAGGAATTGATACACCGTTTTGAAATCAGAGCGTCATTGCGAGGAGCGCAGACAGAACATGAAAATTAAAACGAATACACCAAGCGACGAAGCAATCTCATGAATGAACCTAAATCATTAAATATAACCATCACGAAGCAATCTGTTTCTTTAATACCTGAATTACGGTTTAAGGAGTTTGATGGTGAATGGAAAAAGAAAAAGTTAAGTGATTTAACAAAAATAAATCAAGGTTTGCAAATAGCTATATCTGAAAGATTTACTGAACCATTTGCAGGTTCACAGTTTTACATTACAAATGAAGTTTTAAGAGCAGGTTCAGCTAAAAAATATTTTATTAAGAATGCACCTAAATCCGTTCTGTGTGTTGAGGATGATATTTTAATGACAAGAACTGGCAATACAGGACAAGTGGTTACTGGTGTAAAAGGTGCTTTTCACAATAATTTTTTTAAAATAAAACTTGACTCACTATTAGATAAATGGTTCATGTATTATTTTTTAACTGATTATAAAACACAGCATTCAATTCTTAAATTAGCTGGAACATCAACAATTCCTGATTTAAATCATGGAGATTTCTATAGATTAAAAATTAATCTTCCCCAACTCCCAGAACAACAAAAAATAGCCACCTTCCTAACCGCTATAGACCGCAAACTCCAACAGCTCAACACCAAGAAAACCCTATTAGAGCACTACAAAAAGGGCGTGATGCAACAGTTGTTTTCTCAAAAGTTGCGGTTTAAGGATGATGATGGGAAGGATTATGGGGATTGGGAGGAGCAGAAGTTGGGAGATATTAGTTCTAATATATCATATGGCATGAATGCCGCAGCAACTACCTATGATGGTCAAAATAAATATTTAAGAATCACAGATATTGATGAGTTTTCAAATGGGTTAAATGTTGATAAACTTACTTCGCCTAATGGATTACTTGAAGTTAAATTTAGAGTTAAAGAAGGAGATATATTATTTGCAAGAACAGGGGCAAGCGTTGGTAAAAGTTATTTGTATCGTCTTCCAGACGGTATTCTATATTTTGCCGGTTTCTTAATTCGATTCCACATTAAGGAAGCACTACCGGCTTTCGTTTATTTACAAACTCAAACAAGTAAATATAATAAATGGGTTAAAATTATGTCAATGAGGTCAGGACAACCTGGTATAAATGCGGAGGAATATAAAACGTTTAAAATTTTATTACCCTGCAAGGAAGAACAACAAAAAATAGCCAATTACCTATCAGCGATTGATAGCAAAATAGAAACCATCACGCAACAAATAGACAAAACGCAAGCGTTTAAAAAAGGGTTGTTGCAGGGGATGTTTGTTTAACGGTCATTGCGCCAGACGTCGTCATTGCGAGGAGCGCAGACAGAACTTGAAAATTAAAACGACAGTATGATGCGACGAAGCAATCTGTTGAATGAAACTAAATGCCTAATGTATAGTGACTAAACAAATAAAAGAGAGTTTCAACATACAGATTGCTTGAGTTTGCTTCGTCCTTCGTCCTCGCAATGACTGGCTCGCAATGACAGCATTGGAACAGATTGCTTCGTCGTGCCTCCTCGCAATGACGGCAGGGAGAGGAGTGACTGAATGAAAGAATTGGTCGTTGCAACTTACAGATTGCTTCGTCGTGCCTCCTCGCAATGACGGCTTGGGTGGCTCGCAATGACGCTAAATAATAAAACATGAAACCTGGCTTCATTTACATACTTACCAACAAAAACAACACAACATTATATGTAGGTGTCACATCAACTATTGTTAAAAGAGTTCAGCAACATAAAGACAAACACGACCCAAAATCGTTTACTGCAAGATATAATCTTGATAAATTAGTATATTACGAAGCCTTTCAAATGATAGGCGATGCAATAGGTCGCGAAAAGCAATTAAAGGGCGGGAGTAGAGCCAAAAAGGAAGCATTGATAAACAGTATCAATCCTGAATGGAAGGACTTATTTGATGAGTTAAAAAAAGAATTTGGAGATGATGATGATTATGATGATGATGATGATGATGAATAGTGATTGCGACCTAATTTCGTCACTGCGAGGAGTACACGTGAGACGTCATTGCGAGGAGCGCAGACAAAACATGAAAATTAAAACGACATTATAAATGCGACGAAGCAATCTGTTAAATGAAACTAAATGCCTAATGTATATTGACTAAACAAAGAAAAGAGAGTTTCAACATACAGATTGCTTCGTGCCTCGCAATGACGGTTATAATTAAAAATAAACCATGAAAAACAACTTCATACAAAACGAAATCTGGACACTAACCTTTAGTGCAGCTTTTCAACGCGCAAATATCTACAAAGGAAATCCTTCTGAAAGTGAAAAACGAGCACTAAAGAATAAATTACGTGGCTTGATAGAGCATGTTTATTTAGAACAATATGAAAAACCAGTTGAAGACCATCAGCATATTAAAAATATTTATGGATTAAGTGACTTTTCAAAAAGCTTTGATAATATTTTGAACGATGGGCAACTCAACTTTGGAGTCTGCCAAAAAATATTGAATCTCTATCTAAAATATCAATGGTGTTTAGGACATTTTCCAGAGCCACCACATTTTCCTGTGGATAGACGAATTCAAGAAATCTTGAGCATTCATCCGGTAGTATCTTGGACACAGATGAATGATGATAAAGATTACATGACTGTCATTAATAAAGTTAGAGATTTAGTAGACAAAAAGGAGTCCATAGCAAGCTATGAACTTCAAAATTTTTCAAGACGAAATTCAATATGAGTGTAAACGAAACCTCACTCAAGCATTTGCTTTCCAATACAGGGTTAATTGTGGCTCATAACAATGAATTAACCATTGCAAAAGGAGAGCATTTCAATATATTTTCAGTACTTAAAATAGAAACGAGGGAAAATAAAACTCATTCAGCCTTTCTTACCGAGCTTTTAAACCCAAAAGGTTCTCACCAAATGGGAGATGTATTTTTAAAACACTTTCTGTTCACAATAAATTATGCAGAACCTTTCGATACAGATAACCCATTCGTTAAAGCCGAAGAGGATATTGGTAGGATAGATTTTAAAGAAAAAGAAGGAGAAGATAGAGCGCATGCGATTGGTGGTCGTATCGATATATATTTAAGAGATAAGAATGGTTATACCATAAGCATAGAAAACAAAATACACGCTATTGACCAAAAAGCTCAAATACAGCGCTATTGTAATCATTGTAAAGGTAAAAATCGTGTGTATTATTTAGCTTTAAAAATTAAAGAACCTGAAAATTATAGCAAGCTTAAATTAATATCTGGTGAAGATTTTCATATAATAAGTTATAAAGACCATATCGTTGATTGGTTAGAATTATGTTTACGCGAAGTGCCTAATTTTTCAACCTTAAGAGAAGCCATAAATCAGTATATTGTATTAATTAAAAAATTGACCCATACTTTGAATAAAGAACAGGAAAAGAAATTATTAGATGTGATGAAATCGCATCTCGAAGAATCACGTTTCGTAGCAGACAACTACAACAAAATGGTTATCAGACTTTGGAATAATTTTAGAATTGACTTGAAGAAAGAATTATTAGATAGAATTAATAAAGAGAGGTATTACATTACAATTGACAAAAAGGTATATGAGAAATATTCACAACTTTGGATTCATTTTAAAAGTGAACCCAGTCCTCAATTTCTTTTTGGAGTAGAACCATTTAGTGGTGCAGGTCATAAAGAGGGGAAAATGTTTATAGGACTTTATAATTCAGGTAATTCAACTTTACTAAAAGACCTTGAAGAAGAAAACAAATTGTCAAACAAATGGAAACAAGTTAGATACATTCTGACCAAGGATAGAAACAGCATAAGCTTTAGCGATAACTTTACTATTGATAAACTGGCAAATCAGTCTGATAATAAAGAATATGTAAATTTATTTGCAACACAAATAATTAAATTTATAGAAGATTACGAAAAATTATTACCTCAAGAAGTGTTCGAGCAAGTTCAAAAAATGGAGGGCGAATGACGCATCAACCCGAAGCCATATTAGAGCACAACCTCATCCAACAACTCGTTGGCTTGGGTTATGAGCGTGTTACTATCCCAGACGGTGAGCACTTGTTGAGCAATCTTAAAAGTCAGTTAGAGCGTTTTAATAACACCAGCTTTAGCGATAAAGAGTTTGACAACATCCTCAACCATTTGGCAAAGGGAACAGTCTTTGAAAAAGCAGAGATGCTGCGCGACCGCTTTTTGTTGGTCAAGGATGATGGTGATAATTTTTATGTACGGTTTTTTGATAAGGAGCAGTGGAGTAGGAACAACTATCAAGTGACCAATCAAATCGCCCAAGAGGGCACGTATAAAAACCGCTATGACGTCACGCTGTTGGCAAACGGGATTCCTGTGATGCAGATAGAACTAAAACGTCGTGGTCTGGAAATCAAGGAAGCTTTTAATCAAATCAACCGGTATCAGCACCAATCGTTTTGGAGTAATTATGGGTTGTTTCAGTATGTGCAGTTGTTTGTCATCAGCAATGGCGTGAACACCAAATATTTGGCAAACAACAAAATGCAGTCGGTCAAGCAAACCTTCTTTTGGGCAGATGTGCACAATAAAAATGTGACAGACCTCACCGAGTTTTCGGACGCGTTTTTAAATACCAATCAGTTTGGAAAAATGCTTTCGCATTACATCGTACGTAGCGAAACCCATAAAATCATGATGGTCTTGCGACCGTATCAGTATTTTGCAGTTGAACAGTTGGTGCAGCAAGTGGCAACCACCAATGATAATGCCTATATATGGCATACTACGGGTTCTGGTAAAACACTGACCTCGTTTAAGGCAAGCCAAATCATTATGGATTTGCCCAATGTACATAAGGTGGTGTTTGTGGTAGACCGTAAAGATTTGGACTACCAAACCATGAATGAGTTCAACAGTTTCAAAAAAGGAAGTGTGGATGTTACTGGCAATACCAACGAATTGGTGAAGCAATTGGCAGATGATACCAAGTTGGTTTTGACCACCATCCAAAAACTCAACAATGCCATATCTAAAAACCACTACGAGCAGAAGCTGAAACATCTCCAGGATAAAAAAGTGGTATTTGTGTTTGATGAATGTCACCGTTCGCAGTTTGGCGATACCCATAAAAAGATAACCGAATACTTTCAATACGCACAACTCTTTGGTTTTACAGGCACGCCAATCTTTGCAGACAATGCAGCTAAAAATGAGTTAGGCAAACGCACAACCAAAGACCTTTTTGGTAAATGCTTACACAAATACGTGATTACCGATGCCATTAGAGACCAAAACGTCTTGCGATTTGGGATTGAATACATAGGCAAATACAAACAAAAGAGTAACACCTTCATCGATATTGAAGTCGAAGACATCGACAAAGCCGAAGTGTTTGCAGACCCAAGACGTTTGGAGAAGATAGCCGATTATATGATTGCCTATCATGACCAAAAGACTTTTAATAAGGAATATTCAGCACTCTTTGCGGTCAATAGTATTGATACGCTTATCAGTTATTACGATATTTTTAAACGCAAAAAAGAGGCTGGCGAACATGACTTACGCATTGCCACCATCTTTACCTATGGCACCAATGAAGATGATGAACATGCCAAGGATTATATGCCAGATGATGATTATTATGGTACTGAAGAACCAGAACCTGGTTACGAAACTAAACATACAAGAGACAAACTGGAATCCTACATTAAGGATTATAATGCCATGTACAACACGAGTTTCTCTACCAAGGACAGTCAGCTGTTTGAGAGCTATTTTAAGGACATCAGCAAGCGACTGAAAGAACGGGAGAAAATCTCCTTCAATGATGAAAAAGACCGTTTGGATATCGTGTTTGTTGTGAACATGATGCTGACAGGTTTTGATGCTAAAAAGGTAAACACTCTTTACGTTGATAAAAACCTAAAATACCATGGATTGATTCAAGCCTTTTCCAGAACAAACAGAATATTAGGGGAACGGAAATCACAAGGGAATATCCTATGTTTTCGAAACCTTAAAAAATCAACTGACGAAGCGATTACTTTGTTTTCCAATAAGGATGCGATTGAAGATATTATTTTACCACCTTACGAACATGTTGCCAAGAAATTTGATGAAGCATTAGAGAATCTATTGCAAATCACACCAAGCTATCAAAGTGTGGACGATTTGTTGAGCGAAGAAGACGAAGCTGCATTTATTCAAGCCTTCCGTCAACTCATGCGTGCCAAAAACGTGCTGGAATCTTACACCGATTTTGATTGGCAAGATTTAGACATGTCAGCTCAAGAGTTTGAAGATTATAAAAGCAAATATCTTGACCTCTACGAGAAAGTAAAACAAGACCGCCAAAAGCAAAAGACATCCATCCTTGATGATATCGATTTTGAATTGGAGTTGATACATCGTGACCAAATCAATGTGGCATATATCCTTCATTTATTGGCTAAACTAAAACAATCCACAGGTGCACAAGCGCAGCAACAGAAAAAAGCCATTATGGATATGCTGTCTGGAGATATTCAATTGCGAAGCAAACGCGAGTTGATAGAAAAGTTTATTGAAGAAAACCTGCCTAAAATTGATAATCCAGATGATATTGAAGACGAATTCCAAACTTATTGGCATGAGGAAAAAATACTCGCACTTGCAAAATTATGTGAAGAAGAACATTTGGATAAGCAACAGTTTAATTCCCTCATAGAAAGTTACTCATCATCAGGACGAGAACCTTTGAGGGATGAAGTTTTTAAATGTTTGGATAATAGGCCGAGTATTTTGAAAGCTAGAGAAATTGGCGAACGGATTTTAGACAAGATGCGAGAGTTTGTTCAGGTGTTTGTAAATGGAATGACGGGATAGGCAAAATACCATCAGATGTCTTCATTGCTAATATGCTAGAATATAAAAAGACGATCAATTAAAGAGAACTTACTTGATTTGATTATACTTCAGGTACACAAATCTTAAGAAACTCAGACGAGTTGAGTGAACATAGCATTTCGAGATAGTGCAAAAATATTATTTGATTTTATTTCAGATGCTATGATCCATTCAGCCAATGATGAATTTGTGTTGGTATGAGCTATCTATTTAGGTTTTACAAATACTTCTACTTACCCGACTTATTCAAAAACCTAATATAATTCCCCAATAGCCCACGAATCTGTTCTGCAGCCACTGGATTTGCTGAATGGACCTTAAATTGGAGGTTTCGTAAATCGAGATCTGATTCATAAACCAGCCATTTGGCGGCGGCTAATCCGTCTGGAGCTAGAGCGCCGTCATCATCCAATCCCAAATCATTATCAAAACTAATAAAATCGGGGAGACCGTGTTTGATGATGTAATCCACAAAGGCATCATAGGTTCTCACGAGATCAAATTCAGATTCAAAGGTTTTGTCATACACCATGTCGATGGTTCTGATGTCGTCCAAAAAGAGCCTTTTCTTTTTAAAAGAAGGTTTCGTCAGGCGCTCAAAAAACAAAGTGACTTCTTCCTGAAATACGGGCACAGGAATCCGATGTTCCAAACCATGCCGAATGCTGATATTATAATCTTGGCGGTGTATCAACGCATCTCCCAAAAAGTTCAACGTGCTTTTAGGATCTACAACATCGTCTTTTGCTCCTAAAACTATACTAATGGTAGAGCCGTTAGTTTCTGGAGTATCAGGTATGTTTTGAAACACACTCCTAGAGGCCAACGCCGGATTGAATACCAAGGCAGGAAGATGTAACAGTTTGGACAGGTGATAGCCTGCAAATCCGCCCATACTGCTGCCCATGATCAGCTCTATTTTGGCATCTTTATATGTATCGTAAAGCCATAGAATACTGTCAGGATTGTTTTCATAATCAATAGTGGGTGATTGTACTGTGCCATAGCGTTTTAAAATAGTTTCTTTTTCCGGACTAAGGCTGCCGTTAAGGCCGTGGATGTATAGGATGTTCATTTTTTGATGTTGGATGTTTGTTGTTGGTTTTCTGTTATTGAGGGTTAATAGTCAGTTACAACAGTTTTACCGGATGTAAATGTAATTTTCAAATTTAAAACATAAGACCGTCAAAACATGACAAGGTATTAAATATAGCCTTATTTATGTGTTCAATATGGGATGACGTGCAGCTTTTGTCGCTTTGAATCTCCATCTCGAAATTACAGTTCAAATAATCTGTGATATTTTTTGAAACGTTTTGCGTGTTCAATCCTTTGTGCACTTGCTTTCCGATTCACTATCTTTGAAATAAAACTGTTATCATGACAAACTCTAAAAGATTCAGATTTCCAAAGACGGTAGTGTTTGGAATTACCAGCCTGTATATCATCATAATGTTGGCCACTTATTTTTTATATTTCAAAGAGCCTGTTATCGACTGTGCTAAACGCTTGTTGTTAGCCCAATCTATTGCGTTGGGTTTTCAAATAGTGCTCAATTATTTTAATTATCATTCAAAAGAGAAAATTGTCATTCTCGCCACACTGTTTGTAAGTGCTATGATTGTCTCTGGCGTTATTTCATCTTTTTTCAATTTTGGGTTGATGTGTCAATACCTTGGATTTTAAACCTCCTGCTGATGCTTCTTTTCATCATCCATTAGAAACTATCATTTTTTGAGCCCAGACTAAGACTTAAACGAGAATGAATACCCATAAAAAACGAGATTTCTATAAAGCTGTCCGTAAAAGATGAGTAGGTTTACGCAGTTTTAAACTGCTACGTATTCAACAGATTTTTGAAAACTCCTTTGGCCAATGAAGCAAAGTAATTATGTACACATCATTAAATTGGCGATTCCCATTATCATTGCCAATGCTTCTGTACCGCTTTTAGGTTTGGTGGATACTGCTGCAATTGGTCAAACGGCATCGGCGGCAGCTTTAGGTGCGATTGCCTTAGCGGCCTTAATTTTTAGTTTTGTATACTGGGGATTTGGTTTTTTAAGAATGGGAACTACAGGATTTATTGCCCAGGCTGCCGGAACAAAAGATGATAAAGAACTTCATGCGTTAGTGTTTCGATCTGTTTTTCTTGGCGCCGCCATTGGTCTGGTCCTTGTCATCTTGCAGAAGTTAATTGGGGAGTTATCTATCTATTTACTGAGTGCAAGTGATGAGATTAAAGCATTGGTCAAAGCGTATTTCTATATCCGTATTTGGGGAGCTCCTGCCACATTAATTACGTTTTCCCTTTTGGGGACGCTTATCGGAATGGGGTGGACCAAACGATTGCTTTGGGTACAGCTGTTTTTAAACGGATTGAACATCGTGTTTAATATCACTTTTGTTGTGGGTTTTGGGATGGGCGTAAAGGGAATCGCCCTAGGCACCATGTTGGCAGAATGGCTGACTTTGTTTTTTGCTGGGGTTGTGTTATTTCAAAAACTCGACATCAAAAGGCCTTATGAGCGTGCCCGGGAATTGAAAGCACAAATTTTAGATCGCTCCAAATTGCTTGCCTTGTTTAAAGTGAATGTGGATATCATGATTCGCACTCTGGCGTTACTCAGTGGTTTTGCTTGGTTTGCCAATCAGGGCGCTAAGTTTGGCGACTATACCCTTGCTGCCAATCATGTGTTATTGCAGTTTGTGACGCTGTCAGCGTTTTTTTTGGATGGTTATGCCAATGTGGTAGAAATGCTCGCCGGAAAAGCGTTTGGTGCAAAAGACAAAGCTGCGTTTACACTTCAGGTGAAGCAATCAACTGTTTTGGCGGGGGCCACCGCAGTGTTACTGGCCTTGATGGTATTTGTTTTTAGTGATATGGTCATCCCTTTATTGACCAAAGATATCCAGGTGCAAACCATCGCATCCAATTATAAGAATTACGCCGTGGTGTATATCTTATTTTCTTTTGTCGCTTTTCAGCTGGATGGGGTTTTTATTGGCGTTACAAGAAGTAAGGAAATGCGAAATGCCACAATCATAGCGTCAATTGCTTTTATTGGGTTGGGGTTGATTCTTGTGGATTACTACGGCAATACTGGATTATGGGCGGCCTTTATATTTTATGTGATTGTAAGAGCTGTTGCATTGGGGCTTTATTACCCAAAAATTCTTAGGATGGTGGAGTTGAAAACGAACGGGCGTTGAGGGCAAACCTGAGGGATGTTTTCTTTGGAGAATGCGCTTCTATTGCGCTTATCATGATCCGCCCCAAAGCGATTCTTTTAGAACTTGATTAGCGGCATGTCAAAAATAACTAGGGACCCTAAAAAGGTTTCAGAACTTCTTGAACATAAATTGAGTTAATTGTGCTCACTTATTGTCACGGTCCACCTTATCATAGGCCCTAATAATCACAATGGCCCAGATCACAACGCAAATGGAGACAAATCCAGAAAACCAGAAGACAATAGCATTAGCGTCCATTTTTGATTTGTTTGATGAATATGACAATGCCTAAAAGTGTTGGTGCCCATAATCCGATAAAAATAGCATGGAGTTGATCGCCTTTTAAAAACAAATATTCAGCTACCCCTATAATAAGGAGACAAAGTGCAAGTATAAGGAGATTTGGAAAGCCTAATTTTTTAATGAAATCCATTTGTAGCTATTTTGTTGAGTCTTCTAAAGTACTAAAAATATAAAACGAAAGCCTATCAAGAGCAGATAAAAGAAGGTCACTTTATAATAAATATGCTTTGCATGTTTTTAAAACCAATATTCAAAACAAAATGTCTTCCCCAATCGACGGGAATGATTATGGTGTTTTTAGTTCCGAAGCCTCGGAGGAATTGGGAGCACAGCCTTAAAATCCCACAACTTTTTGACTTGATCCCCAAAAAGCAGAAAGGCGGAAATAGCAAAAACCAAAAAACCCGAACATTTTGTTCGGGTTTTTGATGGTGGTGCCTCCAGGAATCGAACCAGGGACACAAGGATTTTCAGTCCTTTGCTCTACCAACTGAGCTAAGGCACCAGTCGCATATTTGCGAACTTGTCCGACTGAAACATTACATTTCAATCCTCCAAGCGGGTGCAAATATAAAGGCATTTTTATTATTCGCAAAAATAAAAGATATAAAAATTGCTTTTGTAAATTTACTGCTTTTATTTTAGATATGAATTTAATTGTTGATGTAGGCAACACACTTGTCAAAATTGCTGTTTTTCAGGAGGATAAACTCTTGGAAAAACAGACTGTGGAGATTTCAAAGTTTGAAGAAACCCACAAAAAAATTTTTGAAAACTATCCCAAGATTCAGAAATGCATCCTTGCTACCGTCGGAAGATTGCCAAAAGAGGTCATGATAAGCCTCGAGAAACAAACGGAAGTCCTCATATTGGATGCCAGTTTGAAATTTCCGTTTCACAATCGGTATGCAACGCCAACCACTTTAGGAGTGGATCGAATGGCACTTGTAGCAGCCTCAGTAAAACACTACCCTCAGCATAATGTTTTGATTATAGATGCAGGAAGTTGCATTACTTACGATTTTATTACCCATCAAAATAACTATCTGGGCGGCGCCATCTCTCCAGGCCTACGGTTGCGTTATAAAAGTCTGCATAATTTGACGGCAAATCTTCCGTTATTAGATACTGAGATGCCAAAAAGCATTACTGGAGACAGTACGGCTGCAGCAATTCACTCTGGTGTAGTGCTCGGAATTATCAAAGAAATTGATGGCGTCATTGACGATTATCGAAAAAAATATCCAGATTTAACAGTTATTTTAACAGGAGGGGATGTCAATTTCTTGTCAAAGCAATTAAAAAATAGCATATTTGCCAACTCGAATTTTCTTTTAGAGGGTTTAAACTTTATTTTAGAATTTAATACAAACTAATGATAAAAAAACTTGTAATAGTTTTCATCACCGTTTTCGCATTTCAAGCGCAATCGCAAAACGGCACAGCATCTCCTTATTCATTTTACGGCATTGGAAGTTTAAAATTTAAAGGGACAGTTGAAAACAGGAGTATGGGAGGCTTAAGTTTCTTTACTGACAGCATCCACGTTAACCTCCGCAATCCTGCTGGTTATGCTGGTAACAATCTTAAAATGTTCAATAATGAAAGTCGGCCCATTAAATTTACCGTTGGTGGAAGCTCTAGCAATTTAACGCTTAAGACTGATAACGAGAGTCAAAAAACCAATGCTACAACCTTTGATTATTTAGCGCTTTCGGTGCCCATTGGTAAATTTGGTTTTGGATTTGGTTTGTTGCCTTACACTTCAGTGGGTTATAAATTGGAGTCCAGAAACGATGAAGGCAATTTAGACAATCGTTATAAAGGTGAAGGCGGACTCAATAAGGCATTTATAGGTTTGGGGTACCAAATTACACCAAGTTTGGGCGTGGGTGTTGATGCGAGCTACAATTTTGGAAACATCCAAAATAGTGCCCTCGAGTTTGCTTATGTAAATGGAGAGCCTTTACAATATTTTTCCAAAGAAAGCAACCGCTCTAATTTGAGTGGTGTCAATCTCAATTTTGGACTGAGCTACAAAACAATGGTTACTGATAAATTGCAATTAACGTCAGGCCTAACCTACATGCCAAAAAGTAACATCAAATCTGAAAATGAGCGTTTCTTCTCATCCGTTGTTGTAAATGTTGTTACAGAGCAGGAAATTCTTATTAATACGATTCAAGCCGATTTGGAAAGTCAGAACTTGAAAAAGACAGACTTAACCCTCCCATCCAAATTCTCATTTGGTGCGGGTATTGGCCAACCTCAAAAATGGTTCGCAGGGGCAGAGTACACCTTTCAAAAGACGAGCGAATTTGAAAATCCTATTTTTACGGCTAGTAATGCTGAGTTTATTGATGCTTCTACGATTGCATTGGGCGGATTTTATATTCCGAACTACAACTCGTTCTCAAGTTATTGGGAAAGAATAGTTTATAGGGCTGGTGTGAACTTTGAAAACACAGGGCTGAAGATCAATAATGAGACCATTAATGAGTTTGGCATATCTTTTGGAGTTGGGTTACCAGTTGGAAATCTTTTCTCAAATGCCAACATTGGTTTTGAGTTCGGAAAGAGGGGTACAACTAAGGCAAATTTAATTGAAGAAAATTTTATGAATTTGCAAATTAGTTTATCTTTAAATGATCGATGGTTCCAAAAAAGAAAATATAATTAACTGAATAAATTTAAAACGATGAAAACACGAGTTACTTTAATCCTACTTGCTTTGTTTATGGGTTTCAATGTTGGTTTTGCACAACAAGATGAGGAATGCATGCTCAACTTAACGTTAATGAGCGATAATGCCAAAAGCAAAAAGTTTGATGAAGCCTATGAGCCATTTATGAAGCTTCGTAACAAATGCCCAAAATTTAATTACGCCATTTATTATTATGGTGAAAGAATTCTGAAAGACAAAATTGAGAAAGCAACAGGAACTGAAAGAGTTGATTTTGTCAATGATTTGATGAAGGTTTGGGATGAAGGTCTTGCAAATTTCCCAGATAAATACAACGTTGGAGATATCCTACAGGAGAAAACCTTGTTAAAGTATGAAGAAAGAGAAGCGTTAGGTTTAGGCAATAAACAGGTGTATGATGCTTTTGATGAACTTTACAAGAAAGAGCCTAAAAGCTTTACCAATCCAAAAGGCTTGTATGTTTATTTCTCAACTATAGTTGATATGCATGATGCCCAGGAGGTAGAAGTATTGGATGTCTTTAATAAATATGACGATGTTAGTGAAAAGATCAATCAGGAGATTGACAATTATACCGAAAAGCTGAATCCACTTGTTGAAAAGGAAGAAGCTGGTACAGAATTGGACAAAAAGGAAGCGCAGTATAAAAAACAATACGAAAGCTATCTGGAGGCCTATGAAAAAATATCAGGTAGTATTGACAGTAAGCTTGGTAAATTAGCCAATTGTGAGGTGTTAGTGCCATTATACAAAAGAGATTTCGATAAGTTTAAGAGTGATTCTGAATGGTTAAAACGTGCGGTTAACAGAATGTACAATAAAGAGTGTACAGATGATCCGCTATATATTGACTTGGTAAAAGCGTATGATGCGTCTTCACCATCAGCAGACACCAAATACTTTGTTTACAATTTGTTGATGTCACAAGGCAAGGAAAAAGAAGCAAAGCCTTATTTGGACCAATCTTATGATCTTGAAAAAGACCCATTAACAAAATCTAAATTGGCCATGCGTTTTGGTAAAAGTTTAAAATCTCAAGGCAACTATGGTTCTGCAAGATCTTATTTCCAGAAATCTTTAGAGTTAAACCCATCTAATGGGAGAGCTCATATTGAAATTGCGAACATGTATGCGGCTAGTGCCAACAACTGTGGCGATACCAATTTTAACAAGAGAGCGGTATTCTGGTTGGCAGCTGCCGAAGCTAGAAAAGCTGGTAGAGTAGATGCCAATTTAAGATCTTATGCTGAAGAGTTGGCTAGAAGTTTTGAGGGTAAAGCACCACAAAAAAGCGATATCTTTGGATTGGGTAACTCTGGCGAAACCATAAGAATTGCTTGTTGGATTGGTTTAAGTGTGACCGTGCCAAAGATTTAATGACAAAAAAAATATCATATTATATATTTAACATAGTCACAGCGTTTGCTGTGACTATGTTTTTTTCATGCAAAAACAACTTTAAAGAGGTCCAGCAAATTGGAGTTCTTCAAAACGAACCCATAGGTGTTGCTGAAAACATGAATCTTAAGTATACAGATTCCGGGCGTTTAAAGGCAAATTTGCTAAGTCCTAAAATGTTGGATTTTTCCAATAGAGGATTTTCCTATAATGAATTTCCTGATGGCGTTATCCTTAACCTTTATGATGAACTCAATAAGAAAAGTATCATCGTCGCTGATTATGCCATCGTGTATAACGGTACGGATTTGATTGACTTGAGAGGGAATGTGCGTATTACTACAGAAACTAAAGATACGATCTTTGCACAACAACTGTTTTATGATCAAAAGCGCGATTGGGTGTTTTCCAACAAACCCGTAAAATACGTATCTCCAACTAAAGTCGTGACCGGAAATGCGTTTGATTCTAACCGTGACTTTACCAGCTATGGTATTAGTGAGGTTACCAGTACGGTATATTTAGAAGAAGATACGTCTCAGTAAAATCAGGTGCCAGTGGCAACATTTCTTCCGCTCGGCAAATCCATTATTTTAAATTTAAGTACAGCTAAATAATTAGCTATCTTTGTCGCTTAATTAAAATGATTCATTAAAATGCTTCAAAAAATTATTCAATACATTTATTTATTTATCGCCATATTCTTTATTTATGAAACCGTTAGGTTGTGGAATGAAGATAGAGGTAAAGCATATATGCTTTTGTTTTTTGCGGTTTTGGCCGTGGGAATGTATTTTTTCAAAAAGCATTTCAGAAAAAAAATGAATAACAACCAATAATTTATGGACGGTAATGCCCTTATCATTATTGTGTCCCTCATTTTATCTGCTTTTTTCTCAGGCATGGAGATTGCCTATGTGTCTTCCAACAAAATCCACATAGAAATTGCTAAGAAGCAAAATGATTTTCTAGCCAAAACACTTACAAAACTTACTGCTAAACCTTCTAAGTTTATAGCTACCATGCTTATTGGTAACAATATTGCTTTGGTGGTCTATGGCTTCTTAATGGGCGATAAGTTGGTCAATTGGTTCAAATCCCTATTGCCCACAGACTATGTTTTTTTGAACTACCTGTTGAATGATTTGAGCCTTTTGTCCCAAACCATCATTTCAACCTTACTGATCTTAATTACTGCCGAATTTTTACCGAAGGTGTTTTTCCAGATTTATGCCAATTCACTTCTCAAAATATTAGCAGTTCCTGCATACTTTTTCTACGGCTTGTTTTCATGGGTTTCAGATCTTGTGATTTGGATTTCCAATATGATTTTGAAACGCTTTTTTGAAACGGGTGGAGATGATGTACATCTGGTGATGACAAAAATAGAACTGGGAAACTATATCAGTGAGCAAATGGAGTCTGTTGAAGAACATGATGAAATTGACAGTGAGATCCAGATCTTTCAAAATGCCCTTGATTTTTCGGAAGTCAAGGCGAGAGAAGTGATGTTGCCTCGTACTGAAATTATCGCCGTTGATATCAATGATTCCATTAAAAACTTGAATGGGCTGTTCACCTCTTCCGGATTGTCAAAGATTTTAGTGTATAACGATTCGGTAGATGATATCTTAGGGTATGTCCATTCTTTTGAGTTGTTCAAAAAACCTAAAGATATCAAATCAGTAGTAATGGGTGTCGAGTTTGTGCCAGAAACGATGTTGGTAAAAGATGTGCTGAACGTGCTGACCAAAAAGCGAAAGAGTATTTCAGTGGTGATTGATGAGTATGGTGGAACGTCAGGCATTATTACCGTAGAAGATATTATTGAGGAATTGTTTGGAGAGATTGAAGACGAACATGATACGATAGCATTGATTGAAGAAAAAATAGACGATGAAAATTATAAGTTTTCGGCACGATTTGAAGTCGACTATATCAATGAGGTCTATAAATTAAATCTTCCGGAAGGTGAAAATTATGAAACTTTAGGAGGATTGATCGTTGATGAAACCGAAGAGATTCCGCAAGTCAATGATCAAGTCCAAATTGAAAAATATTTATTTACCATTTTAGAGGTGTCCACAACAAAGATTGACCTTGTATCGTTGCGGGTACTTGATGAGGATTAGGGTTTAGTTTTCAGTCTTCAGTTTTCAGTGTTCAGTTGGCAGTCGGCAGTTTTCAGTGTTCAGTGTTCAGTGTTCAGTATTCAATGTTCAGTGTTCAGTTGGCAGTATCTAATGTCTAAATTGATTGCCAATGACGTGTTACAAACCCCAAACCCCAAACCTAATACCCCAATCCCTAACTTGCTTCTAAACACCTCATTTTCGAGATACTTCCAGGTCATTACCAAAGATCAGCAGCACACAATGCACTAATAATTTAATAAAGTAGTATTCTACTTTTATTATTTGATAGAAATTGGTATTTTCGCGCACTTATATTTTCTAACTTATACAACATAATGGCAGTTTTAAATAAAATTAGACAACGCTCAATTTTTCTTATTGTAATTATAGCCTTGGCATTATTCGCTTTTGTGCTTTCTGACCTGTTCAGAAACAGCAGTGCTTTTGGGACTTCGCAAGATACCATTGCCACTATTAATGGCACTGATATTAAACGTGATGACTTTATGGGCCGTGTTGAAAACATGCAACGCCAAATGGGTCCTAGTGCAACTTCCACCCAAACAATGAACAGAGTATGGGACCAGGAAGTGAGACGTGCTGTTATGGAAAATCAATTTGAAGGTTTAGGTCTTTCTGTTGAAAAAGATCAAATGAGAAATCTTTTGAGAAACAATTTTTCAACGTTCCCAGAATTTACCAATGAAGCAGGTATTTTTGACGAGAACAGATTAAATGAGTTTATTGCCAATTTAAAAGCGATCGCTCCAGAGAGAGCACCGCTTGGAAACTTCCAAATCAACTATGCGGAATGGGTGAGTAATGAAAGCTCAATAGCTGTTGCTGCAAAAGAGCAGGCTTATTTTAGCATGGTCAAAGCTGGAGTTGGTGCAACGCTTGCTGAAGCAGAGGTAGAGTACACAATGGAAAGTGCCACTGTGGATATGAAATTTGTAAATGTGCCTTATTCTTCAATTGACGACAGTGCGGTTAAGGTTTCTAAATCTGAAATTTCAGATTATATCAATAAACACAAAAAGAAGTTTGAAGTTGACGCTTCAAGAGATATCAATTTTGTACAATTTACAGAGTCTGCGTCCTTAGAAGATGAAAATGCTGTTAAGGATAATGTGGCTTCCATGTTAAACACAAGAGTAGAATACAATGAAGTGTCAAAATTGAATGACACTATAGTTGGCCTAGAAGCAACTAAAGATATTGAAGGTTTCATCAACGCCAACTCTGACGTGAAGTACACCAATAATTATTTGACAAAATCAAGTTTGCCAGATGTGGCACAGGATAGTATTTTCAATTTGAATGTTGGGCAGTATTATGGGCCATATAAAGACAATAATATGTACAAGATCACTAAGGTGGTTGAGGAAAAATTTATGCCAGATTCTGTAAAATCAAGACATTTATTGATTCCTTTTGTAGGATCTCGTGCCGCAGATGCTGAAACGGTTCAAACAGAAGCAGAAGCAAAGGCTACTGCAGATAGTTTGTTGACTATTATTAAAGGTAACCGTTCAAAATTTGTTGATCTTTTAGATTTCTCTGTTGACAAGGTCAGTAATGAGAAAGAAGGGGTTTTAGATTGGTATTCTTACAATTCAATGGTGCCAGAATTTAGAGATTATACTTTTGAAAACACTAAAGGAGATCTTGCCGTGATCAAAACCGATTTTGGTTTTCACGTAATTGAAATTTTAGATCAGACAGATAAGAAGCGTATGGTTAAAGTGGCAACACTTGCACAAGCCATCGAGCCTTCAGAAAATACAGTTGATGATGTTTTTAACCGTACTTCAAAATTTGAAATCGCACTTCAGGATAAAGATTTTCAAGATGTGGCAAAAGAAAACGATGCAGAAGTTAAACCTGTAAATAATATCAAAGAACTTGAGGAGAATATCCCAGGATTGGGTAGTCAAAGAGCTATTGTACGATGGGCTTTTGAAAACGGAACCAAGGTAGGTGATTATAAGCGTTTCTCTATCCCAGGTGTAGGTTATGCTGTTGTTCAGGTAACTTCAGTCAACAAAGAAGGATTGATGACGCCAGAGGCTGCTTCAGCAACTGTGATTCCTGAAATCAGAAAAGAGAAAAAAGCAAAAATGATCCGTGAGAAAATTTCTGCTGCAACTGTAGATGCTGTTGCAAAGAATCAAAATGTACCGGTATCTACTGCAACTGCTGTAAACATGAAGAACCCAACCCTTTCAGGTGCAGGTTTGGAGCCTAAGGTTGTAGGAACTGCTTTTGGATTAAAAGAAGGTCAGACCTCTCAATTAATTGACGGCAACAAAGGTGTGTTTATGGTAGAAGTGACTAAAAAGACAGGTGCTCCTAAATTGGACAACTATCAAGCTATCGCCAACCGTTTAAACACATCAAAAATGAACTCAGCACAAACTCAAGCTTATGAAGCTCTAAAAGAAGCTGCAGAGATTAATGACAACAGAGCTACATTTTACTAGTAGTTTTCAAAATATAGTATAAAAAAAGAGGTC
>NZ_LZRN01000005.1 GCF_001678675.1 Gelidibacter algens
TTCAACTTTTGTTGGGGGTTTTTTTATTACAAATCTTTATAAAAAATTGATTAAAGTAGACAACCTTCTACAGCAGTTCTCCAGATGCGTCGGGACGCTTGATGCCTCAAAAACCTAAAGTCTGAACGATTCAGGAATGGGATTTTGTATTCTGAAATTTTATAATGGAACGCTGATGACGCTGATTGTGCCGATAGATACTGATTTGTTATAGGCGTGCATTGAGATTACATAAAATTTATTAGAGAATCTTATTATTTGTGTTGTAACAAGGGAACGCTATGAATAAATAACTAGCAGAAACAAATCACTGAAAATCATAAAAAATCTGGGTTATCAGCGTTCTAAAAGGAGTTATTAATTCAGCGGATTAATATGCTCTAAACGGTCTTTAAGTAATTCCTTTTCATGAGGGAAGAACGCTTGGGACAAAAGTAAAATTCCAAAACCTAATATGACTAAAGCGATGATTTTTTTTGCCTTAAAAATACGACGTGGTGTCAGTTGATTTTTAAGCTTTTTAGCAATAAGAATCTTAAAAAGATCAATAATAAAATAAGTAACCAGAATTGTACTTAGAAAAACAATCACCCCACCTTTAGAATCAGTAAAAGAGTTGGCAATAATTATAAATCCTAACCATCCTACCAGAACACCAATATTGATAAAATTCAGCAAAAAACCCTTTAAAAACAGTTTACCATAATTCTTCTGAATTTCAACCTTGTGGTATTCTCTAACGATAGATCGAAATGATCTTGAAGTCTTAGTAAAGGTGATAATACCGTAAACCACTAATAGGACACCTCCGAACACAAGAAAGTTTGGATCATCCTTAATTTTATCAAGCAATTTATTGGTACTAAAAAAAGCAACGGCAATAAATAAGATATCCGCAAGCATCACTCCCAAATCAAAAATAAGTGCGCTTTTAAATCCTTTGGTGGCACTAGTTTCTAGCAGTACAAAGAACACCGGACCGATAGTAAATGCCAGTATAATACCAAAAGGAATGGCCGATAGAATGTCGTCAAACATAAAACTTGTGTTTCAACAAAGCTACGTAAATTTATATTTTTAATGGATCTTAGAGGTCGTCAAAAAAATGATCGATACAATGTATTTACTCAAATTCAAACACCTATAAATGAAGATTAACTATAACTATTTAATTCATGCGCTTAATACGTCCACCCAACACTTTACTCTCATTTACTGTTTCTGGATTACCGTAAATGTAAACGTCCCCTCCAGCCCTTACTTTTATATCCGCCAATTTTGAGGCATTGATATGTGCTTCTCCGGCTGCTCTAATAGCCACATGAGTTGACTCTGTTTCCAAAGTCTTTCCATTGAATATTCCCCCTGTATTGATGGAAATATCCTGTCTTAAAGCTTTACCTGACACTTCAATTTGACCCCCTGTAACGGCCTTTACTTCATTTTCACTCACCTCCAACATCAATTTTATGACACCTCCTTCTTGAGCTCTCAATTCTATCTCATACTGTTTAAAGGTATCTTCAGAAGTTACGTATGCGCCTTCGTTGACATCAATAACTTGAATATCTCTATAATACAAGGTTACATTAGTTTTATTACCATCAAATTTTTCACCAAGACGCATTTTTATCTTAAGAGTACCATTACTATTCACCAATTCCACATCACTTTTATGGTCCCCTGAAATAATGGCTTTATTGTTATCAGATTTGACTAAGGTTACATTGATCAAATCATAGACTTTGAGTTCATCAAAATCTCCAATGTTTTTTTCGATGCCTTCTTGGGCTAGGCTATGTACAACCTAAAAAAAGTGACACTATCATCAATACTATCTTCATAATTATTTTTTTTAGAGGTTTAAGCTATGTTAATTTAAAAACTAGCCTCAATTTAATATTTTGAAACTAGTTTGAATCTTTGATACTGATATATAAAACTTAAATTTTAGGCCACGAACACTGCGGTACCAGTAACAGAAACTGCCACATAATTGCTTGCAGTCAATTCAATATCCACCTTAATACCAATAATAGCGTTAGCGCTTAACTTTTTGGCGTTATCCTGCAATTGTTGAAATGCCTGTTCCTTAACAGTGCTCATACTTTCAGCAATACCTTGGTAATATTTTTCTAAGTTAAAGGTCATTTTCATTTTTTGAATATCGACCGAAATGCCAGATACAATGCCTTTGTATTCTATAATTTTAAAGCCTTCAATGGTGTTGGTTGTTGTAAGGATCATTTGTGTTGGTTTTAATACATGAGTATAAAACAATCCAAAATTGTTACAACGTTACGACTTCAGGTTTTCCAATGAGGGTAAAATCAAGATGTTTTTTTACTAAGTCTGTATTTTTTACTTTGACTACGACTTCTTCTCCCAACTGGTAACTTATACCAGATTTTTTACCAACAAGTGCGTATTGCGTCTCATCAAATTCATAATGATCATCTTTCATGTCTCTTACTGAAACCATGCCTTCACATTTATTCGCTACAATTTCTATATAAATTCCCCAGTCAGTCACACCAGAAATGACACCCACAAACTCTTCATTTTTATGGTCTTCCATAAATTTAATTTGCATATATTTTATAGAATCACGCTCTGCCTTGGTTGACAGGTTTTCCATGTTACTGGAATGGTTACATTTCTCTTCGTAAATAGCTTCACTGGCTGATTTATCGCCGTCAAGGTACTGTTGCAATAAGCGATGCACCATAACATCTGGATACCGACGGATTGGCGAGGTAAAATGCGTGTAATAATCAAACGCCAAACCATAATGGCCAATGTTATGTGTTGTATATTCAGCCTTACTCATCGTCCTAATGGTCAAGGTATCTACCAAATTCTGCTCTTTTTTACCCTGGACTTCACTTAATAATCCATTTAAGGAGGATGAAATACTATTCCGATCCTTTAAATTAAGCTTATATCCAAATTTAGAAACGACACTTTGCAATGCAGCCAACTTAGTAGCATCGGGCTCATCATGAACACGGTATACAAAGGTTTTTTTAGGTGATTTTTTGCCTATGAATTCGGCAACTTTTTTATTGGCAAGCAGCATAAATTCTTCAATCAGTTTATTGGCATCTTGACTGGTCTTAAAAAACACCCCAATTGGATTTGCTTGTTCATCCAAATTGAACTTCACCTCTACTTTATCAAACGAAATGGCGCCATCTCTCATACGCTTACTGCGCATAACTTTTGCCATCTCATCCATTTTTAAAATGGCGTCTGCCACCTTCTGATCAGCTACATAGGGTTTTCCTGTAATGGAAACGTCTTCTGGAATTTGATTTGCTTTGGTTTCAATAATGGCTTGTGCTTCTTCATAAGCAAATCGAGCATCACTGTAAGTCACGGTTCTTCCAAACCATTCATTTTTCACTTCAGCTTTTTCATTCATTTGAAACACTGCAGAAAATGTGTATTTTTCCTCATGTGGACGTAATGAACACGCACTATTGGAAAGTACTTCAGGAAGCATCGGCACCACTCTATCAACTAAATATACGGAGGTAGCGCGTTCATAAGCTTCATCATCTAAAATGGTACCTTCTTGCAAATAATGAGACACATCAGCAATATGGATTCCTATTTCATATAAACCATTATCCAAAACTTCAAAAGATAAAGCATCATCAAAATCTTTAGCATCTTTTGGATCTATGGTAAAAGTCAGGGTTTTCCGCATATCGCGACGTTTGGCAATCTCCTCTTGGGTAATTGAAGTGTCCAATGTATTGGCATAGTCTTCAACTTCCTGAGGAAATTCAGCGGGCAGACCATATTCTGCCAAAATTGCGTGGATTTCTGTATTGTGCTCTCCAGGTTTTCCTAAAACTTTTAAAACTTGACCTTTAGGCGAATCTTCACTTTTTTCCCAACTTTCAAGAGATACCAAAACGACATCGCCATTTTCAGCTTTATTAATTTTATTGATAGGTACAAAAATATCAGTATACATTTTTGTACCATTCACCACTACAAAAGCATAATTGTCATGAATTTGAATCACACCAACATATTCGCTTTTAGCGCGTTTGATGATGTTTGTGATCTCACCTTCAAACTTACCACGTTTACGGCGTTTATAAGCGTAGAACTCAACCTCATCGCCATTTAAGGCCTTATTGATATTGTTAGATGAAATGTACACATCTTCATCAAAGTCAGCACTTATAATGTATCCTGAGCCTCTTGAGGCCATATCCAGGATTCCTGTATGATATTCTGTAGTAATTACGGCTTTGAACTTGCCACGCTCTGTCTCTTCAATTTCCTTTTTAGCGAGTAGCTCCTGAAGTTTTTTTATAATCTGATTTCTGCTAGAAGCATCATCAACCTCAAGTTTGGCAGCTATTTGTTTGTAATTAAAAGATTGATTTCTATCTTTTTTTAAAATACTTAGAATTGTATTTGTTAGGTTAGCGATCTTGTTTGAGGATCCCTTTCTTCTTTTTTTCGTCATTTATAATGTAATCATATTGAATTTCTAAAGTTAAGCGAAATTCGGTTATTTGTAACTCAATTTAAGGAGAAGATTGGCAATTAAGTTTTTACAAAGCTAAGGTTTATATATTAAATGCATGTTTACTTTAAATCAATTTTAAGAAAAGTCTCTATTTTTTCAATTTGAAAAGCCAATAAGATATCTAAGCCGCAGCAAGCACTGATCTCTAAACAGAGAAAACATCCCCATGGCTAGCTAATAGGTGAAAAAATAAGTCTCTAATTCAGTGGGACGAGTTGGACTACCTGTTTTCAATACATTGCATCGTTTCTAAAATACAATGACTCAACACTGAGTTTCATCAATAGAACACAATTTGAAAACACTTATGCACAATTATATATATTATAATCAGCTTTTATTTTAAAATTTAAAAAAAAAATGATGGTGATGATGGGGTGTTAATAACCGTTATTAACTTTTTTAGCTTTTGCTTTGTAATCCTAAAGTTGACATTTTGTTAATCTGTAGTTAACATGTTATATGGATCAAACGTACTGATTTTAAGGCTTATTTTAACAGTTGTTAACAACTGTTTATAACTCAATTCGACACTGATTTCATGATAACATTATTCCATTTTTATGTTTACAGGAGCTCCTTTTGATGATGATAAGTACACAGAAAAAAAAGACTTAAATTTTAGGATATCATACTTCTATTCTTGATTGTGAAAATAATTGACTTATAAAATTTTTAATGTTAGTATTTAACGACAAGATATCAACACGTAATGAAGAGAACCTAGCATGTTGTTAACAACGCCATCTAGATCATTATATAGATGGATAATTATATCCTTTTATTTACGTGCAATTAGTAACTTTATGCACAAAATAAAACACAACAAAAATGAAAATTTCAATTGGTAATGATCATGCAGGTACTGAGTATAAACAGGCCATTATGAAGCATTTAGAAAATAAAAACTATGAGGTCAATAACTATGGTACCAACAGTAATGACAGTGTAGACTATCCAGACTTTGTACACCCTGTTGCCAAGGATGTGGAGAATAAGACTGTAGATTACGGAATTATTATCTGCGGAAGCGGTAACGGCGCAAATATGACAGCCAATAAACACCAGGGTGTGCGTTCCGCTTTATGCTGGACCAAAGAAATTGTAGCCTTGGCAAGACAGCACAATAATGCGAATATTTTGAGCATTCCTTCACGTTTTGTTGCCCTACCACAAGCTATTGAAATGGTCGACACGTTTTTGAATACTCCTTTTGAAGGCGGACGTCACGAAAATCGAATCAAAAAAATTCCTGTGGAACAATAATCCATGGGCTACAATCATTCACATCTTAATAAGAAGGATAAGAATTTAATCATTTCTATCTTGCTGAACATCCTTATTACAGCCGCGCAAATAGTGGGCGGTTTAGTTTCAGGAAGTTTGGCCTTGCTTAGTGACGCACTGCACAATTTTAGTGATGTGATAGCGCTTATTGTGAGTTATTTTGCCTCTAAATTGTCCAGAAGAAAAGCCTCATTTCATAGAACATTTGGTTATAAACGCGCTGAGATTTTAGCCGCTTTCATCAACGCATCTACCTTAGTTATTGTGGCCATTCTTTTGATTATTGAAGCGTATAAGCGTTTTCAGAATCCTGAGCCTATTGAATCTTCCTTAGTGATTTGGTTGGCATTGATTGCTATTTTTGCTAACGGATTTAGCGTTTTATTACTTAAAAAAGACGCACAGAATAATCTGAACATACGTTCTGCCTACATCCATTTACTTACAGATATGATGGCTAGTGTTGCAGTATTTATTGGTGGTTTGCTCATGACGTTTTACCAATGGTTTTGGGTAGATAGCATCTTAACTTTCTTAATTGCTCTCTATTTAATTTGGGTTGGTTTTGATTTGCTGATCAAATCTTCAAAAATGCTAATGTTGTTCACGCCAGATCATATTGATATAAAAGACGTGGTTAGGGCCGTTCACAAAATCCCTAAAGTCAATAGATTGCACCATGTGCACATTTGGGGATTAAACGATGACGAACTGCATTTGGAAGCACATTTGGAATTTAAGGAAGACATAAGTTTATCTGAATTTGATAAGATCTTACACGCTATTGAAACGGTACTACATGATCAATTTGAGATCAACCATGTCAATATCCAACCAGAATTTAACAAAGAAGATCCGAAGGAAATTATTGTCCAGGATTAGATTAAGCAGCTACAAATACATTAATGCTATTATCAAAATGATGGCGAATTATAAGATGACATGTTAACTATTATAACAAAAACGTTTAAAGAACTCAGTATTGATGAGTTGTACGCCATTTTGCAATTGCGAAGTGAGATTTTTGTGGTGGAGCAAAATTGTGTCTATCAAGATATCGATTATAAAGACCAAAGTGCTTTACACATTCTAGGCTACAAAGAAGATAAATTGGTGGCGTACACACGTATTTTTAAACCAGAAGATTATTTTGAATACGCAAGTATTGGAAGAGTTTTGGTAAAAGCTGGAGAACGCCATTTAAAATATGGTAACAAAATTATGGAAGCTTCCATAAATACTATTGAAGAAAGGTATAATGAAATCAAAATTAAGATTTCAGCGCAAACCTATTTGATAAGGTTTTATAATAACCTAGGATTCAAGGAGTTTGGTGATGGGTATTTAGAGGACGGTATTCCGCATATTGGGATGTTAAAAGATTAATTATCTTCTCCCGCATAAGTTACCAGAATTTCTACGCGTCTATCATATTTTGCTTCTCCTCCCAGCGGAAATATACGACGCATCCCTACAAACTTCATGCGCTTGGAATCTATTCCTTTTTTGACAAAATAATCATAAATATATTTAGCTCTTGCCACAGATAAGTTACGTTTTTTAGTTTTTCTGTCAATCGCATCTCTACTGTTTTGTGTGCAGCATACATGGCCTTGAATGGTAAAATAAATATCTTTTCTTTTGAGCAGTACTTTTGAGATTTCTTCTAAGGTTTTTGAAGATTCTGGAAGCAAATAACTGTAACTGGTTTTAAACAGAATATTGTCAAGCAAAATATAATCTCCAGCTTTGATATTTCCTTCTAAGGTTTCTTTTGCTGTTTTTTGTTTCGGCTCCTCAATGGGTTTTGGTGGGAAAACTGGTGTCACAACAATCTCCACCTTTCTATTCAAACCTCTTATTTTACTGACGTCTTCTTCTGTTATAAGCTTTAATAATATTTTCCCCTTGCCATCTACATTCGTGATAACAGATTCGTCAAACTCATTGTTTGAGAAGATGGTTTTAATGCTATTGGCTCTATTCTGAGATAATATTAAGTTGTAAGATTCACTGCCTCTATCATCTGTAAACCCATAAATGGAGATTTTTTCAATATCTAGCGTTTCAATTTCAGAAAGAAATATTAAAAGTCTACTGTGTTCTTTTTCGGGAACTTCAAAGACATCAGTTTCAAAAAACACCTCATGTTTCAATTCTTGTTGCGCCCAAATTATATGGGAGAAAAGCAAACCTATGAGGACTATTTTTTTCATAACGTATTCACTTAAAGAATTAAATATAACTAAATTTTTAACAATTTAATTTTCTAATCGACGTAAGGAATGTTATTGAAGGTGACCGAGATAGGTTGAAGGATTTTTGAGTATGTCTGTTCCTTTTTTGATTTCTGGATTATGAGAAATGTAATAGGTATACATCCCTTCTCTATAAAAATAACGCTTTACAATTTCTTCAGCCAACAAACCCATAAGCTGGGTTTTATTATCGTCAATGGCTTCTGTTTTATAAGCATTTAAAGCCATTACCAAACTGGCGTATTGAGAATCAATAATTCCATCCAAAGCTTCTTCTTTAGAAACCAACATTGCATCATCAAATGCTTTTTCGGTCTTGGTTTCAAAGGTAAACTTGTTGTCTTTTAAAAAGTCTTTAAAAGCTTTGAAATCGGTATCTGTCAATTCAAAACTTTTCAAATCCTTGACCTGATGGGAATAATAATAGGCTGTAGCAAAATCAAAGATGAGATTTTCATCAACTATAGCTGAGGTTATAGGGCTTAATTTAGTAATGTCAAGTTCAATATCTGGTTGGATGCCTCCGCCATCATAAACAGTTCTTCCTCTTTTGGTTTTAAATGCTGTATAGTTTTCTTTTTTTACACGTGTGGCTTTACCGGATTTGTCTCTATTCCAATAATCCAATGACTGAATACAGCGTCCTGAAGGAGTGTAATACCGAGAGATGGTAATTTTCATTTGCGTGCCATACACCAATTCTTTAGGACGTTGTACCAAACCTTTTCCAAAGCTTCTGGCGCCAACCACCACTGCTCTATCCAAATCTTGTAAAGCACCTGCAACAATTTCACTGGCAGACGCACTTCTTCCATCAATAAGCACCACTACAGGAATTTCAGTATCAATGGGTTCTTTTTGGGTATAATAGGTTTTGTTGTATTTGTCAACTTTTGATTTTGTGGTGACTACCAATTGGTTTTGAGGTACAAAAATGTTGGTCACGTTTACGGCTTCATTAAGTAAGCCTCCTAAATTACCTCTAAGATCCAAAACGATTTGTTTAGCGCCTTGACTTTTTAGAGCCCTAACCGCAGTAATGGTTTCTGACGATGCTTTTTCATTGAATTTACGCAATACAACGTATCCAATTTTTTCATCGATCATGGAGTAATGGGGCACTGCATGTATTTCTACAGCTTCACGCTGAATAGTGGCAGTTAAGGTTTTACCTTGACGCACATAAGTGACCGCTACTGAAGTACCCGCGGCACCTTGCAACAAATTGCCAGCATCATCATTAAAGTCTGCCACTACCGTATTATCTACTTTAATAATTTCATCTCCCGCCTTTAGTCCCGCTTTATCTGCCGGAAAATCTTTGTAGGGCTCAACAATAACTAATTTGTCTTTTAAGGTCAATACGCTAGCTCCAATACCCGTGTAATCTCCCGTATTGTTGATTCTGGATTCTTCCACATCCTGCTCGTTATAGAAATTGGTGTAAGGATCTAAATCCTGAAGCATGCTTTTAATAGCGGTATCCATCAAATCTGCTGGATTTGTTTCATCAACATAATTCATATTTACCTCTTTGAACAAGGTGGTAAAAATTTCTATTTGTTTGGCAATCTCAAAGAAATCACTTTTAAATGCTGATCCGGTCATAAATAAAACCCCTAGAAAAACAGGGAGTAGTATTTTTTTGGTCAATAACTTTTTCATAATCTTAGTCTCAAAAAGTTTAGGGTTTAGGGTTAGATTGTTCTCTCAAAAAAACGTCCATTAAGGTATTCATTTTTTTGGAAATGGTTTTAAAATCTATGTCCGACTTCCCAGTATACAAGATCATAAACGCATATTGATCAGGAATGTTGTTAAAATATTTCGATTTATTGAGCCTGTAAGCCTCTCTCATCAAGCGTTTTATTCTATTCCTGTCTACCGCCTTTTTAAAATGTCTTTTACTTACTGAAACGCCAGCCTTTATTTTTGCAGCATCGTCAAAGCTGGTCTTAATATAAACTAAACGTAAGGGGTATGCAGCAACCGACTTTCCATCAGAAAAAAGCTTTTCAATAAGCTTCTGGCTTTTAAGTTTTTCTGTTTTTTTAAACGACTGATCCATAAGGCATCAAAGGTAATTAGGTTTGGTCAATAAAAAAAACCGCTTTATTAAAAAGCGGTTTTTATAACGTATGTTCGTAGTTTAATTAACGGTCAGGACATTATTTTCTCTATTGACATCTGCCATATAACCTCTAGGGTCTATGGTGATGGACGTTATAGCACTTTTAGGTTTTTGAATGTCAAACGTATAGGTTGGGTATGCCCAAGCCCAATCGGTCAACACCGATGTTGCACCAGGTGTTGGTTTTGCACCGCGCATCATTCTTAAGGGAATGTAATACTGTGTTTTTGTACCATCTGCAAAGGTTATTTCCAGATCCAAAGGCATTGGCATTAGTCCAATACGTTCTAAAGTGACTGTTGTTGTGTTACCTTCGGAGTCAGCTGTTTTGATGGCGTAATCAATGGTGTTGGTCGTTTGTGTCCAATCCATTAAATACCAATCTAATTCTAGTCCAGAAACCTTTTCAGCAATTCTGATAACATCCATTGGTTTTGGGTGCTTGAATGCCCATTCCTTAAAGTATCTTTTGATGGTTTTATCGAGGTTATCTTCACCAATAATATAGCCTAATTGCGATAAAAATACGGAGCCTTTGCTATAGGCAGAAATAGAATACGAACGGTTGTATGTATAGCGGTCAGAATGGGTAGTTTGTGGCTGCTCTCTGTCAGAATTTGCCAAGGCTGTATATGAACGGTAAGATCCACTAAATGGATTATCGCTATTCTTTCCACTGATAGCATCCATTGCCTTATCTTGAATATAGCTCGTAAAGCCTTCATCCATCCATGAATGTTTGCTTTCATTGCTTGCCAGTAAAAACTGGAACCAACTATGTGCCATTTCATGAGCGGTTACACTGATCAGGCCATTAAAGGAACCTTCTCCAACAATCAGTGTGCTCATACCATATTCCATACCACCATCACCACCTTGAATCACAGAATACTGATCATAAGGATAGTCACCAATATGGGTGCTAAAGTATTGCATGAGCTGTGCAGTAATAGGCTGTAATTTTTTCCAATTCTCTAAATTTTCTGCTGGCATTGAATTTTTGTACAAAAAGTGGAGCATTGGTCCGTTTTCAACCTGAAGTTTATCATGGATGTAATTTTGATCTGCAGCCCATGTAAAGTCGTGTACATTTGGCGCTTTGAAATGCCAGGTTAAGGTTTTTCCTTTTTGTTTTTTCACCGCTTCGGTTCCGTACCCATGGCCTATGTCATTCGGGTTTTGAAGGTAGCCGGTTCCGCCAATGGTATAATTTTTATCGATGGTAATTTTGACATCAAAATCGCCCCAGACACCATAAAATTCTCTGGCGATATATGGGTCAGCATGCCAACCTTCATCATCATACTCTGCCAATTTTGGATACCATTGGGCCATAGATAATGCCACACCTTCTTTACTGTTTCTACCAGAACGTCTAATTTGTAATGGCACCTGGGCATCAAACACCATGTCAAAAGTTGTTGATCCTCCAGGTTGAATCGGGTCGTTTAAAGTAACTATCAAGACGGTCCCTTGAGTTTCATGTGCTACCTGTTTCCCATCTTGAAGCAAAGAAGACACTTTGATAAAGCCAATTTCATCAGGGCCTAATTTGCTGATTCTGCTTTCATAATTTGGTTCGGCTTTGGTTCCTAAATTAGTAACCATTCGGCCATCAGGATCGGCAATACTCTTCAAGCGTGCATCCATTTCGCTATCGGGCTGAAAAGCGTTTGGATACAAATGATAGAACACACGGTTCAAAACATCAGGAGAATTATTGGTATAGACCAATTTTTGAGTTCCTGAATAGGTGTAGGTTTTGACGTCCATATCAATAGCCATCGTATAATCTACGTGTTGTTGCCAATACTGTGGATTGGAGGTTGGTGGTGTTTCATTTTGTGAATACCCGTTAAAAGAAGGCAACATTAAAAGGAAAGCAAGACTGAAAGCGATTGTAAATTTCATTTTAAATAGATTTTTATTAGAGGTTTTTTGCCACTTGTGCCGCTAGAATTAGAGCATTATAGGCATTGGCAATTTTTTGTGATTTTGAAAGTGTGCTGAATGATTTTACTTGTGATGGATCACCACCTACAATCACTTTAGTGGTTAAAGACAAACCAGAATCCATGATAATTTTTTTAACCTGTGGCGCCGTTAATTTTGGATATTGTGAACGAATTAGCGCGGCAATTCCAGCAACTGCAGGAGAAGCCATAGAGGTACCACCAATGGTTTCATAATCATTTTCTGGGAAGGTTGAGTAAATTTCTCCTCCTGGTGCAAAAATATCAACGTTTATTTTACCATAATTTGAAAATCCAGAAATCATTCCTGAACCGTATTTAGGGTCTAAAGAGCCCACGCTGATAAAATTATCCGCAACTTCAACTCCAGTTCCAATGGCATCGTTTGGATACACATTTTTAGTATCCAAATCAGCACCTTCATTTCCGGAAGCATTTACAATCAAAACATCCTTGGAAGCGGCATAAACAATGGCTTCTCTTACCCAGTCACTATGTGGAGAGTAGTATTTACCAAAACTTGTGTTGATTACTTTGGCGCCATTATCGGCAGCATATCTGATAGCCAGAGCAATGTCTTTATCGTATTCATCACCATTAGGAACTGCTCTAAGGCTCATAATTTTTACATTGTTGGCAACTCCATTGCCACCCTTGCCATTATTTCTAGAGGCTGCAATAATGCCTGCTACATGTGTCCCGTGACTTTCAGAATCCTTTACTGGTTTTATGTTACCGTTTCCGTAGAATTTCTGTACCATATCATCAGGATTGTCCCCTGTTTTTCGTCCTTTAAATTCCATATTAAGGTTGTAATTGAGACGGTCTGTAATGTCCACTAATCCTTGGCTAATCTCTTTAGTAGCCGCTTTTAAAGTATCAAAATCTAAGCTGTACACATATTTTGCCACAGCAATGTACTGTTGAAGTGTTTGATTGTTAGTGTTGATGGCATTGACATCTTCTTTGGTGTAATTCTCTTTTTTTGTTTCCTTAGCCAAGGCGTCATCAGCATTTTTGATTTGTTGCAAAAACTGCTCATAATTGGTTTTGATACCAACATATTTATCATATTCTGATTGGCGTTCTGCCTTTGCTTCTGCATATCTTGGATTTGAAGTATCGCCAGTAGCCAGTAAACGCACATATTCCAGCTGCTCATTATAACCATCTCCCAAAAAATTCCATCCGTGAATATCGTCAACATACCCGTTGTTATCATCGTCCTTCCCATTATTTGGAATTTCTTTGGTATTGATCCAGATAGCACCTTGTAGATCTTCATGATCAATGTCAATACCCGAATCAATCACAGCAACTATGGTGGAGGTGCCTTTTTTATTTTTAATAATTTCATTGTAGGCCCTGTCCACGCTCATCCCAGGGATGGTGTCATTTTTAAGATCTAAATGTCCCCAATGTTGCTTTTCAAATTCAGTTAAGTCTGAAATTTTTAGTGGGAGGCTATCTATATTTTCTAACGGCGTTGTAACAACCCCTGAAGATGGGCCACAATTAAGTAGGATACTTGCTGCAAACGCAAGCATAGTGAATGATTTAAATAATTTCATATGATCTCGTATTAATTTGTAAAAATGTCTTGTGTAGTATAGGTTTTATCCAGCCGCACCCCTTTTTCGGTATGTTTTACAGTGATGATTTGGTTGTGGGCATCATGCTCCAAAAAGAGGTAAAAATTTTCATCGGCGGCTTTATTGAGAAAGAGTTCTTTTTCATCTAAAGTCAACAATGGGCGGGTATCATAACCCATTACAAATGGTAATGGCAAATGTCCAACGGTTGGCAATAAATCGGCCATAAAAGCGATGGTTTTATCTTTGTATTTGATGAGTGGGATCATTTGTTTATCGGTATGGCCATCGGCAAAAAAGATATCGAAACCCAGTTCAGAATTTTTGAGAAGTCGATCTTCAGCAATTCCGGTAAACTTAAGTTGACCGCTTTCTTGCATTGGTAGGATATTTTCTGTCAAAAACGAGGCCTTTTCACGATTATTGGGTTGGGTCGCCCATTGCCAATGTTCCTTATTACTCCAAAAGTGTGCGTTTTTAAACGCAGGTTCATAAGCAGTTCTATCTTTGTTCCATTGGACGCTACCCCCGCAGTGGTCAAAATGTAAATGGGTCATAAAAACATCTGTAATGTCATCCCGATGGAAACCAAGTTGTTTTAGTGAGTTATCGATGGAATCAGTTCCCCATAAATAGTAGTAGCCGAAAAACTTGTCATTTTGCTTATCTCCCATCCCAGTATCAATCAAAATAAGACGGTTACCATCTTCAATCAACAAGCAACGCGCCGCAATATCAATCATGTTATTGGCATCTGCCGGATTGGTGCGTTGCCAAAGAGATTTTGGCACAACACCAAACATAGCACCACCATCGAGCTTGAAATTACCAGATTCAATAGGATATAATTGCATAGGTGTAATTTTTGGACTTTGTTGAACTTGCAAATTACTAAAACACTTAAAATTTGAAGGTTTAGGGCATTGATATTGGCTGTTTTTTAACATTTAATCCATAGAAAGTATTAGCTTAGAGAATTTGAATCCGATTAAAAATAATTTAATTTTATAAAAAAGAGTTATGAAAAGAATTGTTCCTGCTGCTTTGAAGTTAGACAAAATAAAACTTTTAAGATTCGGGCGGGATTTTAAACCTGACCAGGAAGTTATTTTAAGAGATTATCTTGCCATTGAACGCACCCGCTTGGCCAATGAGCGCACTTTACTTTCTTATATCAGATCTTCTTTATACCTGCTTTTGGGCGGCATTGCTTTTTTCCAATTAAAGAATTTTCCTGATTTTAAATATTTGGCCATGTTAGCGTTGGTTTTTAGTGCCATTTTTTTTGTGATTGGCATTTATCGATTCACCGTATTAAAAAAGAGTTTAAAGAGATTGTATTACACTTTTGACTCAAAGGACAAGGAGAAATAAACTGGTTTTAGCTTACAAGTAATACCGCTTTTGCTTTGTTGGAAAGCACTCGATTTCATTTTTATGATATATTTTAAGGTTCATTGCACCAAAAAAATAACTTTACCCACCTTTTTAATACACAAACAGGACAAATTATATGGTTGAACTTGCAGGAATTATCATACTAGGTATTTTGGCTCAATGGGTCGCTTGGAAATTAAAAATACCCGCCATATTACCGTTAATATTGATTGGACTTTTAGTAGGACCTATTGCCGCAGAATATCTTTCTAGTGACGGTTCCAAGTGGATAGAACCTATCTATAATGGTGAAGAGGGACTTTTTCCTGGGGAAAGTCTCTTCTACTTTGTTTCACTGGCCATAAGTGTCATCCTATTTGAAGGTGGATTGACCTTACGTGTCAAAGAAATCAAAAATGTAGGTCCGGTTATTTCAAAACTGATCACTATCGGTTCACTTGTCACGTTCTTCGGCGCCGCAGTAGCAGCACATTTTATATTCTATTTAAGTTGGGAAATGTCCTTTCTTTTTTCAGCATTGATAATTGTTACTGGTCCTACAGTAATTACCCCTATTTTGCGTAATATTCCTTTAAAACAAGATGTTTCTGCTGTATTGAGATGGGAAGGTATACTGATTGATCCTATAGGTGCATTAGTGGCCGTATTGGTATTTGAGTTTATAAGTGTAGATGTTGGTGGCGCATTTACAAAAACTGCATTTATTGAGTTTGGAAAGATTGTATTATTTGGCAGTACTTTTGGTTTTGCCTTTGCACATGGACTCAATTTCATTATCAACAAACGTTTGATTCCACATTACCTACTCAATGTTTTTGCTTTAGCCTGTGTATTGGGAGTATTTGTATTGTCTGATTCTTTTGCACATGAATCGGGATTATTAGCTGTAGTTGTGATGGGCATGGTGTTGGGTAACTCCAATTCGCCTTATTTAAAGGAATTATTGTATTTCAAAGAATCATTGAGCGTATTGCTGGTTTCTATTTTATTTATCTTGCTTGCGGCCAACATCAATATGGAGGATCTTCTACTTATTTATAATTGGAACACCGCTGTATTATTTGCAATTGTAGTATTTGTATTGCGGCCACTTGGGGTGTTTTTAAGTACCCATAAATCTTCTTTAAAACTTAATGAAAAGCTATTTATCAGTTGGGTGGGCCCTAGAGGAATTGTTGCCGCTGGAATTGCTTCTTTATTCGGGTTAAAGTTGGCAAAAAACGGGGTTCCGGATGCAGAATATATTACCCCTTTAGTGTTTATGATTGTTTTGGGAACAGTTCTACTTAACGCTACAACTGCACGTTTTGTGGCGCAATGGGTTGGGGTATTTTTGAAAAAATCTAATGGGATTTTAATTATTGGTGCCTCTAAGGCTTCGCGATTGATTGGAAATTATTTAGAAGAAAACGAAAGGCACGTTGTGCTTATTGATAACAATCAGAACAACGTCAACAAAGCAAATGAACTGGGTCTTGAAGCTATCAATACAAACATTTATGCGGATTCTTTAGCGGATAATATCGAATTGAATGATGTAGGCTATATCATTGCATTGACCGGAAACTCTGATATTAATCAATTCGCCATCAACAGATTTGGTGAAGAATTCGGAGAAAATGGAGCCTTCAGGCTGATTACTTCAGAAGAATTAAATGATCCAAACTACACCCCCAAACAAAACATTTTTTTACAATCTGATGATTTTATCTCATTAACTGAAACCACCCGAAAATATCCGGCAATACATGAAATGGACATTACAGATAAGGACCATTATGAAAATTTAATTGAACTTGGTGGAAGAGATCAAAATATCATTCCTTTATTCTTAAAGGATGAATCCAATGAACTGCACATCATCTCAAATATCGATAAGGATGATGAGGAATTTACGGAAGGTTGGAAATTGGTGTATTTGGGCAAACCTTTTGATGTAGAGAAAATTCAGAAGGAAAAAACCGCATCTAAAGAAAAAGAAGAAGCTCCAAACTAATTGCCTGAAGCTTCCTAAAAATCCTTTATAAATGATGCTTAAATTACTGTTCCGTGCGGAATCGTTGCCCCTTTTTTGATCACTATTATGCCATCTCTAACCACGTAAGTGTCAGTTTCTGTGTCTTTGGTAGTTGTGCCTCCATTGATTCTCACATCATTCCCAATCCGACAATTTTTGTCAATAATAGCATTTTTTATAAAACAGCGTTCCCCAATACCCGTTGGAATTTTTGAACTAGAGGTGACTTCATCAAAGGTCTGATAACTATCACTACCCATCATATAGGTATTAATAATGGTAGTTTCATGACCTATTCTTGAACGAATGCCAATAACAGAATGCTCAATTTTTGAGGCGTTTATAATGCAACCTTCCGCAATTACGGCCTTATTAAGTGTGGTACCACTTATTTTTGTGGTTGGTAACATTCTCGCCCTGGTGTAAATACGGTTTTTATTGTTGAAGAGGTCAAATTGCGGAATTTCATCCGTAAGCCCCAAATTGGCTTCAAAAAATGAATCAATGTTTCCAATATCGGTCCAATAGCCTTCAAATTGGTAACTTAATGTTTTGTGTTTATCAATAGATTGTGGGATGATTTCCTTACCAAAATCATTAGTGTCAGGATTACTCATCAACTTTATGAGAAGGTCTCTGTTAAATACATAGATACCCATAGATGCCAAATGATTACGGCCTTGAGCTTTCATCTCATCACTTACTTGAGAGGTCCAATCTGGCAGTAAACTGGCATCTGGTTTTTCTATAAATGATGTTATGATATTATTTTCATCTGTTTTTAAAATTCCAAACGAGGTGGCTTCTTTTTCTTTTACGGGCAATGTCGCAATAGTGATCTCGGCATTGCTTTCTCTGTGCGCGTCCAACAATTTATTAAAATCCATTTGATACAATTGATCTCCGGATAATATAAGCGCATACTCAAATTCATGATTCAAAAAATGGTGCATGCTCTGCCGTACCGCATCAGCCGTACCTTGAAACCATGTATTGTTTGACATGGTCTGTTCCGCGGCCAAAACGTCTACAAAGGCCTGACTGAAAAAACTAAAGTGGTAGGTGTTTTTAATGTGTTTGTTGAGGGATGCCGAATTAAACTGCGTCAAAACAAACATTCGCTTGATTTCTGAATTGATACAGTTTGAAATAGGAATATCCACCAATCTATATTTTCCCGCAATAGGAACAGCAGGTTTTGAACGTGATTCAGTAAGCGGATAAAGTCGAGAGCCTTGACCGCCACCCAAAATGATGGAAATTACATTGTCGTGGTACATAGTTATAGGATTAATGAATTATAAAGATTGATATAAACTTGTGCGGATGAATCCCAAGAATGGTCAATTTTCATGATTAAATTACGATTTTTTTTGAACCTATCGGTATCATTGTAAAAATTAATAGCTCTATGAATGGCAAAACTACCTTCCTGCACGGTTGCACCATCATGTAAAATACCAAAACCACTATTGTCAAAATCTTCAACGGTATCTTTCAGTCCTCCCACTTTATTGACAATGGGCACGGTTCCATAACGCAGCGCATACATTTGATTTAAGCCACATGGCTCTACGCGTGAGGGCATCACTAAAAAATCGGCAGCAGCATATAGGATATGGGCCAAACGTTCATTATACCCAATATAAGTATTGTAAAAACCGGGGTACTGATTTTTCAGACGGTCCAATTCTTGTTCCACCACAGCATCGCCTGAACCCAACATCATAATGGATAAATTTTTATGATATAGTGAATTATTGAAAATCTCAGGCAGTAAATCAGCACCTTTCTCGCCTACCAAACGTCCAATAAATGCAAATAACGGAAGTTCTGGGTTGAGGTTGAACTCCTTGCACAACCACTCCTTGTTCACCTTTTTACCCGAATTAGCGGTTTTAACACTATAGTTTTTTATTAAACTATCATCTGTAGCGGGATCCCATACCTTATCATCAATACCGTTTAAAATACCCACACATTTTCCGCTTTCATAACGCAGCAAATCTTCAAGGCCATTGGCTGCAAATTTTAGCTCTTCCATATAATTTGGAGATACTGTTGTAACCTTCCAAGCACATTTTATGGCTGAAGCCAACGGATTGATGAGGTGCTTCCAATCTAACAGTCCAGCTTTTGAAAAATCGAACGGAGGGATGAGGTGGATTTTATTATGGCTAAACCATCCCTGATATTGTCCGTTGTGGATGGTTATTACCGTTGGCGTATTTCTTAATTTATGATAGGCATAAGACTGAGACATCATAAAAGGAATCAAGCCTGTATGATGATCATGACAGTGCACAATATCAGGCAGTGTTTTCAATTGCACTAACCAATCCAAAGCGGCAATCTGAAAGCCTAAAAAGCGCTCCGTATCATTGGAAGAGTACACATAATCTGTATATAGCAATTCAGGAATATGCACAAGGTAGAGGTCATAACCTAAAGTGTTATCTTCAAGAGTAAGGATATCAAAATTAAAAGTTCTCCCTAAATTAAAGCGTCCACTAAATACCTTTTTGAAGGTATGTGAATGTGTAAATTTATTATTATAAAAGGGCATGATGACACTACTGGTCTCTCCCAATTTATTCTGGTATTTAGGAAGTGCACCAACCACGTCTCCCAAGCCACCAACTTTGGCAATTGGAAAGCATTCTGCACTAATATGAAATATGGTCATTGGTTAATTTTATGAGTCCTTTAAAACTACAAAATATTTGAGCACATTACATCGATAAAATTTAAATAAATTTAAGGATTAAGGAAGTTGATGAAATTGGATTTATTTATAATACTGACCTTGGTATCATATGATTTCTCAAACGCTTTGGCAATCTTTACTTTGGCCTTTTCATTCCATTTAATTTCGTAGGCTGAAATTGCGCCATTAGTCACTTCAATATAATCTATTTCTTGTTGACTTGTCGTTCGCCAGAAATAGGATTTTGACAAAAGTAAATGGTATGTATTTCGTTTAACACGCTCACTGATTAAAAAATTCTCCCATAGTGCTCCTTTGTCTTGTCTAGCATCTAAGGGTCTAAAATCGTTTATGATAGCATTTCTCATACCGTTATCATAAAAATAAATTTTTTGCTTGCGCTTAATTTCGTTTCTCAAGTTTTTGCTGAAACTTGGGAGTTTGAAAATGACATAATTATTGGATAGTATATCAATATAACTGCTGACCGTATTTTTGTCAATTCCTAAAAGTTGTGAGAGTTCATTGTAGCTCACCTCCTGACCAATTTGATAGGCTAAGGCCTGCATCAGTTTTTCCAGTACTTCTGGTTTTTTTAGGTTATGGAAAGCCAAAATGTCTTTGTACAAATAACTGTCTGAAAGGGTTTTTAAAATTTCTGTTTCCTCACCTAAATTAGTGATGACATCGGGATACATTCCATATAAAATCCTCTGTTCTAATTGCTGAACAGCTTTTAAATGACCGCTGTAGATTTCAAATTCTTCCCATGAAATAGGAAAAAGGTAATACTGCCATTTTCGTCCTGTTAAGGGTTCATTAGTTAAATTCTTAATTTCAAATGCAGAAGAACCACTCACTAAAAGTTGAACATTTTTAAATTGATCCGTGATAAGTTTTAAAGTCAGTCCAATATTTTCAATATGCTGTGCCTCATCAATAAAAACCAATTCATGGTTTCCTATGAGTGTTTTAAGTTGTTTTGTATTGATATTTTGAAGTATGTTCCTAAACGTTGGATCATCTCCATCAAGAAAGAGATGGTTTTTGTCATGGATGATTGAATTCAATAAAGTGGTTTTGCCAACTTGTCTAGGACCAATGAGTACAATGGCTTTGCCTTTTCCAAATTTTTTACTAATAGCTGGTTCAATAACACGATAAATCATTCGAAAGACTATGGTATTCACCAAATACAGCCTTTTTTAGTGAGTTCATTCACCAAATATCATGTTATTTGGTGAGTTGATTCACCAATATTAGGATTATGAAATTTCGCAGATTATAATTATGAGAAATAAAAGTCAAACAAGTAAGATGTACCGTGGCCTAAAGTATGACAGCAACGTACTTTGTGCTAATTAAGATCAATTATCAAAACAGATTCGAAAGAAAACGAATCTATGTACACATATAGGAATGGATTTTTGCTACTTTAAATATTAAATGAGATAGTATCTTGACTAATCATTCAACTTCAAAACGGCCATAAATGCTTGTTGTGGAATCTCAACATTTCCTACTTGACGCATACGTTTTTTACCTTTTTTCTGTTTTTCAAGAAGTTTACGTTTACGGGAAATATCACCACCATAACATTTGGCGGTTACATCTTTACGAAGTGCCTTGATAGTCTCTCTAGAAATAATTTTAGCACCCACAGCGGCCTGGATAGGGATATCAAATTGTTGACGCGGAATCAGTTCTTTCAATTTTTCGCACATCTTTTTACCAATATTCTGTGCATTATCTGCATGAATTAAGGCGGAAAGCGCATCTACAGGTTGGGCGTTCAATAAAATATCCAAACGCACCAATTTGGAGGTTTTCATTCCAATAGGATGGTAATCAAAAGAGGCGTAACCTTTAGAAACTGTTTTTAATCGGTCATAAAAATCGAAAACAATCTCCGCCAAAGGCATTTCAAAAGTAAGTTCAACACGTTCTGTAGTCAAATAGGTTTGGTTGATAACGATCCCTCGTTTTTCAATACACAAAGACATTACGTTGCCCACAAAGTCAGATTTTGTAATAATTGTGGCCTTAATATAAGGTTCCTCAACGCGATTAACAGTTGATGGATCAGGTAAATCAGAAGGATTATTGACTATAAAGGGAACGTCAGGATTTTTATTGGTATACGCATGGTAGGATACGTTGGGAACCGTTGTGATAACCGTCATATCGAATTCGCGCTCCAGACGTTCCTGGATAATTTCCATATGCAACATCCCCAAGAAACCACAGCGGAAACCAAAACCTAATGCTGCAGAACTTTCAGGGATAAACACTAGGGAGGCGTCATTTAACTGCAGCTTTTCCATAGAGCTACGCAACTCTTCATAATCTTCAGTATCTACAGGATAAATACCAGCAAAAACCATAGGTTTAACATCTTCAAAACCTTCCACGATATTGGTGGTAGGATTTGCAAAATCCGTAATAGTATCTCCAACTTTGACTTCTTTGGCGGTTTTGATACCGGTAATCAAATAACCAACATCACCAGCTTTAACGCTTTTTTTTGGAACTTGTGTCAGTTTTAAGGTGCCCACCTCATCAGCATAATACTCTTTCTCAGTGGCGACAAACTTAATTTTTTGTCCTTTTTTTATCTCGCCGTTAAAAACTCTAAAATAAGTTTCAATACCTCTAAAGGTATTGTAGACCGAATCAAAAATCAAGGCTTGCAATGGCCCGTCCGGATCTCCTTTCGGAGCCGGGATACGTTCAATAACCGCTTCAAGAATTTTATCTACGCCAAAACCTGTTTTTCCACTTGCATGAATAACATCTTCTGGCTTACAGCCCAACAAATCAACAATGTCATCAGTAACCTCTTCCGGATTTGCACTTGGCAAATCAACTTTATTCAAAATCGGGATGATTTCCAAATCATTCTCTAAAGCCAAATATAAATTAGAAATGGTTTGTGCCTGAATGCTTTGAGCAGCATCAACAATTAGCAAAGCACCTTCACATGCAGCAATTGAACGAGACACTTCATAAGAAAAATCAACGTGTCCAGGAGTGTCAATCAGGTTAAGAATATAGTTTTCGCCCTTATAGGTATATTCCATTTGTATGGCGTGAGATTTTATGGTTATCCCACGTTCACGTTCCAAGTCCATACTGTCCAAAAGTTGGTTTTGTTTCTCTCGCTCGGTTACTGTACCTGTAAAGTCCAATAATCGGTCTGCAAGGGTACTTTTACCGTGATCAATATGTGCTATAATACAAAAATTTCTAATGTTCTTCATAAATAACTGCGCTAACTAAGTTGCAAAGATAATTGATTTATTGAGGTTATAGATGTTTTTTATTCTTTCCAAGTAGTGACATTTCTACGGAAAAACCGTAATTAGAATCCTAAAACTATTTATATATTGCACACCCTAAACGAACTAATTTGAAACGCCCCATAAAAATTTGCTTACTCTTTTGTTGTTTTTTTTTCAACAATGCTAGGCTTCGCACAGGATAATTTCATTTCAGGCGCTGTTGCTGACATAGACGGTCAACCTATTGCATTTGCCAATGTTATTTTAATGAATGCACAAGACTCTAGTTTAGTCCGAGGAATTTCAACAAATGAAAAAGGCTTTTTTATCCTAGATAAGATACTAGAAAATAAATACTTGTTAAAGTTAAGCTTTATCGGGTATACTGACATCTATAAATCGGTTTTGGTCAACCAATCCATTCAATTGGGAACTATTATTTTAGAAGAATCTTCTCAGGAACTCGATGAAGTTAATATTTTGGTCAAAAGGCCAACTTTAAAAAAGGAGGCTGACCGATTGGTATTCAACATTGAAAATACCGCACTTATTGAAGGCAACATGTTTCAAGTACTCAAAAATACACCAGGAATTTTGGTGTTGAACAATACCATTCAAGTTAAGAACTCCACACCAACCGTTTATATCAATGATAAAAGGGTACATCTCAACACTGCGGAGCTGATACAACTATTAGAAGGATCTTCAGCAAATAACATTAAATCAGTAGAGGTGATAACTAATCCTTCTGCAAAGTATGATGCCTCTAGCGGAACGGTCATTAATATTGTAATGAGTAAAAATTTAATTACGGGTTACAGGGGAAATGTATTTGCCAATTTCACCCAAGGGGTTTTTCCGCGGTACAATCCAGGTACAAGTCACTTTTTTAAGAACGATAAGATTGATTTTTTTGCAAATTATAGCTATTCGCAAGACAAGATTAATAGAGACCAAAACGATGTGGTCAATTATTTGGACGGGAGTAATGCCATAGACCAAATCTTCAAATCCAATACCAATAGAAATACGTGGTCTAAGACACACAATCTTAATTTCAATTTTGATTATGCCCTTAATGAAAACAATACTTTAAGTTTGTCATCTAACATGCTCGTAGTGCCTTATTTTGAATATAAAATTAACAATACGACCAATGTTTTTGATGCCAATCAAAATTTGGAATACTTTTTCGATGCTAACAATTTCTCAGATGATGATAAGTATAACCTTGGATTTGATCTCGATTACGTCCATAAATTTAAAAATGAAGGCGAAAAACTTTCTGTGAATTTCCATTTTACAACATTTAATTATAGTAGAAATCAAGATGTAAAGAGCACTTATTTCGATACTGACGGAAGCTTTTTGGAAACTACCGCTTTCAGAACAGACAATCATCAGGATACGGAAATCTATACTGCCAAGGTTGATTATATGCTGCCTTTAAGTGATATTTCAAATTTAGAATTAGGCGCTAAAGGCATTAATATTAGAAGTTCAAGTAACATTACACAGTTTGATGTGATTAGCGGGACAGAAACCATTGACCCTAACAATACGGATGCTTTTGATTATGATGAAACCAATTTTGCCGGCTATGTCAATTTCTCGACAGATTGGGAAAAATTGAGTTTGGTTACCGGACTGCGGGCCGAACAAACTAATGTCAAAAGCAATTCCTTAGCAGATGGAATGACCAAAACTCAAGATTATTTAGAATGGTTCCCAACTGCAAGTTTAAATTATAGTGCTTCAGATAAAGTTTCTGTGTATACCAATTACAAAAGAAGTATTCAACGTCCTAATTATCAAAATTTAAATCCTTTTCAGTTCTACTTAAATGACTTTAATATCGTTACAGGAAATCCAAATTTACAACCTGTAATTGTTGATCATGCTGTATTGGGAACGTCTTTATTTCGAGGCACGTATACCGTAGAGGCCTACTATAAAACCTACACAAATAATATATTTGAGCTGCCATTTCAAGACAACACCAACACTATTTTGATTTACACACCAGTCAATCTTAGTAAGACCATAGAGTTTGGTTTTGACTTTATTACCTATTTCTATGTCATGGATAATTGGTCGTTATACTTTGTAACTTCTTTTTTTAATACCAAAGACGAAGCTGAATTTGATGGGATGATGATCGATAGGGATTTATGGTCGAATTACAGTGTTTTGAGCAATGATTTTACGTTTTTGAAAGACCAAAGTCTCAACGTCAATTTCAATCTCACCTATCTCAGTAAAAGCATGAGTGGTCTGAGAGAAATCAAAGATATATTACAATCAGAATTGACAATTTCAAAGAGTATCCTAAAAGATAAGGGCAGTATTTCATTGGTTGTTGCAGATCTTTTCAATACACAAAATTTTGATATCAGTTCGCGCTTTTTGAATCAGAATAGTTCGGTTTTCTACGATCAGGACACAAGATTTATCAAATTAGGGTTTCGATACAAATTTGGAAACACCAATTTAGAGACCAACCAACGCAGTAAGTCGCAACAAGAAACAGAGCGTTTGGAGAAACAAGGGAATTGAATTCCTAACCATATAAACGTATAAAAATCAGTGACAATCTGTTCGATCAGCGTTGTCAGCGTTCTATGTATTGGAACACAGATGACACAGTTTTCTTAAGATTTTCACTGATTTTTCACTGTCAAGTTAAAAGGTTAAAACCCTGCCATTCTGCAATATATGTATCTCATTATGAGATATTTCAGAATATTAATTTTGCCATTCTGCAATACTAGTATCAGTTTTTAAGGTATATCAGTATGCCAATCCTTTCAGTCTTGCCAATCTGCAATACTAGTATCAGTTTTTAAGGTATTTCAGAATGTCAACCCTTTCAGTCTTGCCATTCTGCAATACTAGTATCAGTTTTTAAGGTATTTCAGAATGTCAATCCTTTCAGTCTTGCCATTCTGCAATAAACAAATTGGTATCGCGTCCACCACCATTATTTCTATTGGAAGAGAATATCAGTTTTTTACCATCATTGGAAAACACAGGGAAAGCGTCAAAAGTCTCGCTGTGCGTCACGCGTTCCAAACCTTTACCATCAATCCCAATAATATACAAATTGAAAGGAAACCCGCGCTCCGCTTCAAAATTTGAAGAGAAAATAATACGTTTTCCATCTGGTAAAAAGAACGGGCTCCAATTGGCATTACCAAGGTTGGTCAACTGTCGCAAATCACTACCGTCTGCATTACAAATATAAAGCTCCATTTCAGTGGGCTGCACCAAACCTTCCTCCAGTAAACTTTTGTATTCTGCAATGGCTTCATCAGTTTTAGGACGTGAAGAACGGAAGATGATTTTTGTACCATCAGGCGAAAAGAAGGCGCCACCATCATAGCCCAATTCAAAAGTGATTTGTTTAACGTCAGACCCATCCAAATTCATGGTGTAAAGATCAATATCTCCATTTCTGGTTGAGGTAAATACAATTTTATCGCCTTTCGGAGAGACCGTTGGTTCTGCATCATAACCAATTTCGTTGGTCAATTGTGCGGTGATGTTGCCCTCTAAATCGGCCACAAAAATATCATAAGAGTCGTAAATTGGCCAGATGTATTTTCCGTCCTTTTTCAGAGGCGTTTCAGGACATGCTTCATCACCTAAATGCGTAGAGGCGTATATAATATGCTTATTGTCTGGTAGAAAGTAAGCACAGGTGGTCCGGCCTTTTCCGGTACTGATCATGGGTGGCATCTTGTCCTTAAATGTTTCATCGGCATTCATCAAAAACATTTGATCACAACCTACATTCCAGTTGGTATTATTGGACTGAAACACCAATTGTTTGTCGTCAAAACTCCAATAGGCTTCAGCATTATCGCCTCCAAAAGTGATTTGTTTTAAAGATTTGAAATATTTTTCTTCAGGATAAATTAAAGAATCAGATGCGGTTTTAACAAGGTTTTTAGTGGATTGCGGTCTCAAATTCTCCTCGTTTTTACATGAAATAATAACTATAGAAAGGATCGTGATAAAAAAAATGTGCTTCATAAATTAGTTGTTTAAAAGTTACAAGGCTTTTGAAACTTTGCAGGTTTAATCAGATATTACTTAATTTAGTACAAAATTAATAGATATCAACATGAAATCAATAATAGCACTTCTCTTTTTAGTTTTTGTCACCTCATGTAAGCAGGAAAAATTCAAAGAAATAAGCATCAAGGATGATGTTTCCGTTTTAGCGTCTGACGGCTTTGAAGGCAGGGAAACGGGTACTAAGGGAGAGCAGGAAGCAGCTGCCTTTATTTCAGAACGTTTTAAGGCCTTGGGCTTGCAATCAAAAGGGACGGATGGCTTTTATCAAACGTTTAGTTTTAAGCCCAAAAAAGATCCTCATGGTGACGTGTCTTATGATACAAAAACGACAGACAGTACCATAACGGGTACTAATATCTTAGGATATATAGACAACAATGCAAAAAACACCATTATTATTGGGGCACATTATGACCACTTGGGTTACGGTGGTGAAGGTTCTTTGTACCGTGAAAAGGATAAAGCCATTCACAACGGTGCCGATGATAATGCCAGTGGTGTTGCTGTGTTATTGAATTTGGTAGCCAAATTGAGAAAAACCAATACCAACAACAACTACTTATTTATGGCTTTTTCAGGAGAAGAAATGGGCCTATTGGGAAGTAATTATTTTGTAAAACACCCTACCTTTGATATCAAGACCGCCAATTATATGATCAATATGGATATGGTTGGGCGTTTAAAACCAGATAGCACTTTGGCAGTTTACGGCACAGGAACCTCGCCACGATTTAAGCAAGTGCTGCATGCTGCCAACAAGGGTTTTAATTTGATAGAAGATGAATCTGGCGTTGGACCTTCAGATCATACCTCATTCTATTTAAGTGATATTCCCGTATTGCACTTTTTTACCGGGCAACATGAAGATTACCACAAGCCTAGTGATGATTTTGATAAGCTGAATTATGACGGGATGGAGCTCATTGCGGATTATATTTTTGATGTGATTACAGAGTTGGACAACAGCGGAAAATTAGCCTTCAGAAAAACGAAAGATGAAAGTAGAGAGATGGCCCGATTTAAAGTTGGTTTAGGTGTTGTGCCAGATTATTTATTTGATGGCAGAGGCATGCGGATCGATGGCACCAGAGAAGACACACCAGCCTCAAGAGCAGGATTGCTCAAGGGTGATATTGTGCTTAAATTAGGGGATAGCACAATAACTGATATCTACGGTTATATGAGAGCGCTCTCGGTATTTGAAGAAGGTGATGAAACTAAGGTGATGTTTGATAGAAATGGGCAACAAATTGTGGCCGATTTAAAGTTTTAAAAAGAGTTGTACCTCTTAGATTTTCAATATCTGACAGATTTATAAATATATGCTTTATGAGATTATAAATGAACAGTCACAACCAATTTGTAACCAAAATCCATCTTCTCATATCTGTGCTTATCGTCGTGCCAACGGCGATAATATATGGATTTCAATTGGACTCGCTTTTAAATTTCCAATTAGACACACTTGATGAATTGAACCAATTTAAGGCAATGATGGGGCTCTACTTAGGGTTTTCAGCACTTTGGATTTTGGGAATTTTTAAAACGGAGTATTTAAAAATGGCGGTAATTACCAACATGATTTTTATGTTGGGGTTAGGTTTTGGAAGGATTTTAAGCATCTGGTTGGATGGAATTCCAAGTCTTGCCTATGTTTTTGGTGCCCTTGGAGAATTTGGATTGGGTTTTTATAGTCTTTGGCTTTTAAAATCGAAAAAGCTTTAGTGCTTCGCAATCATATTTCCAATCCTATAAGCCGCTAAATCTCAGGATTAAATTTCCTAGTTTATGAATAGGTAGGTCTTTATATTTTAACGTCTAAAAAACTTAACAGTATTAGGGCTCTGCAAACTCCACGGCTCATGCCTTGAAAATAATATGGTAAACAGATATTTAAGTTGTATATGCTCGAAAAATTTCATAACTTCAAGTAAATCAAATTTTTATGAAAACAATATGCATCTTATTTATTAGTATATTTTTAATTTCCATACCATGAGCAGTCAAAGTATACAAGAAAATCCAACGTCCTCCAACACTGTCGTTGGTTATTTGAAAATTCCTGATATTGCTGGAGAATCAAACGCTGTTCGCTTTGAAGATCAAATAGAGATTTTTGGGCTATCGTCTTTAATTGAACAAGGGAGTGCAGCACGAGTGGGTAAAGGAAGACGTAGAGCAAGAGCTCAAGTATCTCCAATGTATGTGGTAAAGAGGATAGATAGTGCAACACCCTATGTCATGTTAGCAAGTATGCAAGGTAGATCTTTCCCTGATATGGTAATTACTCTTGTTGAATCTGAAAGTAGTAACCAGATAGCTTATTTTATCGTAACACTTGAAAACGTTACAATTATTAAGCATCAATTTGATTCTAGCTCCAACCGCCAAGAAATAATTTCTTTATCCTATGAAAATATTACCGTTAAATACGTGTCTAATGATGGGAGCGAACATGAAATTACATTTGATGTGGCTGCAGGTGTTTAAGTGAGTTAGCAAAAATTGTAAGGATATACGCTGTTTTTGATTGAGGTTCTCAACTCGCACATTTTTGTTCTTAAGCTGTGTGCCCTAGAAACTTTTGGGGCTATATTTTAGTCTTTCTAGAGATATCATTATGCAAGAACGGCAAATAACAAGTCTTTACGCTTCCTTTAATTTCATCCTAAATAGTATTCAATTATCTGAAATCACAAAAACATTGAGGCCGCTTTGACATTTTGAACCCCGTCCTTTACAAGGACAATCGTGTTATCTCATATCACGAATTTTGAAACCTTTGAGGTCTCATAATTGCAATTGCGGAAAAATACCTAATTTTGCACTAAAATTTTGACCGTGGTAAAAATAGGTGACATACAACTTTCTGATTTTCCTTTGCTTTTGGCACCTATGGAAGACGTCAGTGATCCGCCGTTTAGGGCCTTGTGCAAAGAGCATGGTGCAGACGTTGTTTACACGGAGTTTATCTCTAGTGAGGGCTTGATCAGAGATGCTGCAAAAAGCATCATGAAATTGGACATCTATGAAAGGGAGCGTCCGGTTGGTATTCAAATCTTTGGAGCCAATCTTGAAAGTATGCTCCAAACTATTGATATTGTCGAAAAATCAAATCCAGATATCATTGATATTAATTTTGGCTGTCCAGTCAAAAAAGTTGTGAGTAAGGGCGCTGGCGCTGGCATTTTAAAAGATGTGTGCCTCATGGAAAAGTTAACGGCAGAAATGGTCAAACGTACCAATTTGCCAATTACCGTAAAAACCCGTTTGGGTTGGGACCATGATTCTATCAGAATTGTTGAGGTGGCCGAACGTTTGCAGGATGTGGGCTGTAAGGCCATTGCCATTCATGGACGTACACGTGCACAAATGTATAAGGGCAATGCTGATTGGCGACCAATTGCTGAGGTTAAGAACAATCCGCGGATGCACATTCCTGTTTTTGGGAATGGTGATGTCGATACACCTGAGAAAGCGATGGAAATGCGTGATGTTTACGGATTGGATGGGTGCATGATTGGCCGCGCCAGTATTGGAAATCCATGGTTTTTTAAGCAAGTCAAACATTTTTTTAATACTGGTGAACATTTGGCGGCTATTTCTTTGGAAGAACGCGTGGATGCTGCGCGCCGACATCTTCAAATGGCTATTGATTGGAAAGGTGAAAAACTGGGAGTTTTTGAAACTAGGCGGCATTATACTAATTACTTTAAAGGCATTCCAAACTTCAAGGAGCACCGCACCAAAATGGTGACTAGTGATGATTCTGGTGACGTGTTTGCGGCTTTTGATGAGGTATTGGAAGCTTTTTCTGGTTATGAGTTTGTTTAAAGTTCAGAGCTTGAAGCATGAAGCGTGAAGCATGAAGCGCGAAGTATGAGGCATGAAGCATGAATTTGGTACTTGGAGTTTGGAGTTTGAAGTTTGAAGATCGAAAGTTCACGTCTAAAATCCTCAACTTTTTTAATATTTAGTTTTTTTTACTCTTGGAAATTTTGTTTTTGGGTTGAATTTTACAGTTTTGAAGACTGAAGACTGAAGACTGAAGACTGAAGACTGAAGACCGCCTGCCCGTCCGCAGCCTTTGCGAAGGCGGGAACATTAACTCCTCACCAACTTCTCATTAATCCGTCCCGAAGCAATTTTAGAAGCAATCAAGCCTAAAACAGTTATGGTTACCAAGACAACCACAATATTCAGAAATTTAATATTGACAGGATAGGGGAGCGATGGTGTAATCATCACCAATGCAAATTGCTGCTGAAGCACTACAAGTATAAAACCTATCAAAACCCCAATAAATCCGCCAAGAACAGTCATCAAACTGCCTTGAAGAAAAAATACACGTCGGATATCTTTCGTAGTGGCACCAATATTATAAAGCGTGTGCAATGAGCCCTTTTTATCCAAAATCATCATGATCAAAGCACCAATCACATTGAATAATGCAATGATGATGACCAAGGTGAAAATAAGATAGACCACCAAATTTTCAGTATTCAACATTTTGTAGAGTGAATCATTTAATTGCGCTCTATTTTTTACTATAACGTCCGTATCAAAATTATCCAAAATAGCGTTTTTGACGGTTTCTTCATCTGCATTAGGTTGCAGCTTAATTTCAATACTACTCAATTGGTTAGTGGCGTAATCCATCAAATAGCGGGCGTTTACAATATCAGTATACACATAAGTTCCATTCAAATCCTCATTAACATCAAACACACCAATATTGACCATATTCAGTGAATTAAAGGCGCCCTTAATAGAACTTATTTGTCCAACACCAGGTTTTGGAACATAAATGCTGAGTGTTTTTCCATAATCTAAGACACCAAAAGACAGGTTGTGCGCAATGCCCCAGCCAGAAACCATTTGCCCACTCCCTTTTTCGAACCATTGACCTTGAATAATCATAGAATCCATATGGGTGACCTTCAAATAATTTTCATCCACACCTTTCAGGGATGCCAGCATATTTTTATTATCAAATTCGATAATGATGCGCTCTTCAATAATATTTGAATAGGATGCAATACCGTCTATGTTTTGTAGAGCGGTAGAATCTTTATCGGTTAGTAAAAAAGATTTTCCTTGGGAGGGAAGAATTTTAAGATCAGGATCAACAAAAGAAGAAAATTCAAGGCTAAAATCCTTTAAGCCAGCAAACCCTGAAAGTACAATAAACAACGCTGCAGCAGCAACAACCACGCCTGAAGCTGCAATAATGGTCATGATATTTATGGCATTATTGCTACTTTTGGTAAAGAGGTATCGCTTAGCGATGTAAAGCGCAAAGTTCAATTACGATTTTTTACGTTTGTCCAGTAAATCAGCATCCTTAATAGGGTTTTCTTCCCCTTTTAAAGATTTATCAATCCGTTCAATATACTCGAGAGAATCATCAATAAAGAATTCTAAATTCGGCATTCTGCGCAGTTGATGTCTGGTGCGTTGTGCCAATTCATGACGAATTAATGGGGTGTTGGAGCGAATACCAATCAATAATTCTGCAGCTTCCTTATTGGGGAAAATGCTCAAATATACTTTTGCCAATGACAAATCGGCTGTGACGTTTACCTTGCTTACAGATATGATGACACCGCGTAAACCGCCTTTAGTAGCTGCACTTTGAAGCACGTCAACCAAGTCTTCCTGTAAAATACCTCCTATTTTTTTCTGTCTATGACTTTCTTCCAAAATGTTTTGTTTTTATAAATCAAGTAGTTATCCAATGACTTAAATTAGTAATTAAAAGCCAAATAGAGGCTTATCGACTGCAAAAATAGAGCATATTTAAGGATTATTGTATTTTTGGTAAGACAAAGTTGAATTGTAGTAGGTTTGAACTTTGATTAACTATAATCAGATATGAAATTCTTTCTGTAGATAGGTAAATTTGCTGAAAATTAATAAGATTCCTACTTTCACTGGAAATGAATATGAAAAAAATTGAACACATAGGTATCGCCGTCAAAGATTTGGATGTTTCTAATGAGGTATTTGCCGCACTCTTTGGGAAACCCCATTATAAAACAGAAGCCGTTGAAAGTGAAGGCGTCCGTACGTCGTTTTTTAAAACGGGCCCCAATAAAATTGAATTGTTAGAAGCGACTTCAGCCGATAGCCCCATTGCTAAATTTATTGAAAAGAAAGGGGAGGGCGTCCATCACATTGCATTTGCAGTAGATGATATAGAAGCAGAAATTGAGCGTCTCTCCGAAGAAGGATTTATCGTGTTGAACAAAATCCCTAAAAAAGGTGCCGATAATAAGTTAGTCGCCTTTTTGCACCCAAAAAGCACCAATGGTGTTTTGATTGAGTTGTGCCAAGAGATAAAGCCGTAAAATTGTTGTAAGATTTTAAAATAAGTAGTAATATTGCATCCTCTAAACCGGTCCTATAGCTCAGCTGGTTAGAGCACCTGACTCATAATCAGGTGGTCCCTGGTTCGAGCCCAGGTGGGACCACGTCAATGATTACAAAGCTTCCGAGAAATCGGGAGCTTTTCTTTTATATGATGGGTACAACAGAGATACAATAAATTAGTGTTACCTGTATCTTGATCTAAAACGAATCTACATATTAATTCATCCAGTCTGGTAGAAAAGCACCTTCGACGCCAATTCAAAATTTCTATTCCACAGGTTTCTTTAGGAAACCACCTTTTAGAATACCAAACTTTTTTATAGTGGCACATACTGCTGATTCGCATCACCTACCGAAAGGATAAGAACCGTATTTTTTTGAATGTTAAACGCTAATCCACATCTATCATTATTTACAAGAATAGAGTAGAAGTCGCACATGCGAATATGCAGCATTGCGCAGTAGTACTTTCACTTTATAAATTATGGGATAATTGAAAAGGCTCCAGATTAACATTACGTTGACATTCATTTTTCATAGTTGGCCGGATTTTCGCAAAGCGCTCTGGCCGGATAGTTTCGAGAGTGGCCACACGCCCGAAGCGCAGTAAGGACCGTCTAAGTATTGCCAAAAATTGGTGACCACAATGTATTACTCAAAATTATCGTAAAGAAATGATTTGGAAAGTAATTTGTGTTTTTCCAGATATAAATCCAAATTTAACGTCTTGAAAACTTTACATAAGCTCATATTATAATTAGATTTTAGAAACAATTATCGAACGCTAAAATAGAAACTTTTTAAAACTAGGTTGCTTATATTTCTAAGAGACAGGTTTCCATCACCGGACACAATTTAGACGTTCTCAAGATTCTAATTTTATCCAATAAAACTTCCTGTGGGGATAGTGGATGAATGGAAAAGTTAGAATCGGGTATTTCGCCATTATGAAAATCATTTCTGGGCATCAGTTCAATGGATAAAACACTCAAAGGTGCATTTTCATCAATGCCTAAGAAACGCAACTTTTCCCGAATGTTTTTCATATTCCAAAAACCGACGGAATAAGGTGGTGTGCCAGCCAATAATACAGGCGATTCCGGTGGACTGAATGGTTTTTCGGGATTTTCTTTTTCCATTTTACGTCTATTATATGCTTCCACTTCATCTAAATCCAACGTCAAAAAAGGTTTCAACAACAATAATTTATCGAGCAAAATATTCCGATACTGAACGCCATCGGCCTGTATTACCTGGGCATATAAGCAGGCATGAATATCGGTTCTGGGTTTGGAAGGGGTTACATTTCTTCCTTCAAAAAAAGATTGCGCATGCCGTGTACTTACCAGAATTTTACCCCTATCTCTCATGGTGTGTACTATCATTGAAGGCGCAGGGTGCTGGACTCCGGTTACTCGCAAGGGAGAACCATAACGGCCTTGGGCGGTTGACCATTTTTTCGGATCGGCATGTCCCACTCGAAATTCATACGTGAAAAAGCCAAATAATTCTTCTGAATCTTGATAAACTCCCGGTGGAAGAGGTAATAGAAAATGTGTAGGCTTCTCATCCGGAACTACCGCGTTAGCAGGTATCATAGCCTGCATGGCGTCAAGACCACTTTGATCGAACGGCTGGCCTGGCCTTACGATCCTTACCGTCTCTGGATCGAGATTTATAGGTGGTTCGGGCTGTTCATTCCGCAAATAAGCTTGCCAATTTTCCTTTGTCCAATTGGGATTATTTCCGTCCCTCAAAAAGCCATCCGATAAGATTGTTCCTTCCAGACGTTCATCCAACGCAGCGAGCATAGGATCTGGGGAATAGGACAATACACGGGCAAAGTACATATCTTGATTATCCACAAGGGGTTTGTCAAATTCCACCCACAAATAACGATTACGATTGAATGTTTCCGAATAACGGTTTGCTATTAATTCTTCCTCCGGGCTTTCGGGAGACAGAGCGATGCCTACAGCAACAATCTTTGGCACTTGTGCGGGAACCGTTGTAATGGGCAGTAAATTAGTGAGTTGCTTTACAGTGCTGGATTCATCAAATCCAAATTCAATAGGCACATCATTTTTGATTACCTGCTTAAATTGTGGTTCAATAAAATACCGTACTTCTATAGGTTCGGGAAAGTTCCCTTCGGATGGTTTTGGGTCTAAGGCATCGATAAATACCAACTTCGTAAAAGAACGATTCGGTTCATTCATTGCCTGCCAATTTAATCCTTTCGTTAGGCCAATGATGCCCAATTCTTCTTTTTCCTGAAAGTCTTCATTACCCTCAAACTTCCAATGTCTGAAAACTTTAAAGCTGTCAGGCTTGAGCATATCCCAAGTCCAGTCGCGGTTAAGATCGAGCTGTATTACATTGATCCATTTATGATAAAAATCATCACGGCTGGCAAAGGTTATAGAACTGCGATCTGGCGAAACAGAATGGTTGATGATTTTACTGCACCCCATTTGTGTTCGGACATTGTCCTTTCCGGTAAGTGATCCTGTTTTATGAGTCAAACTGGTAATGGCTGCAAGCCGATCGAGCAAATCCGAATCGGTTGCATTGCCTTTTCCGCGGGTCTTTTGTTCTTTCCTGAATTGGGGAGTGATAATAGGTTGTGGTTGAAAGAACATACTTAGCAATGAATCTATAGGTTCATCCAATAACGGTTCTTTTTCAAGCTTTTTGGGATCCTGACGAAGGAATTGCACGGTTGGAATACTTATTCTTGAATCTTCCGAGCCAAAATATTCTGAGGTTTCATTAGGGCAAAATGAACGAATCGTAATGCGTATGTCCCTTGCCGTTGGAAGTAGCAATGGTCCTTTTTTACTGTTTATTTTCCCAACTAATCCGAACTTTTTATCAGGAGCTAAAAAATTAATCACGGGTATGTCCTGATAGTCAAGCTTAAGGTCAATGACATCTTTTGGATGGTTATGTTTTAATATATATTTCGGAAAATCCCGGAACGTTTTATACAAAAAAACATATGCTTCTTTAGGCGTTGTTCCAGTAATTGCATGATAAGAATCTTCCCGATCCATATCGAGCGTATTTATTTCTACCACAATTTCTACCTGGGCTACATCAGGATCGGGCAAACTTACCTCGCGAAGCCATGTATGAAAATTACGGGTTGCATCGTCGCGATTTCGCAATGCGATGAGTTCCTTTCTGTCCTCCAATAATTCATCGGTAGCTTTTTTTGTGTCAACATTGGTGTAAAGTACTGCAGGATAATTGAGGCGAGGCCTTTCGATAACGAGAGAGTTTCCATCTTTTGCTATCTTTATGGTTGGTGGTTGAGGCGCAACGTATCTTTTGAATTTTTGAACGGCTATTTTATGTTCGCCCTTATTTTGGGAATTACTTTTTGGCCCAGGGCCGCCGCCCGATATATCGGATAAGCGTACACGAAAGGCATAAACATTGCCATATTTCAAATCTAGTTGATCTTCTTTTGGGTGAGTGTAAAGTGCTTTGGGCAAATCGTCAGGATTCTCGTTTTTATTTCTCATCATTTCATCCTTGATCACATCGAGCTGGTTGAGTTTTTCTGGCAGCGGATCAGGAATACACAAACAGGTACCATTCCAGTTGGTGAAATAAGCGGGTAACCAATAACTTCCATTATCGCCATGTTTTGCAAACGATACTGATACCCCCGATTCCATATCAACTTTACCGAGGTCAATATCTCCAGTTTTTAAATTGGTAGACGTTAAGGATACTTGAGACTTCCATGTATCTTTGAGTTTTTCTTCCAATTGAGCGGAGTTTAAAGAAATATCCTCAGGATTAATTTGCGCGACATCTATCCGGTATTTACTCACAACCAGTGGAGTATCGGCTTTATTCCCGGCAACAATATTTGCTTGTGACTGCAAGCCGCGATTGTACCATTCTAGCACCTGTTCGTCATCCCACGCCAAACGGATACCCATATCCGTTACAGGGGCAGTACCACTGGCCTCTTCTCCAAGATGATCAGTACTAATTGGCTGGCTGGAATGCACAATTTTTGCGAAGCCATCGCTATAGTGCAAAACGTCATCAAAAATAGCATCAAATGGACCGGCTGCTTCTGGTTCTTCTACTGGAAAAAGCACAGGGCTGAATAAATTTCTGCTTTCAGTAACCGGTGGAATCCAAGCTGAGTAGCGCTGGATATTTTCTGGTAATAGGTCCTTAAAAGAAGATCCAACTTTAAAGTCAACGTAAACCCAACCCCCATCTTTGAAATAATCGGAAGAAGGCAATTCCATCTCGACCTTTTCATAAAGTATCCCCATTTGAGTCGCTAGCTTTGGTTGATGCAAACAAAAAGCCATCACTTGCGCCCAGTTAACAATATCCTTATTTGCAACATCTATATTTTTAAAGGAATTTTCTTTTAAGGCACAGAAATAACTGTCATCAGAGACCGCTCCCTGCCGGGTTCCAGCAAAACCAAAAGCCTTTCTGTAACTTTCTGGAAGGTATTTTTTAATGGGGATGGCAATAATTGGTTCTCTGCCATGTTCATCCTGGATTTTAAAGTAAGTTCCTATTTCTTCAAATAATGCTGTACGGTCGGGATTGACAGGGTCAAGGACGGTTTCTACCGTTGCATATGAATCTGTGTGGGTTTCTAATGCGGGCACTAATTCATTGCCTTTCACCAAAAAGGCATTCAATTGAATATTGGATTTAGCAAAAGAAACTGCGCCTGCCATCAACGGTTTCGTTGGATCGAACTTTGGCATTATCACAATGTTACAAACCAGTTTTTTCTCTGCCTCATTTATAATGATTTCTTGTGGAAGTGTAAAAATGAAAATCTTTGTGACTGTTGAATTCATGATGTTTGATTTACTTTAATTTAAGGCGATTTCTTCTGTATAGGTTTTTGTAAAATCATAGCTGATTACAAATGCCAAGCTTACATCCAACGAGAATTTCATGGCGAAAATGGCTGTTGTTTTTGGGTCATCATTTACTTTGTCCTTTCTGTCAACTCCTGCACTTCCTTCTATCTGAATGGCAACAACCAGCAAACCGCCGGCAAGAGATACAACGCCCCGAAGCATTTGTCCGGCGATTGCTCTAAAATTGCCGGAATCGATATTTCCTGCAAGGCTGAATGAACGCGTAACAGATACCAAGCCTACCACCGGTAAGTCCACCACCACCGTTGCCCCAAAACCAAAGGTGAACTCAAAAGTGGGTTTAGGATCAGCAAAGTCGACGTAAGCTTTCACTTTGGTTATACCTACGCCATAAGCCGCTGCAATGCCGATGGTAATCAGTTGAATCTGAATCATTCCTTCAAATCCAAAAACAGCACCGGCACCGGGTTTTATAAGGTTTTTAGGATCGGGGCTTAAGGAAAGATTAAAGAAAATTCCGAGTGAAAGGCTTGCCTCGATGATTAATGGCGGCGGCGTGGTGAGTGTTATTTCTTCTACGGAAGGAAACTGAATTACGGGAATATTTTGGTCAATGCTCATTTTGTAGCTGTAAACGTCGGGGCTGTTTCCCATGACCACTTTTAAATTATCGGATTGGGCCTTGCCTGCTAAAAGCGCCAATATCTGTAGAATGTCTTTCACCGCTTGAAGTTCGTCACCCAGTTCAGCTTTGGGATTTTCAAATACGGGATCTTTACCTGCCTCTGAACGGAAAGTGCCCCTTAAAGTTAAAAGTGGTTTAATACTTCCGAGGTTTATCTTGATTGCGACATCCTTATTGATGGTTTGATATTTTTTTCTTTCATTGTCAAGGGCTTGCTCAACAGCATCACTGTTCAAATCAACCTTAAAAACAGAAGGGCTTTTGGCTGCATCATTAGCGCTGTAACTAATAATTATTTGTAATCCAGCTTCATTTAATAATTCAAACTCCTGTGAGGCGAGACCCTTTGTTAATTGAGGCGGAATAAATTTATCTAGACTGCCTTCTCCACCGAAAAATTCTTGAGGAAATTTTAATCCACTGCCATTGTCTGTAATATCCAATGACGTTACGAAATCAGGAAGGGATAGAGTTCCCAGTAGATTAGGAAAAACTGTTTTGCATTTGAGCAACCGGAATGCATCCGCAAGGTCTGGCGTGTCATGGAATATTTTAGCGGGATTTATTTCTGAAAAGGATGGACGCCGGAACAATAGTTTTTGTGTCCCTGTTGTTTGCAAAAAACTATATTGGATTGACGGTAAAGAACCATTAGGAGGATTGCCAGCATACTTATCAATTTCTACAGGATCTCCAATGCATTGATGGGAATTAGAGTACTGGACTTTCCTCACATTATTGGCATCAATCTTAAGTAATCCATTGCGAATTACGGGGACAGCTTCTGCCGCATTCAAAGGAATGACATCTTTTGAAGCAAGGCATTTAACGACCGTCCAAGAACCTTCTTTCGGAAATTCGACAGTACCTCTTACTGCAACCACAAAGGTGGGAGGTGCCTCATTGCTTGCCGACACATCAACCCTTGTAACCTGCATGCGCTGACCGGTAGCCCCTATATCAATAATGGCATTTATCGGGCCACCCAGGTTACCACCTATTTTGGGATCGTTCAATAATTTCTTGAACTGCTCAGATGGAAACAGATTTTTTAAAGTCGTGTTCTCGTTAAGTAATGCTGGGTCGGCAAGCATTACATAACCAAATTGTCCCACAGAATGAACCAATGAAAATTCATTATCCTTAACGTTTGGAAGGGCGCCTTTGATAATATTTTGAATTTTAATATCCCCGTTAAAATAGACCCCGGTAAATCGTATTCCGGGCATTATAATATCCATGGTTTCCGGGATATTTTTAATTTCTTTTACATTGTAGATGCCCTTAACCATTCCGGGATGAAAATTATATGGATTGGCTTCTTCAGGATGTACGTGCGCCCGATAATCAAACTCTCCAGGTCCCTGTGCCACCCATCCTGAATCATATCTATTGACAATACCTGTATTTTTTCTTTGGATTACAACAGAACGTACCACAGGTGCGCCCCATGGAAACAACATACTTTTTATCTGTATAACTTCATGTGCGGTTCGCCCGATGAGCACATCAAATCTTACTTGGCTCACGGCACCATAGTTGGCACTTTCATTTAACCAGTTGCTAAAGATACTTGCACCATATCCTGAAAAATCTATGCGCTCCAAAGGGACTTTTTCATTTCCGCCTCTTGAGAATTCTTTGTTGAACTGGCCGGATATGTCCTTCCCGAGAATATTGATTTTGGTGATAGTGTCGGTAGGATTTTGTATTGCCGAGCCAATAAAATAAGTAAGGTGATTGTCTTTATCATTTACTTCAACACCTTTTGGAGGAATTGCTTCTAGATGCAGTTGCATTGCGCCACTCAAATCCCCCGTCTTTTTGGTGGAAAAGTCGGGTTGGTTGGCACGAGCTTTCGCTGATGGCAAGCCATCAAATATATTTGGATTGAAATAGGCAAAGGCACAAATACCAAAAGGAAGACTGAAATGGGCGGCCATGCCCCGTGGTTTTTCCACATTATTAAAACCATCAATTATAAAATTGTAAACATTCCGCGGCACCAATGCCACTTCATTTTTTTGTGCACTTGCGATACGGGTCGGCGCTCCATTGTCTAAAAAATTTATAACGGATGGAATTGGAGTGTCTTCATGCACCAACGGATTGTCAATTTGCATTACAGGTTCCCATTGAATGTGAGGCAGCGTAAATAATCTGCTCATCCTTCCTGAGCTGACGAGGTCCATATTTTTTAGTCTGAAAGGAAATTCGCCTTGATAGCCTAAACTTTCTGAAAGTCTCCTTTGGTCTTCATGGTTTGCACCAATGAAATCGGAAAAGGAAACGCCCCACCTGTTTGTTCTTTCTGAAACATCAACCAGACAACGATTACCGGGAAGCAATTTTAAAAAGCCATCGGCCCCCAATACATTTTCAGCATCTCGATTAACTAATTGACGGATCTCTTCATTGTTGTAACTCTCGTCCACAAGTGGGCCACATGGTGAATCTGTATGCGATAATATACGTACCAATTCATCGTTACTTATTTTGTTATTCACAAATGATTGAATTGTATTAAAATGCAGGCTTTGTGTGTCGTCGTTCCATTTTACCAAAGATGCAATGGAGAACTTGAACTGATCTGGCAACGTATCGGCACCACTTCTCCATAACTCATTAAACCGAACTACTTCCGCGTCATCAAAAATGCCATCCTGATTGCTTATATATGGATCTGGCAAAGTATTAATTACACGATACACACGAAATACAAGAGAAAAAAAGCCTTCGTTGATTGTTTCATTATTTGACAGGACACCTTTTATAAAAACACCTTTGGGATCTCCGGTGGTAAGCAACGCATTGTGCAGGCATAAACTTTGGAGCAGATTTCTTTTTTTAAGATTGCCACCGTCACCCTTTATTTTGTTGCCTATGATAATTAAAGAAGTTGTATCCTCAATTTTCAAAAATTCAATCACGCCAAGATGATCGGATATTTCAAACCGTTTTTGATTGGAATTTAAAGGCCGATCTGCTTTTGCGGTAATATTAACGGGTTGTATCAACGCTTCCATGTTTTGATTATCACTTATACAAATGCCGGTGCCCTGTGGTAAAGGCCGAATGTTTACTGAAGAAAATGATTCACCTTCGGAAATTGCTTTCCACATTTGGAAATTTTGGTTAAGTTTCACTGTTGCAGTGAAAGTGTATTTTAGGTTCATTCTTCCGGGTCTCGCGAGCAACAAAAAGCTTGTGATTGAAAGTTTCCCGTTTGCCAAGTTGGGCCAGTCCAACAACAATCCATCCGCGCCTCTAAAGCCTAGGTATCCAGTAAAAATAGAGGTTCCCAACATCCCATTACCGGCATTGTTGTCAGTGCTTACAATAGGTAAATACCATCCTGCATCACTGATAGCTGTTTTTTCACTTAACTGAAAACGTAGTGTATCAGTATCGAGAATATTCCAAGTGTCTTTATTTACCTTTAAAGAAAACTGGATTAAATTGTCTGTTTCAAGAAATATTGGAGTACTATTTTCGTTTCTGTCGAATGCAATAGTGTCTCCGTTTAGATTGATGCTTGATCCATCGAAAGATTCAACGGAACATTTTGTTCCGGAAAAAGACAATGCTATTTTATTGGGAAATAATGCTTTAGGTTGGGCGATATTGAGAGGATTATTGGTGGATTGATCAAAAGGTTCAAAAATTAATTGAAAATTATCTGCTTGTATCGAACCAAGTCCTGAAGCTTGTATGGCAATGCGTCCTGAAGGTAAAAGCTCACAATTTTTTGCACGCATACCAATGTATTTTTTTGAGCTCGTCGGGACAACTGTTTTTAAGGATATCCAAATGGTGCAATCTGGGAAATTTAAGGTTTCTTGGATTCCTGCAGGTGGCAATTCTTCACCGTTTGGTAAGGCAATGACTAAAAAATCAGCGATTCCCCCTTGTGATATTTCTAAGAGAAGTTGCTTCGGAAATTCAAAAAAATCAAACCAAACTGGGCTTGAATGTTCATTGATGAAAGGGCCAAAAGAAAACGTGGGTTCAATAAAGTTTTCAATGCTTTCCTCAATGCCTATCCTTATAGGCACATCTCTTTGGCGCAACCAATACACAGGGTCTGAAATATTTCTGTTTGCCTGTTCAGCAATAATTTTTTCAGCCAGCCTATCCAGTTCATCGCTTTTGTCTTCCGGCAACATTTGAGTTTGCATACCTGGAAATTCCAAAGCGTTTTTTCTGAACTCCAACGATGATTGTGTAAGCACAAACATGAGTAAGTCCTGAAATTTTCCAAAATTCGAATCTTCCGGCTGTGGCTGCATTTTTAAAGGCCCGAGAATCTGGATGAGCCAGGAGATAATATCCTTCCGTATCATAGTTTGATTTTTTCGAATGAAAATAGATTTTATGAAAAAACAGTTAAATGTAGCAGCTACCCAGTCTGAAAAATAGTACAAACACGACAATTTTTAGGCTATGAATAAATGTAACTGGTATAGTGCTCTTCCGTCTACGGCGTTTGTTCCAAGAAGGTATCCACGGAAAATCTAATAAAGTCCTTGACGAGGTGCGTTCAAGCAAATAAGCGATATCCGAGGACAATGAAAAATCCGACTCGGCTAAACTCGGCAAGAGAGGAAAGATACTTGCCCTAGAGGGGGTTTCCATGTTTAATCACGTTGAGCAGCAGGTACCCATTGACATTTAAATCAAAATTATTCAACCGATATAATTGTTGCCTGCCTGGCCGTTAGCCGCCAACTGTTACCATTTTTTATCCAAATATTGGTGTATCGCCTTTTTACCGTTTTACCTGCATTGGGCATTTTTCCGGTGGGCCTTAAAGTCTCATTGCCCATGGCAATGGCTATATCTCCGGTAAATGTTACCTTTTCGGTAACCCGGTCAAAAGATTCGAGGTCAACCTTTCCATTCCTTATAAGTTGCTTGAGCTCTTGAAGGGTTGTAATTTTATTGGTAGGTGCATTTACCACAAAAGTTGGGGAGAATAATTTGTATAGCGCCGTGGTGTCCTTTTTTAAAAATGCTTCCCTTTGGGCATTTTCAAGCGTTCGGATTTGCGTTTCTTGGGAAGATTGTGCCAAGCTGGAAGAAGAAAAGAGTATCATGGTTGTAAGGAAGAATGTTAGGATCTGTATCTTTTTCATGAACTTTTGGCTTTTAAATGTTATATTTTTATCCCCTCGTAACCAAGGTGCTGACGTTCTATTTGGGCAATTGAAATTGAATTTTTTTTAGCCGCAATCAATCTGTACTCGGCACAGCAGAAAGATGCTCGCGCTAGCAGGGGGCTCTTGTGAGGGTAATTTGATAAATAAGCGGTTTGTTATTGTTGGGACGTTGATTTTTATGGCACTGAAAATTTATAATTTTTTTGCACTCACCTTGATTATAGGTCCTGGAAAATGTGTCAACTCCACCTGAAATTTAACATCCCCTAACGGTTCTATCCATTCTGCAGTTGTTCCGGCGATAGAAGGGATTGATATAAAACCAAGATACGCAGGTGTTCCGTTATATTTTGGCGACATTCTTCGTATGAAAAGATAAGGTGCACCAGGCAGACCCCGATTCCATTCAGTTGGTATAACATATTCCAAATAATAGTCCCAACTGCTTCCGTTCAAGCCATAGGCTAGTTTAATACCTAGATTGGCACGGGCACCAGGTCTGCTGATTGGTGCTAGCGGAAGCGTTATACCTTCAGGCTGGCTCATCCAACCGCCGTTATCAAAAAAAACTCTGCGGTCATATATCCAACCTTGCTTTATCAAATGTGGAAGGCATATGGCAGGACCGAAGTTGACCTGCCATTTGGGGTGAACAAATGAACCATTCTGGCTCATAATGCAGCATGGATCCTTATAATCAGTTTTTAAATCTGAATCAACGTCGTGATCCATAGCAAATACATGTCCCATTTCGTGAGCGGTTATATCTCCATCATACGGAGGAGTCAGACACACTGTTTTTTTGTCACTGCTTCCATCAATCCATGTAGGCCACCAAGGTTTTAGTGGATCGTCATCTTGCCAGGTTGGTGTTCCTGGAGGACGTTGGGGATCATCGTTTGACCAATTATGCGTTACAATTGCTATTTGACTGTGAAATCCATCTACAGGATTGAATCCAATACCCTTTGCAGCCTCAATCGCAAGATTAACCATCGCAGTGCGACCAATACCACCTGCCTGACTTCTAGGTATACCAAGTTCTATCCATTGAGAGATCTGGCTTCCAGTAACATCAATAGCCGCCAACGATGCATCACGCCAGTACTCAATCAATCCTCCGGTACCCCCAGTGAATATTTCACGAAAAAATCTTTCGGTGGGTATTTCCATATTAGGATTTGGTGATTCTCCTTTAAACCTGCAAAGGATAATTGCCCAAGGTCGATTCGCTGATACTCCTTCTAGCATCTTTGCCATAAGAGATCTTACTGAACATGAATTAGGTTTAAATCTATTATTAAGTTCCCTAATGCATGTAGTTCCAGTTGTTGGTAGCGAGCCGTTGTTTCGTAAACGCTCTACAATCTGCAATAATGTCATGACGGAAGTTTTTATTGTAATACTACCAAAATCGGTATCAATCCTTTACCCATTTTTAATGTTCCCAATGCCTTTCCTATAATTGCTCCGAAGGCTTTAGATGGATCAACTGCCTTCATAGCATAGCCAGGAATATTTGAAGTTGTAAGCATGTCTCCCATTTCAATAGCTGAAGAATCAGCATCAACTTTGCAGTATACTTTGCCCATTACGGCAATAGGTTGTCTGTTATTTTTGTCATGTTGTTTATCAAGAGTGATGCCCGGCTTATAATTACCGGCACCTGAAATTACTCCTACAACTTTTTTATCATATTCTTTTGTGCTGGGTTCCAGGGCATCTGTTTCCGTTAAAACCATTACCTCACCAGGCTCAACTTCTTTTATAACATTAAAATCTTCGGCAAAATCAGCACCAGGGCAGCACACATCCCGTGCAGTTAATAATCCAGTTACTTCAACGTCACCTTCAAAAAAGCCAGCGAGTTTTCCGCCTTTCCCAAAAACCCCTATGCCACTTGTGCTTGTCCCCAATACACCAACACCGGCACCTTCAGTTTGTCCCCAGACACCGTTCCCGCTCGTACTGATTCCGACAACACCCTCGGCCTTAGTAGCCCAACCTTCCACGCCTCGCCCTTCAGTAGAACTTCCCCGAATCCCAGCCGACGTTCGGCTAGCAGCCCGTAAACCATAGTCGGTATCGCTCAAAGCCACCACACCTCGGCCGCTCTTTGATTCTCCAAGTACTCCAGGTGCGGTTTCGCTGATGCCATGAATTCCATTACCACTTATACTTGTACCCCTTACACCATCTCCAACACCTCCGGCTTCACCTTCTACACCACTACCCTCGGCAGAACTGCAACGGGCAGCCGAAAGTGTTCTGCTCACTGCTCTCAGGCCATAGTTAGTATCGCTAACGGCCACTACACCACGACCAACCTCGCTAGTTCCGTAAACTCCATATCCATTCTGGCTGTGACCGTGGATACCTTTGCCGCCATCATGAACATAAGTTGGACCAGTTCCAGTGAACTCTCCTTTTACTGCGGGAGCATCAACTTTTGATGAATTCCCATTTACAATTTTGTCTGCCATGTTAATGTTTTTAAATATTTGAAATATAGTTTTTTCAAGAACCTGAGTTTCATTATCCGATCCACATGAAACTATTTCCCGTATTTTCAATTATCCCATCTATACCGGCTATCATCTGCGAATTACTCAATTATTCCCTCAGCTTTGTTATCCGAGGGAGTTGATAATGAAGGTAACAGCAAATTTATTTGAATTCAACTCCTCCAAAATTAGAACCTGATTTCAAAAAAAAATAGTATAAACACGACAATCTTTTGCCTACGTTCCTAACGGACTTATATACTCTCGTTCGGCTAAGGGAGTCTGTTTTATGAAGGAAACTGGCGAGTTTCCGGAAAACCGCTTAAAGTCCTTGACCAAGTGCATCTGGTCAAAATAACCGCATTCATGGGCAATAGAGGTCCAATCTTTTTGAGGATATTTTAGTTTAATCTCAAAGGCGTGATTAAAACGAGTAACACTGCAGAAGAGTTTTGGTGGCATACCAACCTCTTCCAAGAAATGGCGCTCAAAATTCCGTAAGCCCATGTTAGCATAATTGGCCAATTGCACAACATTAGTTGGTTCGGTTCTTTTAAGTACCAAATCAATAATAAAAGAAATGGCGTCAGTATGATTGCTCGATTTTTGTTTTCTTAGCCAACCCAGAAGAAAGGTGTCGGTCAAAAGCCCTCTTTCAGATAGGTTTTTTGCGGTACAGAGTTGTTCAAAGAGGTAGCTTATTGTTTTATTAAAAATATCTTCAGCAGCAATTATATGATTGGTAAAGCTATTTGGAGGCAGACCGAAAATTTTATTGAATCCATTAGGCTTAAAGCATATTTCAAAAAATGAATAAACGCCATTGAAAGTTGCCATCCCTAAATAACGCGTGGCCAAACCTGTAACATCGCAATAAGTTCCGGTTTTTACGATTTGTTCCGTTTGCCAGTCGATCAATTTAATCGGTTTAGCCTTAAAGAAGAAGACCATTGTCATTTCATGGGCTGCGCGCCATGGCTTTTCCATGTTCTTGCCATTTGTGTCAAATTCCAGATAGGAGTAGCAACGGACAAAAGGGGCCAATTCTGAAGAAGGTAATATTTCAGATGTAGTAATCACGATTACAAATTTTTATAGTATTGTAAAATATGTTGCCAAATCAGTACTCTTAAAGGATTCCCAATAATCTGTTAGCCGAAAAGGAGGTCTTTGATCCCAAATAGGTTTTTTTGCAAGGCTATTAATTTCAAATCATCGCTTAAATCAGTAGGGCTGGGCCAATTACATGTAATTCGCTTTTTTTAAACGTCATTATTTTTGCTACTAACTTGTGTTAATTAACTTTTTAAAGGATTTTCAGAAAGCTTAGTTCAATTAGGTGTAGGTTGTTGGGGTAATGTGCCTGCCATCTAAAAAAGCGGCTATTAAAAGATGTTTGCAGGCAAAATTTGCAATGTCGGACGAAGAAATGAAGCTAGGTTTGGAAGGGTTTAAAATATCACGTTCTCATCCAAACTTCTTTATACTTGAATATTTGAATAGTTTGTTGATATATTCAAATTAAAGATAATTTTTTTCCGTTTCTATTTACATAAAAATTGTATAGATGGTAGGGTTTATTGGACAATTAGTATAGAGCTCGGTGCGGTTAGAAAATGTGACTCGGTTTAGGGCCGTATAATTGAAGCTTTGTGGAGCATTTTTACAAAAGCACAAAATATTTTTCCCCAGCGATAGTTCTGGTCTACTTAAGTATTCTCGTTCATTACCCTTTAGCGAGACACTTAAAGTAAATTTAAAACAGGTTTGCGGATAAAATTTCAAGTGCGGCCTAAGAAAGCAAAAGCCTACCAAAACTGTAGAATTTCATCAGGGAAGGTGAACCAATTTTGGTTTAAAAATTGGCCCGTTTGGCAAGAAGCCAGATCCACTTTACCACGCTGATAACAACCACAAGGACAACGACGTTAATTTCAAAATTATCACGGAACCTTTTCTAGATACCACCAAAAATTCGAAATCAGGGAAACCCAAGAATATGCAGCCGAAAATATTCGATTTTCATTTACCTCTTTGGATCTGTATTTTTAGTGAAGGACGCTTTAGAATGAATGCGAAACCAAAACCGTCATTGCACATCATTATTTCAGAACGATTCACGTATTAAAACTCCGAAATTAATTCAGTGCATTTCCTTCAAGTGGTCCCAAATGGTGGTCGGCCACCCATTAAGTTATTTGCCGTTATGGCGAGTATGTTGTCAAAAAATTTAAAAACTATTTTCTAAATCTTTTTTTCCAACAATTGCCGTTATTTCAACAATGTCATAATCTATTCCAAAATACAACTCCAACTAACCACTCTTCCATTTCTTTAAATAGTCTATTTGCTTATTAAATTTTCATGGCCAACACTCTTTTAATTAAGTCTGCTCATTTAACCTGGCTTTAATGAGTATTTTTGCCATTTATATTAGTTCTCAAGAAATATGCAACATCTAAAAGAAACATCAAAGATTACCGATAAATCACAGCCAAAAGTCACTATGAAACAGGCTTTCAAAACGATAATTTGGCCTAGGCGAAATTTAGTTTTTATTGGTTTAATCCTGATTGTTATTAAAAGTTTGTCTGGTCTCATTTTACCTTGGCAGAGTAAAGTATTACTAGATGATGTGGTGCCAAATAAAGATTACTCACAACTCTATACCTTAATTGCTATAGTCATAGGTGCCATAACCGTACAGGCTGCGACATCATTTTTATTGACCCGAATATTAAGTGTCCAAGCACAATACCTGATAAGTGAATTACGATCTCAAGTACAGAAAAAAGTACTGTCGTTACCTATTAGTTTTTTTGATAATACAAAATCAGGTGCGCTGGTTTCAAGAATAATGAATGATGTTGAAGGCGTCCGAAACCTCATCGGTACAGGTTTGGTGCAATTGGTAGGCGGTTCATTTACGGCTGTTGTGTCCTTAATTATTTTGATAAAATTAAATGCGTGGATGACACTTTTTGTATTTGTGCCCCTCTCAATATTCGGGTATATCGCATTGAGAGCCTTCAAATATATTCGTCCAATATTTAGGACGCGTGGCAAAATTAATGCCGAAGTTACCGGAAGGTTAACGGAAACACTTGCGGGTGTTCGGGTTATTAAAGCATTTAATGCAGAAGAACAAGAAAATATAGTTTTTGAAAAAGGGGTGGATAAATTGTACCAAAATGTCAAAAAGAGTTTAACCGCAACCGCTTTAATGACCAGCTCTGCAACCTTTTTAATTGGAGTCGCCACAACTGGAATTATGGGAATGGGCGGCTATTATATGATGATTGGTGAAATGACCACCGGAGATTTTTTATTCTTCACCTTAATACTCGGTTTTATGATTGCGCCCATTGTACAAATGAGTAACATCGGCAGTCAATTAACAGAAGCATTGGCCGGTTTGGATAGAACTGAAGATCTCATGAACAGGACGGCTGAAGAAGATAACCAAGAGAGAACTATTCAACTGCATACCATAAAAGGGGATATTGAATTTAATGATGTTTCATTTTCTTATGAAGAAGGAGAAGAAGTTTTGCATAACATTAGTTTTAAAGCGGCAGCGGGATCTGTGACTGCTTTAGTGGGAAGTTCAGGTTCTGGAAAATCGACTATTGCGGGATTATCGGCTACATTTTTAGCACCAAAATCAGGTCAAGTCACTATTGATAATCAAGATTTATCAAAAGTTAAATTAAGTACCTACCGTCAATATTTAGGTGTGGTATTGCAGGATGAGTTTTTATTTGAAGGAACGATTCGTGAAAACATCATGTTCCCAAGACCAGATGCCACCGAAGCAGAAGTGCTAAATGCCGTAAACGCAGCTTATGTCAACGAATTTACCGACAGGTTTGATGCAGGTTTGGAAACCTTGATAGGAGAAAGGGGTGTGAAACTTTCTGGCGGTCAACGTCAACGCCTGGCTATTGCGCGTGCTATTTTGGCAAACCCTAAAATTATTATCCTAGACGAAGCAACTTCAAGTTTAGATACCGAAAGTGAAGCTTTAATTCAGAAAAGTTTAGCAGAACTAATTAAAGACAGGACCACTATTGTTATTGCCCACCGTTTAAGTACCATTAGAAAAGCAGATCAGATTTTAGTTATCGAAGCTGGACACATTGTAGAACGTGGTACACACGAGCAATTGATTGCTAAAGAAGGTAGATATTATGAATTATATACCTATCAAGCGAAAATATAAGTGATTGGGAGCGCATAGGAAGTGCTAGTCTGTGTTGTACACTCTTATAATGACAGTTTCTTCCTATGTGTAGACCAAAAATACTTTAAGAAATTTCGCAGTTGTCTTAACCTCAGATGATAAATAATTTTTTCTGCGCTTCCAACGCCTATAGTTCGCATTAATTTTCGTCTTAGTTTGGAAGACAGAGGCAACCAATAACTAGAGAAATGATGGATTGTGTAGGTGTTATTTGTTACCGAGATTTTTCCAGTTTCTATATCTTTGGGACTAAAATAGTGGTATGGAAATACACAGAATAAACTTCCGTTTTGATGTAAAAGGTTCACCTCTTCCATTTTATCAGTATCCATAATTTTAATTTCTCTCATCAAAGCTATCCGTGATTTCATAATTGAAGGCAATACAGCCATATCAAAAGAGCCATCTTCCTTTACAAAAGGCCTATTGTCATAATGCTCCATAATACTCGCGATCCATTGAGCATTCTTTTCGGCACCAAAAATAGCTGCTTCTATACCTTTAGTTTTTTCTGAGCCTATAAAATATGGTAGATGAAGAAGATCGTCAAAAGTTTTCAAAACCTCTACATCACAATCTAAGTAAATACCACCATAGGTGTAAACGGCATATAATCGGATCAGATCAGAAGCGAATGCATATTTTCTAGTTTTTAAGGCTTCTTGCGTCCATAAACACTTAATTACTTCTGATCTTTTGGCATCCCATAATATAAATTCATAATCAGGGAGTATGTTTCTCCAAGAGGCCAGGTTGTGTTTTACGGCTGGTGTAAATTCTTGCCCACTTAACCAGCAATAATGAATTATTTTTGGAATCATTAATTTTTTTTTTCAGAAGTGTATAACTTTACAAATTAGCGGGTGTTCTAGATCTAGCGTTTTAGAAATACCCTTCGTATTAAATGATCTTTTAATAGTTTGAACTGCGAAGCACATCATGAATGCTTAATTGTACATTGCGATATTTACATATGCACCATAGTGATAAATTAACGCCATCGTATTTGTTCTTACCAAGGTGTTTTCATGACCGTAGTTCTATTTAGGCGAATGACATTATTATCTTTTTGCTTTAAATAAATTCACAAATTCGTTTATCAATAATGCTGATAACGCGCCAATAGCAAATATTGAGATAAACGCTACAGTTCGGATATTCTCGCTGCCTGTCAGTCTTGTGTAATTTACTAGTGTCAACACTAATAATACTGCAATAATTAGTCTTCTTCTCTTTTCCACAGTGCTAGTTTAATGAGTTGATTTGTGATACTCAATACCCTTTTTAGATTTTCTAAATGCCATAAAAAATTGAAAACCTATGTACAGCCCGGTTCCGTTTACCTCTATTTTTAAATATGTTGTCCAAATTCAATTTCTTATGATTAAAGGTATTAAATATTTTGAAGTGTAAAGCACATCCTTAATGCCTATTTATGAAATAGTTACGCTACTGATATATTGATAATTGCCCTTTGGTTTTAGAGGGCAATTTTTTTCAGTTTAAAGGCAATCCTAAACATTCAAATAGATGTAAAACTGTTGGATACTCATAGTCATTGTGCGATTGAAGCTACAGGATATGATCATTATAAATTGGCCGGTTTTTTACTAGGGTTTAATTCATGTAAGCTTATCCCGTTACTCGTAAGTTCTCAAATGGGTTAGCTGTGCAGATAGATTTAGCTCTTTACACATTGAGTCTGTCGGTCCTCTATAATAGGGATAGGGGCGCAATAAAGCCAACCCTTACTTCATTTCTGTTATAATTAGATGCACCCAAATTTTCTACGGCATAATTTGTATAATCATAGTACCGGCCAATATAAGCAAAGAAAAACCGAACATCTATGCTTTTAAATGGACTGTAATATAAGGTGGGGACCATGCCATAACTCGTTCTGAGGTGCTGGTTATCACTTCTGACATTGGCATAGGCACTGCTGGTCATGAGGCTCAATAGTCCTTTAAATTTTGGGGATAATTGGTATTCTGCTCTTAACCAATTTTCGATATACAGTGCATCCTCAGCCACCGTGTCGCTACCGAGAATAGTTGTCACAATACCCTTCGTATCGATCTCTTCAAAGCTGTAATTAAAGTCATACATTAGGGTGAGGTTATGGTTCTGGTATTTATGGCCTAAAGTAAAAAAATAGGTACCTCTTTTTTTACCTGGTTGGAATAGCTCAAGCTATAAATGGTTTGTAATTTGTCATCGAAAAAGCTTCCACGCCAGTTTCCAACAATTGCTACCGGCCAATCAGGTTCCTGGATGTTTTCCGCAACTACATCGCCATATAGGTCTTCATAAAGCATGGTACGCGAGTTGAGCACCTGGAATCCGAATTTGTGATATTTTGAATTTTGGTAGGTAATTCCGGCCCCGGTAACAAATGCCAGGGCATTGCTTTGAATATCATTATATTCCAGAACATCCATAGCTTTGAACTCGTATTCATAACCCCCGTAAAACGCATAGGTTTTTCCTAGTGCAATAGTAAGTGTCGGACTTGCTTTAATGTCAATGTAGGCCAATTCGATATTGCTGCCCAGTTGATCTAACGATTGCACATCGCCGCCTTTGTTAAAGCGGTTTCTAAAATGAAAGTTTAGCCTTTCGTGTAGTTTAGCAGAAATTCCCAACGCTGTGAACCCATTTTCAAACTGAATCCCATTATAATAACGGTCCCCTCCCCTAAAGGTATAGGCCTGAAACTCCATGCGCATATCGAAGGTGATAGATAAATTTTTTAAGTGGTTTTTCTTTTCTATGGAGATAACAGGTTCAACCAGACTATCGTTTATCTGCGAGAATCCCAAGAAAGGGATTAATAGAAGCACGCTTATAAAAAATGACTTTATCATAAATTAATAGGATTTACAATTCAAACTTTAGCTGGACTGTAGGCAGAAGTGCCACCATTCCATGCGTTTGCTTAAATGAGTATACATTATTTTAGATGTAGCCTTATAAATTTACTAAATTTTAATGGAATTAAAGTATAGACTAAGCATATGGGTTCATCATCTTCTTTTGAACACTATGGTTTCTTGTTTCGGCAGCTGCCATTCTTGATAGTTCCATAGGGCATTGAGAGCCGTTAAATTTTAGTCACCCTATTTTAGGACGAAGCGTTAATTCTACCACTCCACAAATGAAATCCCGAGTCCTATAGTTGTTTGATAATGGTTATAATCAATCAAATTTTCGCCATAACCACTAAACACCTGTAAGTGGCCTCTCAGATTATTTCTGATAGGATACATATAATTGAATTGGATGCTGCCGTGATTTTCGTTAAATGACAATGAGTTGCGCCACAAAAGATCTAGGCTATGACCATTTTTCTTATAAATCACGTTGGCTTCGGCACGCCCCACATAATCTTCAATTTTTGGGTTGTCATCTTCTTCTGAACCTGAACCAATTCTTAGCCAAGGTTTGAGATACACCTGAAAATTATCGCGCTCTACGGCAAAATGCAACATCACCCTGTTCCAACTTCTTGAAATGGGATCTGCTCTTCCGTTAGATTGATGATTGAATCCCACCCCAACCATTTTACCCTTAAATCCAAAAACATTAAAGGTTAGTGGAAAGATGGCAATTAGCTCTGGTTCATAATTAAGTTCCCTGAAAGGTCGTGAAAGCTTTTTATTGTAAACCTGCCAATTGGCGGTTTGCGTATATCCCATCCAAAGGTCGCCTTTGCCGAATAAAAAGGATTGTAATACTTTGGTTTTAAAGCTGAGCTGAAACTTGACTTCTGTTGACTGATAGTCAATAGGCTCTTCAAAGGCAGGTTCTGATCCGATACTTTGAGGTTGCTTATTAATACGATTGCTCCATTGCAAGGGCAAAATATAAAATGGTTTATAAGAATTGAGTCTAAATGTTCCATTTTTATCTTTCTGATCAAGTTCCCAAGATTCAGACAAGGACTTGGTTACAATGGAATCTTTTTTCTTAAACAGACCTTGGGCATGCAAGCTATATGAAAATATCAACAACACTATAAATAAAGAAAGTCTTAAAAGGCGCATAAGTTTAATGTATGAATATTAATGTTTTAAGAGGAAAATTGGGTCACATATTTATCTCTAATGATTTGTCCAACAGGTTTGTTTTCAATTTTGCTTTCTAGCCAAGAAATAATATCCAAATATAAAAAGGCGCGACGTTCATAAGGGTGGTCTTCATAAGTTTTTAAGGTTTTGTGAAGTTCTATAAACGCATTTTTCAAATCATGCGGATAAATATCCTGCAAGCCTTTGATAAATTTTATCATCTCCTTTTGAACCTTGTACAAATCATTGATTTTCAAAAGAAATTTATAGGTGCTTTTTAGCAAACTTTCCATATGATAATCCAAGCCCGCCTCATAATGGGCCACCAAATTTAAAACCCTTGCAAAACACTGCAAATCTTCACGCATGGATAAAGATTTATTGGAAATAATTTTATCGAGATAGAAAATACAGGCCTTATTATTTCCAGCACCAAACTGCATGCTGGCAAATTTATAGTAAAAAATCATCTTATGGTGATCATCCAGACGGCTATTAAATTTTTTGAATCTATTTTCAATCCGTGGGATGAGGTTCAGACCTTCATCAAAACTGCCATCGATAAAATGTTGATTGATTCTGTGAAAATTAAGATACAAGAACACTAGAGCTTCTACGTTTTCATCCTTTGGAAAATCTGGCTGTTCCAATTGGTCTTCCAATATTTGAAGCTGTTTTAAAAACCTTGGCTTGTTTCTGATAAAAAATAGGGATTCCAGTAGATAATTATTGCCCTTTAAAAAAAACACTGGGTTTAAACTGATCATATGCGGATTGTCATAGAACAAATTGACCCATTTTGAGGCGTACTTATAGCAGTTTAAAAAATCCTGAAGCAAAAAGCTATACCATAAATAGGAATTATAAAGCCATAATTTTTCTCTGAAACCTATTTTAGCGAGTTCAAATTTTGGCAGTCGATCATTAAAATATGCAGTAATCTTTTGCCCTTCCTCAGCATCTTTTACATACCCAGTTTTTAAGATAATACTGTATAATTGCAGAGATAAATTGGAGAGTTTACTTGTAATCACATTCAACTCGCTCAATTCTTTGGCTTGCACCGTCAGCTCATCAGCACGGGTGCTGATACTTCTAGTTATATATTGTGATTCTATAATTTTTTCGAGCTCCACAATCTCATAGGCAAGATTTTTTTCTTCATGCTGAATGGCAACTTCTTTGGCCTTTTCAAGAATTTTTAAACTCTGTTTATAAAGGCCCTTATGGTACAAGATGGAAGCAAAATCAAGTTGTTCCCGTATTTGGGAGCGAATGTTTTGATGTGATGGATTGAGTTTTAAGCTAATTAAAATCTGCTTATACAAATGTGCTTTTACGTTTGCCAATTGCTGTTTTTTGACAATTCCCGTTTTTATAATAGCCGTTTCATCATATGTATTGGCTTTATCCAAAAAGTTAAAAAGATTCAAAAATTTGGAGTCGGCATTCACACCAAGACGTCCCACATAGAGTTTAAATTGTCGTTTTTCTGACTTGGTCAGTGATTTTACCAACTGAAATAAATTATCTTTTTGCTCCTTAGTCATCACGTTAAATCAGCTTTTAAGTATGTGTCTGTCAAATAGTTGTAATGTTAAAAATCGACTGAACATCGTAAAATCAAAATCCTTGGAAATCTCAATTTGAATCCAAAGTATACATTAGCTAGTCAATACGAAAATAAAATGCAACAAATGTCTGATAATAATGTTCAAATTTTTGATACCACTTTAAGGGATGGGGAGCAAGTTCCGGGATGTAAACTTAATACCAAGCAAAAATTGATAATTGCAGAGCACCTCGAAAATTTGGGTGTAGATATCATTGAAGCTGGTTTTCCGGTTTCGAGTCCTGGCGATTTCAAATCGGTAGAGGAAATCTCAAAACTGATCAAACACACTACCGTTTGTGGATTGACCCGTGCGGTTGAAAATGATATTAAAGTAGCGGCGGAAGCTTTAAGATACGCGAAATATCCACGAATCCATACCGGTATTGGCACCTCAGCATCACATATCAAATATAAATTCAATTCCAATCAAGATGCCATTATAGAACGTGCTTTTGAGGCTGTCAAATTTGCGAAATCCTTCGTGGAAGATGTCGAATTTTATGCGGAAGATGCGGGACGTACAGACAACGAATTTTTAGCACGCATTTGTGAAATGGCCATTAAAGCCGGAGCAACCGTGTTGAATATTCCAGACACCACAGGGTATTGTTTGCCTAGTGAATATGGCGCAAAAATAAAATATTTAAAAGAAAACGTAAAAGGTATTGAAAAGGCCATTTTGTCCTGTCATTGCCATAATGATTTGGGATTGGCGACTGCCAATTCTATTGAAGGCGTCATCAATGGCGCAAGACAAATTGAATGCACCATTAACGGTATAGGCGAACGTGCCGGAAACACGGCACTTGAAGAAGTGGTGATGGTGCTGAAACAACACCCGTATCTCAACTTAGACACCAATATCAAAACACAAAATTTGTACGGTATCAGCCAATTGGTTTCTGAAAGTATGGGCATCTATACCCAACCCAATAAAGCTATTGTTGGTGCCAACGCGTTTGCGCACAGTTCTGGGATCCATCAGGATGGGATGATTAAGAATAGAGGAACTTATGAAATCATAAACCCAGCTGATGTTGGGGTTACAGAATCAGCTATCGTATTGACCGCGAGAAGTGGTCGTGCAGCCTTGGCTTACAGAGCTAAAAATGTGGGTTATGAATTGACAAAATTGCAATTGGATGATGTGTATGCCAATTTCTTGAATTTCGCTGATCAGAAGAAAGAAGTCAATGACAAAGATATCCATCAAATCATTGAGACCAGTAAAGTGTATCAACAAATAATTTCAGCGTAAGATGGGAAAAACCTTATTTGATAAAGTTTGGGATGCACATGTGGTCGATAAGATAAAAGACGGCCCACAAATCTTGTACATCGATAAACATCTGATTCATGAAGTGACGAGTCCGCAAGCTTTTAATGAGCTTGAAGAGCGCCAGATTCCAGTATTCAGACCGAACCAGATTGTGGCCACGGCAGACCATAATACACCAACCTTAAATCAGCATTTACCAATAAAGGATGAGCTTTCAAGAAAACAGTTGGAACAGCTTTCTGAAAATTGCAAGAAGAACAATATTACCCTCTATGAGCTAGGGCATAAATATAACGGCATTGTACACGTCATGGCTCCAGAATTAGGGATCACTCAACCCGGAATGACCATTGTATGCGGCGACAGCCATACCTCAACACATGGTGCTTTTGGTACCATTGCGTTCGGTATCGGCACCAGTCAAGTAGCGCAGGTTTTTGCAAGCCAATGTTTACTGCTTACAAAACCAAAGAGTTTGAGAGTCACCGTTAACGGAACGTTGAGAAATGGCGTGCTTTCTAAAGATGTTATTCTTTATATTATTTCTAAAATCGGCACCAATGCTGGCACAGGCTATTTTTGCGAATACGCCGGAGATGTTTTTGAAAATATGTCTATGGAAGGCCGCATGACCGTTTGTAATATGAGTATTGAAATGGGCGCTCGTGGTGGGATGATTGCTCCTGATAAAACTACTTTTGAATATGTAAAAGGACGTGAATTTGCACCAAAAGGTGAAGTCTTCGATAAAAAAGTGGCCTATTGGAAAACCTTGCCAACAGATGCTGATGCCACATTTGACAAAGAATACCATTTTGATGCCGAGGATATTGAACCGATGGTGACCTACGGCACCAATCCGGGAATGGGCATCAAAATTTCTGAGTTTATTCCAGAAACCAGTGACGCCTCTTTCGAGAAAGCTTTGGAATATATGGACTTCAAAAAAGGGGAGACCTTGATTGGCAAACCGATTAATTTTGTTTTTATAGGAAGTTGCACCAATTCAAGAATAGAAGATTTTAGGATTGCTGCAGATTATATTAAGGGCAAACAAAAAGCAGATAATGTTACAGCATGGTTAGTCCCTGGAAGCAAGCAGGTAGAAGCTCAGATTATTGAAGAAGGCTTAAAAATCATTTTTGATGATGCCGGATTTGAGTTGCGCCAACCCGGTTGCTCAGCATGTTTGGCGATGAACGATGATAAAATTCCGCAAGGCGAATATTGCGTTTCGACTTCCAACAGGAATTTTGAGGGCAGGCAAGGGCAAGGCGCGCGTACTATTTTAGCAAGTCCGTTAATGGCCGCTGCCACTGCGGTTGAGGGGAAGATTATTGATATTACGAAACAATTGAATTAAAACAGTAACTAACCTATAAGGTTTTTATCCCGAAGTGTCGGGACTGACAGGTTTGAATAATAAAATTAAATTTAAAAAAGTCCCCTTCGGGGATTTAGGGGAATGGAAAAATTTAAAACACTAACAGCAACAGCAATCCCATTGGATATCGAGAATGTCGATACCGATCAGATTATCCCTGCGCGTTTTTTAAAAGCCACCAACAGGGAAGGTTTTGGAGAAAATGCATTTAGAGATTGGCGTTTTCAAAAGGAGGGTACCGTCAATAATAACTTTGTGTTGAATCAATCTCAATTTGATGGTCCAATTTTAGTGGCCGGTGATAATTTTGGATGCGGCAGCAGCAGAGAACATGCCGCTTGGGCATTAACCGATTACGGATTTAAAGTGATTGTCTCCAGTTTTTTTGCAGATATCTTTAAAGGCAACGCTCTTAATAATGGTTTACTTCCAGTTCAGGTGTCTCCTGAATTTTTAAAGGAATTAATGACCGCGATCAAAGTGACTCCTAAAACTGAAATAACTGTCGATTTAGAAGCGCAGACTATCGGAATAAAAGATTCAAATCATAAAGAAGCTTTTGAGATTGACGCTTATAAAAAAACATGTATGATCAATGGATATGATGATATTGACTATTTGCTGAGTAAAAAAGAAAGTATTGAAGCATTTGAATTGAGTTTGCAGTAAACACTGTTCTTAATGAAAGAATGTTGAAAAAAGAGAAAATAGGTTGTCAGGTCGAGCGCAGTCGAGATCAGATGTAAAGAACATTAACACTAATAATTGAAGGTTGGGTGAGATTCCTGCCTTCGCTGTAATTTATGAAACTAAAAATAGCTGTATTGCCAGGAGATGGCGTAGGACCAGAAGTAACTGCACAAGCGGTTAAAGTTTTGAAGGCCATTGCACAAGAATTTGATCACACATTTCAATTCAAATACGCACCTGTTGGGGCTGTTGCAATTGATGAAACTGGGGAGCCGTTACCAAAAACAACCCTCGATTTATGTAAAGCCACAGATGCCATTTTGTTTGGCGCCATTGGCGATCCAAAATATGATAATGATCCGTCGGCCAAAGTGCGCCCGGAGCAAGGCTTGCTAAAGCTGCGCAAGGAATTAGGGTTGTATGCCAATATCAGACCAGTGAAAGCTTATGACACACTTTTGGATAAATCGCCCTTAAAAAGGCATATTATAAAAGGCACTGATATTTGCATTTATAGAGAGTTGACCGGTGGCATTTACTTTGGAGAGAAAAAACTCAGTGACGATGGCAATACGGCATCAGATCTATGTGAGTATACACGTGCAGAAATTGAACGCATCACACATTTGGCATTCAAATCTGCCCAGTCCAGAAAGCGTAAAGTGACCTTAGTGGATAAAGCCAATGTTTTGGAAAGTTCGCGTTTATGGCGAAGGGTGGTAACAGAAGTTTCACAAGAGTACAAAGATGTCAAACTCGACTTCTTATTTGTTGATAATGCAGCGATGCAAATCATCTTAAACCCTAAACAATTTGATGTCATCTTAACAGAAAATATGTTTGGAGACATCATCAGCGACGAGGCGAGTGTTATAGGTGGCTCTATCGGTCTTTTGGCATCAGCGTCAGTTGGTGATTACTTTGCCATGTTTGAGCCAATTCACGGCTCTTATCCGCAGGCAAAAGATTTGGGAATAGCCAACCCGATTGCGTCCATTTTATCCGCAGCCATGTTGTTGGATCATTTTGGGCTTTTTGAAGAAGCTGAATTGATTAGGGAAGGGGTGGAACGTTCGTTGAAGTTGAATATCACAACGCCAGATTTGAACACTAAATTCAATCACATATCAACAAGCAAAGTGGGCGATTTTATAGAAGATTTTATCAATAACCCGAAAGACAACAACATGAATTTTACAAACATTCACTTGGGACAATCTACTATTATTTAAAATAAATTAGTTAGTCAGATTTAAATAGTAGAACTTCAGAAAAGCATCCTTTCACGGGTGCTTTTCGCGTTTCGGAAACTTCGCTTTAATCTCCTCCAAACATAAATTCCCAATACTGCCTTTGTGGGTATGCGCTTTAGAAATATCCGGTTTATATGTTCCTTCCTGCACCTGTTTTCCAATAATTTGATAAGCTTCACGGAAACTCATTCCTCCTTCAACCAATGTATTAATGTTGTCAACCGTAAATAAATACTGGTATTTTGCATCGTTTAAATCGATGTCCTTAACTTCTATTTGTTGAATGGCGTAATTAAAAATATCCAAAATATCCTTCACATCGTTGATGGCCAAAATCATGTTCTCCTTTAACAACTGATAATCGCGATGGTAACCGCTTGGAAGATTATTGGTGATCAGTATCATCTCCGTATGTAGCGCTTGAATTTTATTGCACTTCCCTCGGATCAGTTCAAACACATCAGGATTCTTTTTGTGTGGCATGATGCTGCTTCCCGTAGTCAGCTCATCAGGAAAACTGATAAAGCTAAAATTTTGGCTCATATAGAGGCAAATATCCATCGCAAATCGGGCCATGGTATTGCACAAGCTTCCCAAGGTTAACGCAATGGTGCGCTCACTTTTGCCACGAGCCATTTGGGCTGCCACAACGTTGTACTTTAAGGTGGAAAATTTCAGTTCTTTGGTCGTCAATTCACGATCAATTCCGAAGGAACTGCCATAACCAGCTGCGGATCCCAACGGATTTTGATCTACCGTTTTTAAAGCAGCATTAAGCAGATAGACATCGTCAATAAGCACTTCGGCATAGGCTGAAAACCATAATCCGAAAGATGAAGGCATTGCCACCTGTAAATGCGTGTATCCAGGAAGCATTGCTTTTTTGTGGGTTTCGGCTAAGTTTAACAACGTGTTGAAAAAGACTTCTGTTTTGTCATAAATGAGTCCTAGATTATCTTTGTAATATAGCTGTAATGCCACTAAAACCTGATCATTTCTTGAACGCGCGGTATGGATTTTTTTCCCGACTTCACCTAAAGTTTTGGTCAGTTCAAACTCAATTTTAGAGTGCACGTCTTCAAATTGTGCTTCTATTTCAAACGTACCATCTTCAATTTGTTCCGCCAAGATTTTTAAACCACCTTCTAATTTTGCTAATTCTTCTTTTGATAAAACACCAATAGATTCAAGCATTTTGGCGTGTGCCAAAGACGCTTGTATATCATATTTAGCGATATGCAAATCAATTTCCCTATCGTTTCCAACGGTAAATTGTTCTATTTTTTTATCAATACTAATTCCTTTATCCCAGAGTTTCATACAAATTCCTGCGAAGGCAGTAATCCCTACCTTCATTTTTTAATTATTTTTCTATTGACATCAAGTTTTGAATTATTCCTACACCAAGTCTTAATTCTCAAATCTTAATACTTAATTCTATCTTTAATATTTTCTTCAATAATTGAATATACAACCCAATCCCTTCCTCAATCTCATTAATATAAATAAATTCATCTGCCGAATGTGAGCGCGTACTATCTCCTGGGCCCAATTTTAACGACGGACAGCTCAAAACTGCTTGATCTGAAAGCGTTGGTGAGCCGTAAGTTTCTCGTCCCAAAGCGATGCCTGCTTTTACCAATTCATGATCTTTAGGAATTGAAGACGAATTTAATCGGATACTTCTCGGAATAATGCTGCTGCAAGGCGACTCCTTTTGAAGAATCTCGACAATTTCAGCATTGGTATAGCAATCATTCACCCGCACATCCACTACCAAATCCACTTCAGCAGGTATAGCGTTGTGCTGTTTTCCCGCATTTATCTGGGACACTGTTACTTTAACTTCGCCCAAAGCAGCAGATACCTTTTCAAATTTATAATCTTTAAACCATTGTAGCACTTTAATGCTGTTATAAATGGCATTATCTTCATTAGGATGGGCCGCATGGCTTGGCGTTCCTTTTACTTTGGCATCAAAAACGACAAGGCCTTTTTCGGCAATGGCGAGTTGCATCAAGGTAGGTTCTCCCACAATGGCGACATCTATTTTAGGGATGACCTTCAGCATGCTGTTCAGTCCATTGGGGCCGCTGCTTTCTTCTTCTGCGGAAGCGACCATCACCAAATTGTACAGTAAGTCTTGATGCTCATAAAAATAAGTAAACGTAGCGATAAGAGACACCAAACAGCCTCCAGCGTCATTACTCCCCAAACCATATAATTTGCCGTCTTCAACAATGGCCTTAAAAGGATCTTTGGTGTAAGCGGTATTAGGCTTTACTGTGTCGTGGTGGGAATTGAGCAATAATGTGGGTTTGGAAACGTCAAAATGTTTATTGGTTGCCCAAACATTGTTTATCGTCCTTGTATAGTCAATAGTATAGTTTTGAAACCATTGCTCAATAAGCAATGCCGTTTGAACTTCTTCTGATGAAAAGGAAGAAGTTTCGATCAAATTTTTGAGCAATGCAATGGCATCTGTCGTTAGCTTTTGTGTCATTTGGTAATGGTTGTAAAATTAGCTGCGGCGTCATATAACATTTCAGATTTACCGATACAGACTTTGTGAACGTTCTTTTCAATAGCATGAATGCAGTTATTCAATTTAGGAAGCATGCCATCTGCAATGATGTTATCATCAATTAAACGTTGATAGGTTTGCGTGGTGATTTGTTTGATCACTGAATCTTCATCATTTACATCGCTCAGAACACCATTTTTTTCAAAGCAATAGTATAATTCCGTTTGATACTGATCAGCAAAACCAATGGCCAATTCAGAAGCGATAGTATCGGCATTAGTGTTTAAAAGTTGCCCTTTTTTGTCGTGTGTTAAGGCGCAGAAGACAGGGGTCAGTTTATGCTCCAATAACACCTGAAGAATCTCCGTGTTTACTTTTTCAACATCACCCACAAATCCGAAGTCGACGGTTTTTACGGGTCGCTTTTTAGAGACAATGGTATTGCCATCAGCACCAGAAAACCCAATAGCATTGCAGTTTCTGGATTGTAATTGCGCTACAATGTTTTTGTTGATTTTCCCCGCATACACCATCGTGATGAGGTCTAAAGTCGCCTTGTCTGTAATCCGTCTACCATCAATCATTTTGACTTCAAGTCCCAATTGATTGGCGAGTTGCGTCGCTAATTTGCCACCACCATGGATCAATATTTTAGGCGATTCAATAGCAGCAAATGTGTCTAAAAAAGAGGATAGCGCATCTTCATTATCGATGATGTTACCGCCTATTTTGATGATTTTTAGTATTTTCATAGTATGCCCGTGAAAGCGGGTATCTTTTTATGTTCTGTCCTAATTTAGACCTAACAGGTTTTTAAAACCTGTTAGGTCTGTACTATAACCTTTTACAAATTTTCTAAAATACGTTTCAGAACAACCTGCGCTGCAAAAGTTCTGTTATTGGCCTGTTTGATAACGATGGAATTTCCCCCATCTAAAACTGCGTCTTCCACCACCACATTCCGTCTTACCGGTAAGCAATGCATAAACTTCGCAGTGCCCAATTTTTCTTGGGTCATCATCCAATTTGGATCTTCATTTAGAACCTTTCCATAGTCTTTATAATTGCTCCAGTTTTTGACATAAACGAAATCGGCATCTTTTAAAGCGGCTGTCTGATTATGGGTAATGGGCGTATTTTTGGTAATAATTTCATCAAGCTCATAACCTTCCGGATGGGTGATGGTCAGATCAACGTCCATTTCTATCATCATTTCTACAAACGAATTGGCAACCGCTTGCGGCAATGCTTTTGGATGGGGCGCCCAAGACAAGACAACTTTAGGTTTACGTTTTTCAGAAAGTTCAGTGATGGTAATGGCATCGGCCAACGCTTGTAACGGATGTGCTGTGGCACTTTCCATATTCACGATAGGCACCGTGGCATATTTGATAAAACTTTGAAGGATATATTCTGAAGCGTCTTTTTCCTTATCCACAAGACCTGGAAATGCGCGAACGGCAATAATATCAGCATATTGCGAAATCACTTTGGCAGCTTCTTTGATATGTTCAGAGCTGTTGGTATTCATGATGCTGCCATCTTCAAATTCGATGTTCCACGCATCATTAACATTCAAAATACTGACGTGCATTCCTAAATTGCTTGCTGCTTTTTCAGTGCTCAAACGGGTTCTCAAACTTGAGTTGAAAAACAACATCACTAAGGTTTTATGTGTTCCTAATTCTGAAAATTCAAAAGGTTGCATTTTGAGTAAAATGGCTTCCTTAATCATGTCAGAAAGATTGGAAATGTCTTTTATTTCGGTGTATTTTTTCATTGAAAATTTATTTTTCATTCCCACGGAGGTGGGAATCTTAATCACTTCCCGTCTTTCGACTCCGCTCAAGATAAACTCCAGCGGGAATCTCTTTAATTGATCCTTGTTTTTTATCAAACCTAACAGGTTTCAAAAACCTGTTAGGTTTTATTACTGATTGCTATCCACCATTCATCAAAAGCAATTCCTGTTTCAATGCGTCAAAAAGCAAATCTATATGATGCTCTTGTATTGTTAACGGTGGAAGGATCCGTATCAAATTCGGGTTTTTGGCGCTTCCAGTAAAGATCTTATGGGTGTAAATGAGCTTTTTGCGCAACTCTGCAACTGGAAAATCAAACTCCAATCCCAACATGAGTCCGCGGCCTTTTACCCTTTTCAAATGTGGCAAATGCTGCGCTTTCTTCATAAAATAAGCCGACATCTCATCTGCATTTTTCATCAACTTCTCAGATTCCAAAACTTTCAAAACGGCTAATGAAGCGGCACAGGCCAAATGATTGCCACCAAAAGTGGTGCCCAACAAGCCAAATGACGCCTTAATATCGGGATGAATCAAAATACCGCCTATGGGAAATCCGTTGCCCATCCCTTTGGCTATTGAGATAATATCTGGAGTCCATTCGTATTTCTGAAACGCAAAAAAATCGCCCGTTCTTCCAAAACCAGATTGGACTTCATCTGCAATCAACATGACCTTATAAGATTTACATAACTTCTCCAACCCTTTGTAAAATTCCGCAGTACTTTCATCCAAACCGCCCACACCCTGAATGCATTCAATGATAACGGCGCAGGTGTCTTTTTGCTTTAAAACAGTTTCGACACCGTTCAAATCCCCCAAAGCTACAAAGTCCACATGTTGCTGTGCATTTATTGGCGCTACAATTTTGAGATCGTCAGTAGCGGCAACAGCTGCTGAGGTTCGTCCGTGGAAGGAATTTTTAAAGGCCACAATATTCTTTTTTCCTGTGTGGAACGATGCCAATTTAAGCGCGTTTTCATTAGCCTCAGCACCAGAATTACATAAAAACAATTGGTAATCCTTACAGCCAGAAATGCGTTCAAGTTCTACGGCTAAGGATTCTTGTAGCGGATTTTGAATTGCGTTGCTATAAAAACCTAACTTTTCTACTTGGTTTGAAATGGCATGCACATATTCTGGATGTGAATGTCCTATGGAAATCACGGCATGACCGCCATACAAATCCAAATATTCGACGCCTTTATCATCGTATACGGCAAGGTCTTTGGCGTTTACAGGCGTGATATCAAAAAGTGGATAGACATTAAATAAACTCATAGTTGTTCCTCTCTAATGTTGCTAATTTTATTGTAGGAAGCGACCATGCCCTGAATTAACGACGAGCTCAAGCCTTTGTGCTCCATTTCATTCAACCCTTCAATGGTGCAGCCTTTTGGTGTGGTCACACGATCAATTTCCTCTTCAGGATGATGGCCGGTGGCAATTAATAAATTGGCGGCACCTTCGCTCGTGTACATCGCTAATTCTTGAGCTTCTTTAGCATCAAAACCTAACTGAATGGCAGCTTGGGTTGTGGCGCGAATGAGTCGCATCCAAAAGGCAATCCCACTTGCACAAACCACCGTTGCGGCTTGCATTTGCGATTCGGGAATGATCATCGAATGACCCAAACGGTTAAAAATGGCTTCAGCAATTTTGATGCGCTTTGTACCTTGGACATTGCTGCAAATGCAGGTCATAGATTTCCCGACGGCAATGGCCGTATTTGGCATCGCTCTAATGATAAATTGTTCTGTACCAATTATAGCCTCAATTTTGGGAATCAAAAATCCTGTAACAGTAGAGATTACGACGTGTTTTTCAGTAATCAACGGACTAAGCTCCTTTAAGACATTTTCTAAATGTGAAGGCTGAACTGCTAAAATTAAAATATCAGAATTTTGAACCGCCAAAGCATTGTCCGTCGTTAAGGTGACATTTTTGTAACCTTCAAACTCTAAGATGCTTTCCGTATTTCTTTTGGTAAGGTATAAGGTGGTAATCGCACTGTTGGTAATGAGCCCTTTGGCGATAGATTTACCTAAATTTCCTGTACCGATGATTGCTATTTTCATAGTTGTGATATTATTCAAACCTTTCAGTCCCGAAGCGTCGGGATCAAAACCTGAAAGGTTTTATTGAGGTTAAAAAAAGTTAGCTTTTAATTGTAATCCTTCAGTCTCTTCAAATCCAAAAATCAAATTCATATTTTGAATGGCTTGTCCTGAAGCGCCTTTTAATAAATTGTCTATGATGCTCGTTATTAATAGTTTGTTATTGTGTTTATATAAGTGAAGAATGCATTTATTGGTATTGACCACTTGTTTTAAATGAATGTCTTCATCAGAAACATACGTAAATGCCGCATCTTTATAATAGGCTTTATATAGCTTTTTTGCATCTTCTAAACTACCGTCAAAATCAGTATAGGCTGTGGCAAAAATGCCTCTTGAAAAGTTGCCTCTGTTGGTAACTAAATGGACTTCACTAGAGACCTCTTTTTGCAACAGATGTATACTTTCATTAATTTCTCCCAAATGCTGATGCGTAAAAGCTTTATAATGTGAAAAGTTATTGTCGCGCCAGGAAAAATGGGTTGTGTCAGACAATGATGTTCCTGCACCTGTAGAACCCGTAACGGCATTGACGTGTATATCTTCTTTTAAAAGTTGATGGGCTGCTAATGGTAAGATTGCTAATTGAATAGCTGTTGCAAAACACCCTGGATTTGCTATATAATTAGCGTTTATAATAGCGTCTTTTTGTAATTCTGGCAAGCCGTAAACGAAATGCTTTCCTTCAAAGTCGCGATCCTTTTCCAACCTGAAATCGTTGCTTAAATCGATGATTTTAGTGTGATCAGAAAAGGTATGTGTTTCTAAAAATGCTTTGGAATTGCCATGACCTAAACACAAAAACAACACATCCACTTTTGGATTTATGGAGCTTGAAAATTCCAAATCTGTGCTGCCTAGCAAATCTTGGTGTACTTTATAAATTTTATTTCCTGCGTTGGATGTGCTGTAAATGAAATTAAGATTTGTTTTTGGATGGTTTAAAAGCAACCGAATCAATTCACCAGCAGTGTAACCTGCACCTCCAATAATGCCTACGTCGATCATGACTCTGAATTTACTTGATGATAAATTTTATTTTGATTGCCTATGATTTTTATAAATCCTTTGGCTTCATCTGCGGTCCAACCTTTGTTCATTTCGCCATAACTACCAAACTTGGCATTCATCAGGTCATGTTTGGAAGAAATGCCGTCCAAAGTAAAATGATACGGTTTTAAAGTCACCACCACATCTCCTGATACATTTTGCTGGCTGCTTTCCAAAAAGGCTTCTATGTTTCGCATCACTGGATCTAAATATTGTCCTTCGTGCAAGTGCATGCCGTAAAAACTGGAGAGGTATTCTTTATGCTGCAATTGCCATTTGGTAAGCGTGTGCTTTTCCAATAGGTGGTGTGCTTTCACAGTAATGAGTGCCGCTGCCGCTTCGAAACCAACCCGTCCCTTAATGCCAACTATAGTATCGCCAACGTGAATATCACGACCGATAGCATAAGCAGAAGCGAGTTTATGTAAAGCTTCAATATTTTTTTCTGGCGTGTTGGAGGTACTATTAAGCGCTACTAACTGCCCTTTTTTAAACGTTAGGGTCACTTTTTCTTCGCCCTCTTTCTCTAATTGTGAAGGAAAGGCATGCTCAGGCAAAGGTTTTTCTGAAGTCAGGGTTTCTTCGCCACCAACACTGGTGCCCCAAAGACCTTTGTTAACCGAGTATTTGGCTTTCTCCCAAGACATATCAACATCATTTTTTTTGAGATAATCAATTTCTTCCTGTCGGGATAGTTTTTTATCTCTTATAGGTGTGATGATTTCAATATGAGGTGCCAAGGTTTGAAAAATCATGTCAAAGCGTACTTGGTCGTTACCTGCGCCTGTACTGCCATGGGCAATATAGTCGGCATTGATGCTTTTGGCGTATTCAACAATTTCAATGGCTTGAATGATACGTTCCGCACTTACTGATAAAGGATAGGTGTTGTTTTTCAACACATTTCCATAGATCAAATATTTGATGACTTTTTCATAATAAGAGGCCACTGCATCAATATTCGTATACGTGGATACACCCATTTTGTAGGCGTTGGCTTCAATTTTCCCTATTTCTTCAGAAGTAAACCCACCAGTATTCACACTGACAGCGTGCACCTCGTAGCCTAAATCCTTGCTTAAATGAACAGCACAATAGGAGGTATCCAATCCGCCACTATAGGCTAAAACTAATTTTTTGCTCATGATTTATCTTTTTTTAAGAACAAGGCCTGTTTGATTTGCTTTAGGCGTTGAAACGCTTTTGTTTTTACTTCTTTTGGTTCGTTGCTATCTTTTACTTTAGGGTCGTATATCATGCCTGTACATAAGCACATTTTCTGTTCCATACGCTGAAGTATATCATAGTTTTTGCAGGTTTGGCAGCCTTTCCAAAAGCTCTGATCATCTGTCAATTCTGAAAATGTAACAGGTTTGTAACCCAGATCACTGTTCATTTTCATAACCGCTAATCCTGTAGTGATACTGAATATTTTGGAGTCTGGGAATTTCTCTCGGGAATGTTGAAAAATACGTTGTTTTATTTTCTTGGCTAAGCCTTGCTCTCTATAGTCCGGGTGTACAATCAGTCCAGAATTGGCAACAAATTTGCCATGTCCCCAAGCTTCGATATAACAAAAGCCAGCAAAGGTGTCACCATCCAAAGCAATAACGGCATTGCCGATTTCTAATTTGGAGATGATGTATTCAGGGGTGCGCTTGGCAATGCCTGTGCCTCTTACTTTTGCTGAATCTGCAATGGTGTCGCAAATGATCTGAGCATAGATAGTATGAGATTTATTAGCAATAACAATGTCCATTGTTTTGATATTTAGAATTTAAAAAAATTAAAGTTTGAGTTGTTGAGAAAAAGAACCGGACTCACCTAAGTTCCAAATATAAATCGCACCCTTAAGGGCGACGGAACAGAAAAGGACATGTCCTCTCAAGGTTGTTATCTGAAACAACTGAATTTGAAAAGTAAACTATGTTTGGTGATTTGATCAAGGTAAAAAAATAAATATACGTTAGTGACTTCTTTTTAGGCTAGAATGCACAGCGTCTGCGCAATAGCATTGCGGGACTTGATGGACGTATTTTATTTTTTATGAGAAACATGAATCAAAAGTAACATTTTATTTTACATCTCAAATATTTTTAACTTTTTTTAAAGTATATAATCTGTACTTACAAAATTGGAGGCTTTGCTATCTAATAAATTCTTTAAAATGGCATTGTTATAAGGGTTGTCTTTTGAGGCAACAAAAGTCCTAATGGAAAATGAGCGCAGTGCGTCATGGACACTCAGGGTGCCTACAGCAGAATCTTTTCTACCTGTAAACGGATACACATCTGGCCCACGTTGGCAAGAACTGTTGAGGTTGACACGGCATACTAAATTAACCAAGGTATCAATCAATGGGGCCAAGGTGTTAATATCACTACCAAATAAACTTACTTGCTGACCATAGTTTGAAGCGGCCATATCATCTAATGGCTCGTCAATATCTTTAAACGATAGCACAGGAATTACAGGTCCAAATTGTTCTTCTTGAAACACCCGCATCTCCTTATTGACAGGATATAAAACAGCAGGAAATATATAATTTTCAGTGGTTTCACCACCTTTCTCATTTACTATCTTAGCACCTTTATCAAGAGCGTCATCAATCAATTCCTGAATATATTGTGGTTTATCAGGTTCAGGTAATGGCGTTAATTTAGCACCAGCTTCCCAAGGGTTTCCAAATTTTAAAGCATCTACTCTTGCAGAAAAACTCTTGTTGAACTCGTCCACAATGTCTTCATGCACATACACTATTTTTAAAGCGGTACAGCGTTGTCCGTTAAATGATGTGGTTCCGGCAATACATTCGTCGATAGCCAAATCTAAATCGGCATCTTTAAGAACAATGGCAGGATTTTTTGCTTCCAAACCTAAAACCAATCGTAATCGGTTGCTTTTGGGGTGTTGGTTCTGCAGAGCGTTCGCCGATTTACTATTCCCAATAAGCGCCAAAACATCCACCTTTCCAGATTGCATGATGGGCGTGGCAACCGTTCTTCCACGGCCGTATATGATATTGACAACACCTTTTGGAAAACTGCTTTGAAAAGCTTCCAATAGTGGAGAAATCAATAACACGCCATGCTTTGCTGGTTTAAAGATGGCGGTATTCCCCATAATCAGCGCAGGTATCAACAGCGCAAACGTTTCATTTAAAGGATAATTGTAGGGTCCTAAACAGAGCACGACGCCAAGTGGTCCTCTTCGGATATGTGCATAAACACCATCCTGTTTTTCAAATTTGGCATTGTCCCTATCTAATTGTTTGTATTCTTCAATCGTGTCATAAATATAATCGACCGTTCTGTCAAATTCTTTTTCTGAATCTGGCAACGTTTTGCCAATTTCCCACATGAGCAATTTTACAATTTCCTCGCGCTTGGTTTTCATTTGGGTCACAAACGTTTCCATGCACTCAATACGATCCTTCACTTTCATAGTTGGCCATAAACCCTGACCCTTGTCATAGGCGTGAACCGCAGCGTCCATGGCTTCTAGAGCTTCTTTTTCTCCTAAGGTTGGAATGCTGCCCAACAACGTTGGCTTGTAAGTTTCTGTTGAAGAAATGGTAGAATAGACGTCCGAGCTTTCTCCAGACCAAGGTTTTAATTCGCCATTAACTAAATAACTGTTTTGGTGGATAAGTGTTTTTATTTGATACTGTTCTGGAATGTTCATAAGTTTTTTATACTAAAAATTGAAATAAATCTGGTTTGTTATTGAGGTAATCGCCGTAAAAATTATGGAGTTTCATTTTGGTGATGAGTGGTTGTAAATCATCTGCTGACCTTAACTCCAAACCAACTACGGCGGCGCCGTTTTCGCGGTTGGTTTTTTTGGTGTATTCAAAGTGTGTGATATCGTCCGTCGGTCCCAAAATATCAACCACAAACTCACGAAGTGCCCCTGCGCGCTGTGGAAACTTGATAATAAAATAGTGTTTCAGATTGGCATATAAAAGTGCGCGTTCCTTTATTTCAGCAGTTCTGGTGATGTCATTATTGCTGCCACTAACAATGCAGATGACATTTTTACCTTTGATGTCATCTGCATACTGTTCCAAAGCGGCAATGCTTAAAGCGCCCGCAGGTTCTACCACAATAGCGTCTTTGTTGTATAAATCTAGAATGGTTTGGCACACGTTGCCTTCATCAACAGTCACCATAGCGTGAAGGTTCTGCTGACATATAGCGAAGTTTAAGTCGCCCACACGCTTTACTGCTGCACCATCTACAAAATTTTCTATCTTTTTTAATTCGGTATTGCGCTTGTTGGTGATAGACGTTAACATTGATGGCGCACCTTTAGGCTCCACACCAATAATTTTTGTGTTTGGAGATAATTCTCTAAACACAGAAGATAATCCAGAAGACAATCCGCCGCCGCCAACAGGAACAAAGACATAATGAATAGGATGTTGTGCCTGATCTATAATTTCTAAGCCTACCGTTGCCTGACCTTCAATAACCTTTTCATCATTAAAAGGATGAATAAAGGTTTTGTTTAACCGCTCACATTCTAACATTGCGGCAGTGTTGGCATCATCAAAAGTATCACCCACCAAAACCACATCAATATAGTCTTCACCAAACATGTTGACTTGTTCAATTTTTTGTTTTGGTGTAGGTGAGGGCATAAAAATAGTACCCTTGATTTTTAATAATTTGCAAGATAACGCCACACCTTGCGCGTGGTTTCCTGCACTTGCACACACAATGCCATTTTCAATTTCCGTTGGGCTCAACGATGACATTTTATTGTAAGCACCCCTAATTTTATAGGAGCGTACTTGCTGTAAATCTTCACGCTTAAACACGATGTTGGCCTCAAATTGTTTTGAGTAACGCTGGTTTGGAATCAGTGGCGTTACCGCGGCAACACCCTGTAATTTTCTGGCGGCCGCTTCAACAGCTGCCAAATTGGGGTAATATATTTTGGTTTCAACTTCCATACACTTCTTTAGAGGTAGGACTTTCATCCTGCCTGTTTAATATTCTTAACACTAATGTGATTCTATATTATACTAACACTGAATCTTCAACCTCAGCATCTGTTTTTATAGTTTTCATGGCAGACATGGCTGCTCTTAAACGTTTGCCGACAGTTTCGATAGGATGGTTTCTGATGGCATCATTAACGGCAATTAATTCTTGATTGTCAATGGCATTTGATGTTGAAAATGATTTTCCAATCGTTTTTGGATCCACGTTTTTCATAAAATCTTCCAATAATGGCTTGCAGGCATGGTCAAATAAATAACAACCATATTCCGCTGTATCAGAAATGACACGGTTCATTTCAAACAATTTTTTTCTGGCGATGGTGTTGGCGATTAATGGCAATTCATGCAATGATTCGTAATATGCTGAATCTTCAATAATGCCTGCGCTTACCATCGTTTCAAAGGCCAATTCTACGCCTGACTTTACGAATGCTACCAATAAGACGCCATGATCAAAATAGGTTTGTTCTGAAATATGGTCTGAGGTGAGCTCTGTTTTTTCGAAGGCTGTTTCGCCAGTTGCGGCACGCCATTTTAAAAGATTGACATCATCATTTGCCCAATCTTCCATCATGGTTTGCGAGAAATGTCCAGAAATGATATCGTCCATGTGTTTTTCAAACAACGGTTTCATGATGGTCTTTAGTTCTTCAGACAATTCAAACGCTTTAATTTTTGCGGGGTTAGACAAGCGGTCCATCATGTTAGTGATCCCGCCATGTTTTAAAGCTTCAGTAATAGTTTCCCAACCTAATTGGATCAGTTTTGCGGCATAATTAGCGTTGACCCCATCGGCAACCATTTTGTTGAATGCCAAGATAGATCCGGTTTGAAGCACGCCACAAAGAATAGTCTGCTCGCCCATTAAATCACTCTTCACTTCAGCTATAAAAGAGGATGCCAGAACACCTGCTTTATCGCCACCAGTTGCTACGGCGTAAGCTTTTGCTTGTTCCCAACCTTTTTGTTCTGGATCATTTTCTGGATGTACGGCAATTAAGGTTGGCACCCCAAAGCCGCGTTTATATTCTTCACGAACTTCCGTACCAGGACATTTTGGAGCCACCATGATGACGGTGATATCTTTTCGGATTTTAGTGCCTTCTTCCACAATGTTAAATCCGTGGGAATAACTTAAGGTCGCCCCTTTTTTCATCAAAGGCATGACGGCTTTCACGACACTTGTATGTTGTTTGTCTGGCGTTAAATTCAAGACCAAATCAGCAGTTGGAATCAACTCCTTATAAGTGCCCACGTTAAAGCCGTTAGACGTGGCGTTTTTATAGGAATCACGTTTTTCTTTGATGGCAGCATCACGCAAGGCGTATGAAATATCCAATCCAGAATCGCGCATGTTCAACCCTTGGTTCAATCCTTGGGCGCCGCAGCCTACAATAACTATTTTCTTTCCTTTTAAAGCATTGATGCCGTCTTCAAATTCTGAAGCGGCCATAAATCGGCATTTTCCCAATTGCTCTAACTGTTGTCTTAATGGTAATGTGTTGAAATAATTTGACATTTTATTCGATTTTTAATGTTGAAATGCTTCAAGCATTTTTGATATTTTCATTTCGTCTTTGGTCACTGCAATACGCCCTGAGCGTGTAAATTGCATGATTCCGAAAACACTTAATTCGCGATGTAATAATTCTAATTCTTCTTTGCGCCCAGATTTTACAATGACAAAAAACTCTCTGTTCACGGTCACAATGTTGGCATTGCTTTCCTTGATAATATTTTGAATTTGGCGTTCGTCAAAAAGCAAGTTGGATCTAAGTTTAAACATGCAAGATTCCTGATAAATGGTCTCTTCTTCAGTATGATAATAGGCTTTAATGACCTCTACCTGTTTTTCTATCTGACCGATTATTTTTTTCATTTGTTCTTCGGAAAGCTTCACAACAATCGTCCATTTAGAGACATGATCAATTTCAGAAACCGATGAATTGATACTCTCGATATTGATGTGCCGACGCTGAAAAATAGCTGAAATCCGGTTTAACAGACCAATGTTATTTTCAGTATAAATGGATACGGTATATAATTTAAGTTCACTCATTTTTTTGAGATGTTAGATGATAGAGATTAGAAATTAGACGTGATGCTGCTTCATTTTTGTTCTCTTCTTATTCTATATTCTTGATTCTTTTTATCTATTTGCTGTACTTCAAGATCCGTGCTTCAAGCGTCCCGCTCCTAACTTATTCTAAACGGATATCTGAAACACTCGCACCTGTTGGAATCATAGGGAAAACATTGCCCTCCTTTTCCACTCGTACCTCTAAAAAGTAAGGCCCTTCACACGCCATCATTTCAGCAACGGCATTTTTCAAGTCTTCTCGTTTGGTTACTTTTTGAGCGTCGATATAATAGCCTTTTGCAATGGCCACGAAATCTGGATTGGTCATTTCGGTTGACGCATAACGTTTTTCAAAGAATAGTTGTTGCCATTGACGGACCATTCCTAAAAATTCGTTGTTCAAAACCACAATCTTTACCGGTACTTTTTGTTGGAAAATGGTGCCCAATTCCTGAATGGTCATTTGATAGCCTCCATCACCAATAATAGCGACGACATCGCGCTCAGGAGCTGACATTTTTGCGCCAATGGCTGCTGGAAGTGCAAATCCCATCGTCCCCAATCCGCCAGAGGTAATATTACTTTTGGTAGTGGTAAATTCAGCATAACGGCATGCAATCATTTGATGTTGGCCAACGTCAGATACAATAGCGGCATTCCCTTTGGTTTGAATATTGATTTCTTTGAGCACTTCGCCCATAGTCAAACCTTCTTTTGTAGGATAGAGATCATGCTTAATCACTTTGTCATACTCTATAGCGTACAAATCTTTAAACTTTTGATGCCAATCTGTATGGGAATTGGCTTTCAACAATGGCAATAATTGAGAGAGACTTTCTTTGGCATCTCCTAAAACGGCAACGTCAGTTTTTACATTTTTATCAATCTCAGCAGGATCAATATCAAAGTGAATTACTTTAGCTTGTTTGGCATAAGTGGATAGATTTCCGGTAACACGATCGTCAAAACGCATCCCTATTGCAATTAATACATCACAGTCATTTGTCAACACATTAGGGGCATAATTACCATGCATGCCAACCATGCCTACATTTAATGGATGTGCTGTAGGAATTGCCGAAGCACCAAGAATGGTCCATGCTGATGGAATCCCCGCTTTTTCGATGACAGCTTTCAACTCATTTTCGGCTTCACTAAGAATAACGCCTTGTCCCCAAACAATAAATGGTTTTTTTGCGGAATTTATTAGGAGTGCTGCCGCTTTAACATCATCAATATCCGTTTTTGGAACAGGTTTATAACTTCTGACCCCTTTGCATTTTTCATAAGAAAAATCGAGTTCTTCAAACTGGGCATCCTTGGTAATATCAATCAATACAGGTCCTGGACGGCCGCTTTTGGCAATGTAAAATGCTTTGGCAATGACCTCAGGAATTTGAGAAGCTTTGGTGATTTGATGGTTCCACTTAGTGACTGGTGTTGAAATACCAATAATGTCCGTTTCCTGAAATGCATCACTCCCCAATAAATGCGAAGCTACCTGACCTGTAATGCATACCATAGGGGTAGAATCTATCTGCGCATCTGCAATTCCGGTGATGAGGTTTGTGGCTCCTGGCCCGGAAGTGGCCATAGCCACACCAACTTTTCCTGAAATTCGGGCATAGCCTTGTGCTGCATGCGTAGCCCCTTGTTCATGGCGGGTTAGCACGTGATGAATTTGATCCCTGAATTTATAAAGTTCATCATAAACCGGCATGATAGCGCCGCCTGGGTAACCGTAAAGTATATCCACGCCCTCAGCGATTAGGCACCTAATGACTGCTTCACTCCCAGAGATTCGTATTTTAGATGGTGTTGTTTTTTGTACTTTGTCTAGTGTTTGTGTGTCTTTCATATTGAAAACTTGTTTTTCATTCCTATTAAAAAGGAACTTCAATAATCTTTCTGCTTTTAATAATTTTCTTAAGTTTTACTTGCAATTTTTTGTGAATCTTACTAAGTGATTCCTGTCTATTCAGGAATTTATTTAGAATTCATCCGTTACACATCCTTTAGATGCTGAGGACACTGTTTTTGCATATTTGTAAAGCACGCCACGTTCAAATTTTAGTGCAGGGGCTTGCCATGTTGAGCGGCGATTTTGAAGTTCTTCATCTGATACTTCCAAGTTGATGGTATTGGTTTCAGCATCAATGGAAATCATGTCGCCATCTTTTACCAAAGCAATGGTACCACCTTCTTGTGCTTCTGGAGTAATATGGCCCACAACAAATCCGTGGGTACCTCCTGAAAATCGCCCATCTGTAATCAGGGCCACATCATTACCTAATCCTGCTCCAATAATAGCAGCAGTTGGTTTCAGCATTTCAGGCATTCCAGGACCTCCTTTCGGACCTTCATACCTAATAACAACCACATCTCCTTTTTCAACTTTTCCGTCTCTAATGCCATCATTGGCCGCATACTCGCCTTCAAACACTTTAGCTTTTCCAACAAAACTCAACCCTTCTTTTCCTGTGATTTTGGCCACGCTCCCTTCAGGCGCTAAATTGCCGAAAAGCATGCGTAAATGTCCAGAGATCTTAATCGGATTTTCGATAGATTTAATGACGTCTTGCCCTTCTTTCAAATCATCCACATCCAATAAATTTTCTGCCATTGTTTTTCCTGTAACCGTCAAACAATCGCCATGAAGCATCCCTTTTTTCAAGAGATATTTTAAAACTGCAGGAATGCCACCAACTGCGTACACATCTTCCATAAGATATTTGCCGCTTGGTTTTAGGTCTGCCAAAAATGGTGTCGTGTCACTTATTTTTTGAAAATCCTTTAATGTAAAATCTATTTGAGCCGCTCGTGCAATTGCTAAAAAATGGAGTACTGCGTTAGTAGAGCCTCCAAGTATGGTCACCAAACGCACTGCATTTTCTAAAGATTTTCTGGTAATGATGTCTGAAGGTTTGATGTCTTTTTCCAATAAAAGACGCATGGCTTCACCGGCAGTAACCGATTCTTTCTTTTTGGCGTCGCTCAGCGCAGGGTTTGAGGAGTTGAAAGGTAAGGTCATTCCCAAAGCTTCAATGGCCGATGCCATGGTGTTTGCGGTATACATACCACCACAAGCACCAGCGCCTGGACAGGCTTTTTCAACAATACTTTGATATTCGGTTTCGGTCATGGTACCTGCCACTTTGCTGCCCCAAGCTTCAAATGCTGAAACGACATCGAGTTTTTTTCCATTGTGGCAACCAGAATCGATGGTACCACCATACACCAAAATACTTGGACGATCCAATCGAATCATCGCCATTAGAGCTCCAGGCATATTTTTATCACAGCCAACAACGGTTACCAAACCATCATAACTCATGGCTTGAACAACGGTTTCCATGGAATCTGCAATGATATCCCGAGATGGCAACGAATAACGCATTCCCGGAGTTCCCATAGAAATACCATCACTAACGCCAATCGTATTAAAAATGAGTCCGATGATATCTTCATTTTTAGTGCCTTCCTTGACTAATTTTGCCAAATCATTCAGGTGCATATTGCAAGGGTTGCCTTCATAACCTGTACTCGCAATCCCGATCATGGGTTTGGAAAAATCTTCAGTAGTCAATCCGATGGCGTGCAACATCGCTTGTGCAGCGGGTTGTGTTGGATCTTGTGTGACTGTTTTACTATATTTATTTAATGTACTCATAGTGCTTTTGCTAATTCTTTTTGCGTTGGCTCAAAACTTTTTGTGGTATAAATAATTTAAACTTCGATAATGTAATCACCCCTTCATGAATTAGAAGACACGCGTTCAAACTTCTAAATTACTATATGGTGTTGTTTCATTAACCTGAGTCAGACACCTTAGACTAAACCCAGTGTTTCTTTTTTATACTTAAAGTATTTATATTCAGCTCCTTATATGGGTTGGTTTATGATGTTCAAAATGCTAAACTTTTCAATAAAATGTTATAAGCATTAGCTCAAACACTGAATTCTATAGATCGACACAATTTTTATAGCTATTGCAAGGGGTAATAGTACTGTGATACTGCTAAAAAGTGGGAGTCATTCAATCAGCTGTTTCGTATGTGATGCTTCGCGAATTTTCAAGACAAAGTTTCACTAATAAATAAAGCCCGTATCTCAATTGACACGGGCTTTAATTAAAAATAGCGACCTGTATCACCTAACTTGAGTTACTTATTACCACGCTAATAATGATACTAATTGGATTCATATATAAATAATTGAGAGTGGCACTGCATTTGAATTAGTTCTTAGATTCTTGGCAAATCATTATCATCTTTTAGCGGTAAATTACTAGAGCCCATCAAATATTTGTCCACATGGTATGCAGCTTGACGGCCTTCTGAAATTGCCCAAACAATTAAGGATTGTCCGCGACGCATATCGCCAGCACTGAAAATTCCAGGAACGTTGGTAGCATAATCTGTAGTTGATGCTTTGATGTTGGTTCTAAAGTCCAATTCCAATCCAAATTGTTCTGCCAATGTTTTTTCTGAACCTGTAAAACCTAAGGCGAGCAAAACCATATCACAATCCCATTGCTTTTCAGAATTCGCAAGTTCTCTTAATTCTGGACGTTCACCTTCTTTAAAAATCCATTCTACTTCTATGGTTTTTAATCCGATGAGATTTCCGTTTTTATCACCTAAAAACTCTTTGGTGGATAGGCTAAAAAAGCGCTCTACGCCTTCTTGATGCGATGAGGTGGTTTTCAATTTCATGGGCCAATACGGCCAAGGCTGGTGAGCAGGTCGACCGATAGAGGGTTTGCTTAAAATTTCAAAATTGGTCACACTTTCAGCACCATGACGATTGCTTGTACCAATACAGTCAGACCCTGTGTCTCCACCACCAATCACGACAACGTTTTTATCTTTTGCAGAGAGAACAGCTTCAAAATCAATTAATCCATCCACATATTGATTGTTTAATTTTAAGAAGTCCATAGCCTGGTGAATGCCTTTAAGATGATTGCCTTTAATGGGAATCCCTCTGCGGGCTGTCGCACCGCCGCATAACACGACAGCTTCAAAATCGGCTATAATGGTTTCTACACTTATGTTTTGGCCTACATGGGCATTGGTTATAAATTTGATGCCTTCCTCTTCAAGAATGGCAATGCGTCTGTCAATAATCTGTTTTTCAAGTTTAAAATCGGGGATACCGTATCGCAACAAGCCGCCTACCTTGGCATCGCGTTCAAAAACCGTCACCAAATGGCCAGCTCTATTCAATTGTTGTGCAGCTGCCAATCCTGAAGGTCCAGAACCAATAACCGCCACTTTTTTATTGGTTCTTGTTTTTGGTGGATGCGCTTTGATCCAGCCTTCTTCAAAAGCTTTTTCGGCAATATTTTTCTCAATATTTTCTATGGAAACAGGATCTTCATTGATACCCAAAACACAGGCTTCCTCACAAGGAGCAGGACATAATCTTCCTGTAAACTCCGGGAAATTATTGGTAGCATGTAAAATTTGAGCCGCTTCTTTCCAGCGGCCTTTGTAGACTTTATCATTAAAATCTGGAATAAGGTTCCCTAACGGACAGCCGCTATGGCAAAAGGGAATCCCGCAATCCATGCAGCGTGCGCCTTGGTCTTTAAGTTTTTTCTCTTCCAACGGAAGGGTAAATTCCTTATAATTTTCCAAGCGCTCTGCAACTGCAATGTAAGGCTCATCAACTCTTTCGTATTCTAAAAATCCTGTTATCTTTCCCATGGTCCTATGCGTTTACTTTGTTTTCTTCTTCTAATCTTATCAATGCTTGTCTGTATTCCTCTGGCATAACTTTTATAAATTTTGGCAGTTCTTTCTGCCAGCTTTCTAATAATCGCTGTGCTAGCGGACTCAACGTGGCGTTATAATGGCTTTCAACCAAATGCTTTAATTCCGAGATGTCTTCTGCGGAAGCGACAGGTTCCAAATTCAAACCTTCTTTGTTGCAATTTTTATCAAACGTACCATTGGCATCATAGATATACGCAATGCCACCACTCATTCCTGCACCAAAATTTCGGCCAACTTCACCTAAAATAACGGCGCGTCCTCCAGTCATATATTCACAGCCATGGTCGCCAATACCTTCAACAACCGCATGTGCACCAGAGTTTCTGACACAAAAACGTTCTCCTGCTTTTCCATTGATATACACTTCACCGCTGGTAGCGCCATATAAAGCAACGTTCCCAATAATGATATTCTCTTCAGGAACAATAGTAGATTCTTCCGGAACTTTAACGCTAATTTTAGCTCCTGAAAGTCCTTTTCCTAAGTAATCATTGGTATTGCCATTGACAATAAGCGTGAGTCCTTTAGTTGCAAAGGCTCCAAAACTCTGTCCAGCCGATCCTGTAAAGTTTATTTTTAAGGTGTTTTCTGGAAGGCCTTGCGAACCGTAAATCTTAGAAATCTCATTGCTTAAAATGGCTCCAAAAGCACGATCTCTATTGGTAATTTTTGATTCAATCACTGTTTTTTCCTTACGGAACAAGGCAGGATGTGCTTGACTGATAATCTTAAAATCCAAAGATTTTTCTAGCTGGTGGTCCTGCTTTTCTGTATTGTATAATTTTGTGCCGTCAGGTACGAGAACTTGATGCAGAATAGGCGATAAGTCTAAACCCAACGCTTTATAATGTGAAATTGTTTTGTTACGGTTTAGTTTTTGAACTTGACCCACCATTTCATTGACGGTTCTGAAACCGAGATCCGCCATGATTTCGCGCAATTCCTGAGCTACGAAATACATGAAATTGACCACGTGCTCTGGTTTGCCTTGAAACTTTTTCCGAAGCTCTGGATTTTGGGTCGCGATGCCCACAGGACAGGTATTCAAATGGCACACGCGCATCATCACACAGCCTGATGCCACCAAAGGTGCTGTGGCAAAACCGAATTCTTCTGCCCCTAAAAGGCAGGCGATGGCTACATCTCGTCCCGTCTTCATTTGTCCGTCGCACTCCAAAACTACACGGTTTCTCAAATTGTTCATCACAAGGGTTTGTTGGGCTTCGGCGAGGCCTAATTCCCACGGTAAGCCGGCATGTTTTAAAGAAGTCAATGGCGAAGCGCCCGTGCCGCCATCGTGGCCCGAGATTAAAATCACATCGCCTTTTGCTTTGGCTACTCCAGCAGCAACGGTACCAATTCCAACTTCAGAGACTAATTTGACGTTGATTCTAGCTTCTCGATTGGCTGATTTCAAATCGTAGATCAATTGTGATAGATCTTCAATAGAGTAAATATCATGATGTGGTGGCGGAGAAATCAATCCCACATAAGGGGTAGAATTTCTTGTTTTTGCAATATCAGGATTCACTTTTGGCCCAGGCAACTGGCCACCTTCACCAGGTTTTGCACCTTGTGCCATTTTAATTTGAATTTCAGATGCGCTCGTCAAATAATTTGAGGTTACCCCAAAGCGTCCCGATGCTACTTGCTTGATGGCAGAATTCTTCCAATCGCCGTTGGCATCTTTATAAAAGCGTTCTTCATCTTCGCCACCTTCACCAGAATTGCTTTTGCCGCCAATTCTGTTCATCGCAATCGCCAAATTCTCATGCGCTTCCTTGCTGATGGAGCCGTATGACATCGCTCCTGTTTTAAAACGTTTTACGATTTCCGTCCATGGTTCTACTTCTGAAAGAGGAATAGGATCATAATTGGTAAATTCAAACAAGCCACGTATGGTCATCAATTGTTTGGTCTGCTCATTGATTAACGTAGAATATTCCTTGAAGGTTGCAGGTTTGTTGGTTCTCACTGATTCTTGCAGTTTTGCAACGGTTATTGGGTTAAAGGCGTGCTTTTCGCCATTGCGTCTCCATTTGTAGATGCCGCCAAACTCCAACCCAAGGTCAGCATCCACGTTTTTCGTGTGATAGGCTTGGTGGTGACGTTTGGATATTTCTTTCTCTATTTCGCGTAACCCTATGCCTTGAATACGCGTCACCGTATTTGGAAAGTAATTATTTACGACTGTGGTATTAAGTCCTACACATTCAAAAAGTTGAGATCCGCGATACGAATTGAGAGTAGAAATCCCAATTTTGTTCATCACCTTAAGAATGCCCATCCCAATAGCTTTGTTATAATTCTTAATGGCAGTAATATAATCCAAACCTTCAATATCCTGTTTTTCAACCTGATCTTGAACAATTTCATTAACGATATAAGGATTGATGGCACTTGCACCGTACCCAAAGAGTAATGCAAAATGGTGCACTTCACGCGGTTCAGCAGATTCCATGATGATGCTTACCCTGGCGCGTTTTCCTATTTTGTACAGTTCATGATTGACATAGGAGCAGGCCATTAACGCAGGAATTGGCGCCATTTTTTTGTTGACGCCCCTATCAGATAAAATGATGATGTTGCCGCCTTCATCAATGGCTTTAGATGCTTTTTTGACAAGATTAAGCAAGGCGCGCTCCAATTCATTCAATCCTTTATCCACTTCATATAATATAGGAATGGTGGTCACTACAAAATCTGGATTTTGCGTATAGTTTTTAATTTTATCAAGATCGTGCTTTGAAATGACTGGGTTTTGGATTTTCAGCTTTCGACATTGATCTTCGTTGATCTTGAAAATATTAGTATCGCTTCCTAGGGTCAGACTGATATCTGTGATCAGTTTTTCACGAATCCCGTCCAACGGCGGATTGGTCACTTGGGCAAACAGTTGTTTAAAGTAATTATAAAGGAGTTGCGGTTTTTGCGAAAGAATCGCAATTGGGGCGTCATTTCCCATGGAACCAATTGGTTCTTTGCCTAATTGTGCCATCGGTTTGATAATGACACTCAGGTCTTCTTCAGTATATCCAAAAACGACTTGACGTTTCAGTAAAGGCTCTTCTTTGTGTTTGATAGCACCTTTTTTTGCAGGAATATTTGCCAAATGGACCAAATTTTTCTGTAACCATTCCTGATAAGGATATTTGGAAACTATGGCTTCCTTAACTTCTTCATCTTTAATGATGCGACCTTGGTTCATATCTACCAAAAACATTTTCCCCGGTTCCAGTCGGCCATGGTGTTCCACATTTTTTGGATCGATTTCGATCACGCCAGTTTCAGAAGACATCACTACAAAACCATCTTTGGTGACCGTGTAGCGCGATGGGCGCAATCCGTTTCTGTCCAAAACGGCGCCAATATAGTTGCCGTCAGTAAACGGAATGGACGCAGGGCCATCCCAAGGTTCCATAATGCAGGAGTTATATTCGTAGAATGCTTTTTTAGCTTCAGACATGTCAGGGTTTTTTTCCCATGCTTCAGGGACGAGCATCATCATGACTTCGGGAAGTGAGCGTCCTGTCATCAACAACAATTCCACCATCATATCCATTTGCGCAGAATCTGATTTTCCTGGAAGAATGATTGGGAAAATGCTTTTAATGTCCTCCCCAAACCAATCGCTTTCCATCAATTCTTGACGAGACAAGGTACGCGAGACATTGCCTCTCAACGTATTGATTTCACCATTGTGGCACATGTATCTGAACGGTTGTGCCAAATCCCAAGTAGGGAAAGTGTTGGTAGAAAAACGCTGATGTACTAATGCCAAACGTGTTACCAAGGATGGATCTTGAAGGTCTTTATAATAGAGCTTGATATCTTCAGGCACCAAAAGTCCTTTAAAAATGATGATTTTGGTAGATAAACTTGGCAGGTAAAAACGTGCGCTCTCAGAAAGTTTGGAAGCGTTGAGATGGTGTTCTGCTTGTTTTCTTGCGGTAAACAGTTTGAGGTTGAAGCTGAAATCATCTTGTTTTTTGTCGGCTTTTCCAATAAAGATCTGTTTAACGAAGGGCTCCGTCAAGGCGGCAACACTTCCCAAAATTGATGTGTCTACAGGTACGTCTCGCCAACCTAAAATATGTAGGCCTTGACCTTTTAAATAATGCTCCAATTTTTCAATACAATAATTGCGCTGGTTTTCTTTTTTTGGAAGAAAGACATTACTTACGGCATAGTCTCCAAATTTTGGTAAACTGAAATCGCAATTTTTCACAAAGAACTCATGGGGGATATCGATTAAAATGCCCGCACCATCACCAGTTTTACCATCAGAACTTACAGCACCTCTGTGCTCTAGTTTTTCTAATATTTCAAGTGCCTTATGAATGATGGCGTTAGATTTATTTCCTTTCAAACTGCATATAAATCCGGCGCCACAATTATCATGTTCAAATTCTGGTAAATAAAGTCCTTGCTGCTTCAACATATTTTGGAAAATTTAGTGGTTTAAAACCTTTAATAAGTTTCTAATATATATTCAAAAACTTGATATTTAAAATAGTAGGATCACTTTTCCGAGATTGATAATGAGACGTCCTTTAATTGTGAGATACTCAATTTGAGGGGTCTCAAATTCTTGTATTCTCAATCCATTTAATTGATTTGTTTTCAGTTTATGTTAAATTATCCTTAGTGTTTTTCATTCTTACCTGAATTTTATCCATCAAAATAAAACATTTTAGCACAATCCTTCATTATCAATAATGTCGATTTATCAATTTTTCATAATAAATTAATGTTACCCCATAAAATATATGGGTTTAAAAACTGTATTTCATAAAAATAAACAATTGACCCCTATTAAATTAGGGGTTGAAACAAAATATTATATAGATTTGATTTCTAAACTTCAAAAATCCAATCTTTATGAAATCAAAATTTACAGGTGTGATTCTTCTGTTTACGCTGTTCTTATCGGCACAAGAAGAAAGTGAAAAAAAATTCACCATCGGCGGAAGTGTTGATGCCTATTTTAGAACAAATTTGACAGGACCAAATGAGGCCTTTGAAGATGACGATGGCAGCAGCTATTTTTTGAACCCAGGAACTTCGTTTGCCAATAGAAGTGGTTTTAGTCTCGGCATGGCCAATGTTATAATTAGTTATGAGGGAGAAAAAGTAGGTTTTGTGGCAGATTTGGTTTTTGGTCCTAGAGGAGAGGATGCCGTTTTCTTGTCTACAGGTTCTGCCAATATTCTCAATCAGCTCTATGCGTATTGGAACGTGAGTGACAAAGTGCGATTGACCTTAGGTAATTTCAATACCTTTTTGGGTTATGAAGTTATTTCTCCTGTAGGGAATTTTAATTACAGCACTTCTTACATGTTTTCAAACGGACCGTTTTCTCATACTGGTTTGAAGGCAGATTTTACGCTTTCAGATGATTTTTCTTTACTACTTGCGGTTATGAACAGTACAGATTATACCGAGATCAATCTTGACGGCAGCTACACGCTCGGTGCGCAATTGGGCTATAAGGACCAGTATCTTAATTTTATTTACGGCAATCAAACGGGAAATTCTGAAGCCACTTTTCAGGTAGATTATACTGGAGGAACAGATGTGAGCGATGCTTTTTTCTTGGGCATCAACGCGACCTACAATGATACTGATGGCAGTGGCTTCTATGGCGCAGCATTATACCCTAAATACACCATATCAGATGCTTTCGGTTTAGGATTAAGAGGCGAGTATTTTGGATTTCACTATGATGGTTTTGATGATGATACTGTTTTTGCGGCAACATTATCAGCCAATTACACCATTGAAGACTTAACGATAATTCCTGAACTACGTTTGGACAGTTGGTCAGACGACACCTATGTAAACACCGATTTTGAGCCAACAAAAAGTTTGGCATCCTTCTTAATTGCTGCCGTTTACAAATTTTAAAAAACTAACTATAAATAAAATTTTCATGAAAAAAATAGAAGCAATCATCAGGAAATCTAAATTTTCTGAAGTTAAAAAGGCACTACATGAAGTAGGAGTCAATTTCTTCTCCTATTGGGATGTTACCGGATTGGGCAATGAAAAGGAAGGCCATGTATATAGAGGCGTTTCTTATAGTACGAGCGATATACAAAGACGCTATTTATCTATTGTGGTCAATGATGATTTTGAGGCAGTGACTGTCCAGGCCATTTTAGAATCTGGCGCCACTGGAGATGTTGGTGATGGCAAAATATTTGTCTCTCACATTGAAGAGGTTTATAGAATACGTACTGGTGATAAAGGAGGAGATACTTTAAAATAAAACAATAAAATATGGAATTACTTACTACAAATAACGTATGGATGATGATCTGTACAGCACTGGTTTTCTTTATGCATTTAGGCTTTGCACTCTTGGAAATTGGTTTGACACGTCAAAAGAACACCTTGAATATTTTATTCAAGAACATATTCATTATTACAATGGGTTTACTTCTTTACTGTCTTGTTGGATTCAATTTAATGTATCCAGGGGAGTTTAATGGTGTTCTTGGTTTTGCAGGTTTTGGATTGGACGCCCCGTTAACCACTGAAGGCGCATTGGACTTGACCTATAATGCAGGTTATACCTATTGGACTGATTTCTTGTTTCAAGGTATGTTTGCCGCTACAGCAGCAACCATAGTATCTGGAGCAGTGGCAGAACGCATGAAGATTGGCCCATTTATGGTGTTTGCTATCCTTTATGTAGGATTAATTTACCCTATTGCGGGCTCATGGAAATGGGGTGGCGGATTTTTGCAAACGCTAGAAACCCCTTTCTATGATTTTGCAGGCTCTACATTAGTCCATTCCGTAGGTGGTTGGGCCGCTTTGGTAGCCGTTTGCTTATTGGGCGCCAGGATTGGAAAATTTAAGGACGGGAAAATACAAGCGATACCAGGTCATAATATTCCGTTGGCAACAGCAGGGGTTTTAATCTTATGGTTGGGCTGGTTTGGCTTTAATGGTGGCTCTGTGCTTTCAGCTGATCCAGCATTAACGTCTTTGGTACTAGTAACCACCTGTTTGGCAGCAGCGGCAGGAGGAGTTGTAGCCGCTTTAGTGTCTGCCATTAAATTTAAGAACTTAGATTTGACCATGTTTTTGAATGGTATTTTAGGTGGATTGGTCGGTATTACCGCAGGCGCAGACCAAATGAGTCCTTTAGATGCTATTGTTATTGGAGCGATTGCAGGCATTATTATTGTTTTTGCGGTGTCCTTAATTGATCGACTTAGGTTGGATGATCCGGTTGGCGCTATTGCGGTGCATCTAGTGTGCGGTATTTGGGGTACTCTAGCTGTCGGAATTTTTGGAAACCTCGCTGGAGGCGCACAGTTTGTGAGCCAATTGATTGGAGTAGCATCTTATGCAGGCATTTGTATTGTGTCTTCTTTTGTAATTCTGTTTATTATGAAGAAAACCGTTGGCATTAGAGTTTCAGAAATTGAAGAAATAGAAGGTTTGGACGCTCATGAACATGGAATGGAAGCGTATCCAAATTTTAGGATGAATGATAATTAGAATGTTATAGGTTTTATTTTTGATATGAAAAACCCCAACGTAAAAGCTGTTGGGGTTTTTTGTTTTTGGGTGCAGGTTGTGTTTAAATTTAAGTATCCTATTCTTTCAGCATCTTAAGCCGAGTTTCTACTCGCATTGATATTCCCAAATAAAGAACGCATCACAATCTTCTCGTAAACCTTTATCTGTGCTTCATCTCTAGGCGACTCTTTTTCCAATTCTTGAATTTTCTTCAAGGCAAACTGTTGGATGGTCAATAATGGAAGCACAATAGATTCCCTAACGTTAATGGAGGCCTTACCTGCGGGTTCTTCCTGCATCAATTCGGTGTAGCCTGTTAATTTAAGGATCAAACGTTTTGTGATGATGTATTCATCGTGGATAATATTCCAAAATTCGCCATACTCAGGATCATCAGACATGTATTTTGTCAAATCAAAAAACGATTTTGAGAGCGACATCATACTGTTTTCAATCAGTGTCTTGAAGAAGCTTGAGGTTTTGAACAGATGTTGAACTTTTTCAAATTCGTCAGCATCTTCATAATGCTTCAATGCTGTTCCAACACCAAAGAATCCTGGGACGTTTTGTTTAAGTTGGCTCCATGACCCTACAAAAGGGATAGCTCTTAAATCTTCAAAAACCAATCCTTCAGATTTTCCACGCTTGGACGGTCTGCTTCCAATATTGGTCTTAGCATAATATTTTAAGGTACTCATGTTCTCTAAATAAGAAATGAATTTTGGGTGCGATTTAAAGTCACTATAAGCTTTATAGCTCAAGGTTGCCAATTTGCCCATAACTTCTCTGTTTTCTGGTTTCATACGCAAATCAGCATCACTCATACTGTTAGAAATACCAGAACTGATCAGTTGTTCCAAGTTGTATTGTGACGAATCCAAAGTACCAAAATTAGAACTGATGGTTTGTCCCTGTATGGTCAATTGCACCTCTTTGTCTTCAATAGTTGGCCCTAATGATGCATAAAAATTATGGGTTTTTCCACCACCACGAGCAGGAGGTCCACCGCGCCCATCAAAGAAAATTGCCGTCACGTCGTACTTTCTTGAAATTTCTGTAAGGCGTTCTTTCGCTTTGTAAATGCCCCAATTGGCCATTAAATATCCACCATCTTTGGTACCGTCACTAAACCCAAGCATTATGGTTTGCCTGTTGCCTCTTGATTTTAAATGTGCAGCATATTCAGGATTTGTATAGAGCTCTTCCATCACATCATGGGCGTTTTCCAAGTCAGTAATTGTTTCAAAAAGAGGACCGATATCCACAGTCAATTTATCGTGGAATGCTACCAATTTCAACATGGCAAACAACTGCATGACGTGCAGCGTGCTTTGGTTGTTGCTAATAATATATCTGTTTGACGCCTGTTCGCCATTGTTTTCCTGAATGGTTTTTATGGCGGTAATGGTTTGTAGGGTTTTGAGCGTCTCTTCATCTTTAATCAATGATAAGTCAATTTTTCCCTCAATTTTGGAGAGGACATCCACTTGTTCATTCGGAGAAAGATCGAAATAATTCTTCGGAAAAATAGTACTGGCATTAGCCAATAACGTTTCTACCAAATCTTTAAATACCTTCTCGTGCGCACGACTGTCCTGACGGATGTCCAAGGTTGAGAAATGGAATCCGAAAAGATGCATTTTATTGATCAAACTGTTGATTTCTGAAACGTATAAGGATTGATGGCCTTCAATGATCACCTCTTTAATTGCATTTAATTCTGCTTTAAAACTTTCTAAGGTCAATTCAGACGTATTGCCAATCATAAGTTCATACAGTTCTTTTTCAAGTACTGACATGCGCTCCTCAATACCCGTAAACGTTAATTTTCGTTTCAGCCTTCTGATATCGCGATAGTAATTTTTAATGATGGTTTCTTTTAAACGCGCTGCCACTTTAAGGGTGATTTCTGGAGTGACAAAAGGGTTTCCATCTCTATCACCACCGGGCCAAAAACCAATATTGATAATGTTGTTGTCTATTTGTTTGCCATCAAAAATGTTCTGTTGGATATAGTCAAAAATGTCTCCAAAAGATTTATAAAATACGTTCTCCAAATACCAGATCAAACTAACGGCTTCATCATAGGGCGTTGGTTTTTTATGTTTAAAAAATGGTGTCTTTCCTAATTGGGCGAGTAAATCGTTGATACGAAGTAGATCATTTTCTTTTATAGCTTCGGTCAGATCTGTAATAATTCCTAAAACAGCACCTGGATAAAATTGGGTAGGATGTGCTGTTAACACAATGCGGACTTTAAATTCTTCCAAATATTTTTGGAGCAATTCCATTTTGTTTTCGGCAGTAGCACTTTCCTTTAAACTTCTCAAAGTACCAATCCCGTCCATATTGTTGACTTTTGAGAATGCGGCATCTTCAATAGCATCAAACAACACCACTTGGCGTTCAATATACTGAATAAAGCGAAAGAGCAAATTGATTTGACTTTCTGGTGAACGTCGCGCCTGGTATTTTTTAAAGAATGTATTGACAATAGTGGTAGGATCATCGCCATCACTAAATCCTTTTTGGCAAGTTTCATGAAACAATGGCAAAAGAACACCGGTTTTTGTGACGGCATCAAATGGTAAAGTCATGAAAATACCGTTGTAGATTTGATATTTTGATAAAACACTTTGATTGAATCGCGTTAATTTTGGCTGTGTTGACATATTTTTAAATTTATTTGAACCCTTAAAATTACTAAAGCTAAGCGTAACACTTTGACCCATTTACAATTTTTAGTGAATAACGAAATTATATAGGCCTAGGTTTAGGATATCGCAATAAAGTAGGGACTAACATGTTGAAATCATAGGCTATCTCAAAAGAATTTTATGCCTTTTGAAGCATTGTGGACAATAATAGGGTGCCGACAACTAATAGAATAATTGACAATAAACCTCCAATAATCAAGAAATGTTTGAATTTATAAGCCCCTGTTCCGTAAATGAGCGTATTGGTTTGATAGCCCATAGGTGTAAAAAAGCTAAAGTTAGCAGCAAACATGACCGCCAAAATAAAGGGTTTAGCAGGCAAATCCAGTCCGGCAGCAAGCGTGATGGCAATGGGTGTGATAATGACCGCCGTGGCATTATTGGATATAAAACCACTCATGATCATGGTAATACCAAAGAGTACTCCTAAAATGATGATGTTGTTCTGACCTGTTAGTAAATCCAATAACAACTTAGAGATCCATATATCCGTTTGAGAATTGTTCATGGCTATCCCCAACGGAATCATGCCTGCCAATAAAAAAATGATTTGCCAGTTGACCTTTTTATAAATTTTTGATAAATTAATGCAATCCGTTACGAGCAACAATGCAACTCCAGTTAAAGTGCTCGATAGAATTGATAAGACGCCACTTGCTGCCAACCCGACTACCATGACCAACGCAAATAAACTAATGGCGCGTTTGTATGGGTTGATGTTATAGTCTTCTTCATGATGTCTCAAAACGATAGTATTATCTAGAGAATATAGATGTTGTATTTCTTCCTTTTTTGCCTTTAGAAGTAATTTATCCCCCGCCTGCAAGTTGGTGTTCTTAATTATTTTGGGAAGGTTTAGACGCATCCCTTTCTGGAAGAGTTTTCTATTTTGAATGCCCAAAGGTCTTGCAATATTATAGAGCAGATTTTTAATTTCAGAGAAGGACTTATCTATAAATTCTGAGCCGGGAAGAATGAGCAACTCAACATAGCTGTAAACATTGTTTTTCTCTTCATCTGTCTCAGTCTCATCAGGAATGTGCAATTCGGTTTCAGCGGTAAGCGTAAACTCATTTTTTGAGATGGAAGCATAGGCTTTAACATCACTTAAAACGACTAACTTATCATTAGCTCTTAAGGTTGTGTTGGGTCCTGGATTGTCATTAATGATATCATTGCGAATAAGTTTTAAAACCCTAATATCTGGATTCTTATAAAACTTGGCGTCAGAAAGAGCAGTACCCACAAGTTTCGATTCTGGTTTAACCGTAAGCGTAAATAAAAAGGTATTGTCAATAAAGGTTTCCACCAGTTCATCACTGTTTGATTTTGGTAACCATCTGCTTGCAATGGTCATAAATACAATACCCACGGCTAAGAGTATAAGACCGTACACCGTAAATTCAAAAAATGAAAATTGTTCTGCACCTAACTTTTTTGCCACTGAATTTACCAAGAGATTGGTGGAGGTTCCCATCAAGGTGCAGCTGCCACCCAAGATACCTGCAAAGGAAATAGGCATCAATAGTTTTGGCGCTGAGAAATTATATTTTTCTGAAAGCTGCGCAATAATTTTTATAAAAATGACCACAACAGCGGTGGTACTAATAAATGCCGAAATAGATGCCGATATGAGCATAAATGCCGGAACCAATAACACCATGGGTAAAATTTTGAGTCTTTTGATTGACTGGGTCAAGAGATCGATAACACCATTTTCTTCTAGCCCAATTGAAAGAATCATGAGCATTAGAATGGTTATTGTTGCCGGACTTGAAAACCCGCTAATAGCTTCCTCCGGGGTGGTCAATCCGGATAAAACGAGCGCCACTATGATAAGAAATGCAATCTTATCAATAGGCAAAGCTTCAGTTGCAAAGAGTAGAATGGTTACCCCCAGAATGACAAATACAAGGATGATCTCAAAACTCATGGCACCGAATTTTTCAACGGATTAACTAAAAACCAAAACCTAAGCCTACCTGGATGATGGCATCTTCTTCAGATAGAAAATAACCGGCATTAACTGAAAACGCATTCAAACTGCCTATCCAAAAACCACCGCCAAAAGAGTTGTGCCATGTATCAGAATCATCACTTGGAACCCATACACGGCCATAATCAAATCCTCCAAAAACCCCAATGGTTATTGGCGTTACTGCTGTTACATACTGTTTGAGGCGCAATTTAAGATCTGTGCTGTGATAAAAGGATGTTTTACCTGAAAAGCGCTCATTTCTGTAGCCTCTCAACCCGGTGTCTCCACCTATGGATTGTGCGTGATAAAACAAATAATCTTCTCCAAAATTGGTTCTGATCTCAGCTTTTGAGCCTAATACCAAGTCTCCTGATGGAATTAATTTCTTGTCGAAACCTAATTTTAAGGCAGCATATCCAAATTGATTGTTGTCTAATTTAAGGTTTTTCTTGTAACCAAGCAGCGCTTTAAAATAAAGTCCGCGCGTTGGAAAGTCCAAGGCATCAACATTCTCGTACAAAATATCTGCCTCAGCACCTACATAACTCTGGTTGTCAAAAATTGATTCTTCAAAATTAGTAGTGTTAAAAAATCGGTTCGGGTTGTCCTCAACCTTATAGTTTTCAAAAAGCGCATTAAAATGGATACTTCTATAGGCTATTCCTGTTGTTAATTTTAGTTGCTGTATTCGCGCCCTATTGAAATCTCTACCAACGGCATCTTCATCATACTCAGAATCATTGCCATAACCAAAAAAGTTATTGGAAAATTTCGCACTGGTATAATAGCCACTGGCTTCAAAATTCCAATTAGGGATGATGTTGGCAAAGGTGCCAGCATACTCTAGTTCAACGGCACTAAAATTGAAAAAGTAATTGGCAGATAGGAAGTGCTTGTATCTAAAATCTTCCCCATTAAATCCGTGATTGGTATAAGTGTCCTTCGCACCCAAAAACAACCCATCATCCGTTCTGAATCCTAAATTTGGGAAAAAGACATTCGTATTCTCTTTGAACTCACGGTAAGAGAACGTGTTGGTTTCATAAAGTGGTGTAAATTGTTTGGCAGGCGTTTTATCCGTAAATTCAGCCTTTTCGTGTTTCCAATCATAGACCTTCAACTTTCTACGATTGCTGATATCGAAAACATCATCACCATAACCGCCAACCAAGCGTATCATAATTTCACGATTCCCGTCTCCAGAAACTTCAAAGGCATCATCATCATTCAAACCGTAGATCCAGATTTCTTTTGTGGCATCTTTATTAAATATACGCTCATAAAACACAGGGTTAGGAGCATCCGTTTTTAAACGTTTCATAACCACTTTGGTCTTACCTTCTGGTAGTCTCGTTATTTCTATTTTATCATCTTTATGGGTCCCGTGAATAACCACTACTTGCTGCATTCTGTCGCCATAGCGCTTTGCAATGTCATCAAGATTCTTTAATCGGCCTTTGAGTTTGTTTTTGATATCTTCAGAGGCCTCATCCTGAACTTCAACTGGCAACCTTGTAAAAGCTTGATCAATGACTTGATCATTCATTTTAGCCTGGATTATTTTAGCTTCTTCCACCCATACCGAGGTATCATATTTGTTCAATAATGCCATATCTAGGTTGTTGCCTTCAGCATTAAACCATTTTACATTTTTTATATCCGTGTCATAAGATTGCCAAAAACGAACGTCAGGAAGCAGCATTTTAATTATTGGAATAGCAACCCCGTCAAACTTAGAGAAGGCGGCGTCCCGGTCTCTTGGGATTGGGATAAATCTGATATCATCATCACTGATTTCATATTCATTCCAACGCCATTGGTCATGATGACGGTCCCAATCTCCAATTAGCATGTCAAATAATCGTGCACGAATATATGCGCGCTGATCAATGGTATATTTTTCGTCTTCATTTAATTTTTCCAGAACATCAGTAGTACTTTCATTATTGACTATTTCTCCTTCTTCTTCAGGGTTTGAGCGGTTGAATCCCTCGTAATCACTTTGTTCATCATTTGATCGCTCTTCAATAAAGTACAGTTGGTCGCCGTAAGCATCTCCCAAAAATTTAAATCCCGGTTGTTTTGGTAAGTAATACAATTGCGTGTTGGCGTGATTGATACCTGCTGATTTTGCCAAAGGGTCAATGACCAATTGCATGTAAGGATGCGTAGTGGTGAAGAAATCTGAGATTGCAGTTTCCGGAAAAGTACCTCTAAAATCTTCTTCCACGTAAGCTATTCCTGGAACCTTAAATCGCAGGAATTTTAGTGCATCTTTTTCAAGACCTCGCATTGCGTATTCCCGATTCTCGGCATCAACAAGTCGTGCTGAATAAGATTGATGTCCGCCGCCTTGTTGCGTGATCTCTAAACCGGAGTATAAGGTATCCAATATCGCTATATTTGCGGTGACCGGTGTCCCGAAATAACTTCGGTAACGTTCTCCCCAAATAAATTTATAGAAACCAGATTTATCCAGCTTATCTTTATTGGTGGTAATAGGTAGTGTTTTGGTGGTTTCAGAAAATGACGGAATTGGGTATTCTTTTTCCTTTTCTGGGAATTTTTGGTTCATTTCAAAAGCAAAGGTGTCTTGTTCTGTGACAAAATTGACATCTGAAGTGCCGTCTTCATAGTAATTAATCACAGCAAAACCTTTTTCACCGTAACTAAACTTACCTTCAAAATCCAACGAACCACCAACATTGGCAATGGTGCCTTTAGAAAGTTTGGTGGCCGTGCGTGAACCTAATGAGCCACTTATAATTTGCCGAATATTATTGCTTGCAAGATATTGCAAACTCTCCTCATGTCCTGATACAATAGTCACACGATCATTGTCCTGCACTAAAGAACTGATGACCGTACGTAAATAATTATAGCGATGGGAATTGAGACGCTGTTTGGAGAAACCACCCAAATTTACAAATTCATGAACAATATTTCCAACTATTGGCAAGGGTGTGATACTTTCTAAAAAAGTTTGACTTCCGGCATATTTTCCATTACTGAAAATAGGATGGTGCATCACGATCAAAAGGTTTTTACCTCGTGAATCTTTGATGTAACCTTCAAATGCTTCATTGAATCTGCGCTTGGTATTAATATCTGTACATTTTTTATTGATGCCCTCTACATGGTCCCAATTGATGGAAAACCAGTTGGAATCTACATATAAAATGTCTAAAGTTTCATTGACTTCAACGTATTCTAAAGGACAAACGTTGTTGGGCTGTACTTCAAAATTTTTGATATTGTTGTCCTTCAAATAATCTTCAACCCATTCAATTTCATTGGTGTTATTACTACTCCATTCATGATGGCCAGGTATGAAAACGGTATGGCCTTTAAAATCTTTGGCGATATCAATTTGAGTTTTTATATAAGATTCCCTTGTGCTTTTGTCCGCATTTTTAGGGATATAATCACCAGTATAAAGTAAGGTGCTCTTTTTGTCAGCTTTATTTAAATAGGAGGTCAAAAGTTGTTGCAGCTCAACATTGGCATCTGTTGCTTCCGTACCAAGTCCGCCCGCCACAAAAAATGTATGGATAGGTTTTTTTGTGGCGGTATCTGATTTTAAAGAGATTTTAGATTGTGGTTTATATGTAGCACAAGCTGCTATAGTAACAAAAAATGAAAGTATTAGCATTTTGTTCGCAGTGTACTTCAAAGCGTTTTTTATCATAAAAATTAAATTGTTCTTATTAGAAAGAATTATTATAAATATTAAAGATCTAAAAAAGTGTGCATACTATGAATTGTTTCAAACTTGTGCGTCCCCATTTCAGATTATTGTTAACTGCAATGTTTGGACGGACATCAGGCTTGATTAATAAATTCCATACTTTTTTGCACTACGGACTCTAAAGGTTTTGGAAGATTTTCTTTTCGCCAAGGATGTGATGCGCCAAAAACGTGGTCACTTTTTTCTATAGGAAAGAGGATACTGTCCGTATTCCATGCGTGCAAATGTTCAGCTTCTTCGTATGCTACCGAAGGATCTTCCTTTGCATGAATAATGAGATGCGGAATGTCTAGCCTTTTAACTGCTTTTTCGATATTTAAACGTGTTTCATTCGCCTTAAAATCTTTATAAAATTGGTAATTATGAGGCATTTGTTGTTTGGTCCTGCCGTTAAGCACGTATTTGACGCCTGCAGATTTCCATTGCGCTATTTCATTGGATGTGCCATTTCTTTGTCCAAAGTCGCTCACACCTGCCCAAGTAATCAATTTGGTAATTCTAGCATCTTCTGAGGCTTTTAGAGTTGCAATGCCACCCCCACGCGAATGGCCTATGAGGATGAGTTGATTGGGATCGATTTCAGCATAATACGAGTTGTCCATGGAATGTAGAAAGCTGATGAGATCTTCCAAATCTTCCAATTCTTTGGAATAATTATTCTCAGCAAAAGCTTCCAAATCTGGAAAATCAATCGGTTGCTCCATCGTACCACCGTTGTGCGAGAAATTGAATTTCACAAAAAACAACCCGGCTTCAGAAAACGCCTCGGCTACCAAATCCCAAGCGCCCCAATCTTTAAAACCTTTATAGCCATGGCAAAAAATAACCAAGGGCTTCTGGGTTTCACTAGCTTTATAAAAAGCATCCCAAAGTATCGGTTTCTTGTGTTCTCTTTTTAAGATGTGCTGTTTGTGTGTCATGATACCGTTAAAAATACTGTATTATTTTCGTTTGTCAATAACCAATACTGGTTTTCGGCTCAATTTTGGAAAACGCAGTGCATCAATTTCCTTTTTGTCACACCATTCTAGTTTTGGAGTGACACGCAATTTGGCTCTAAAATGATCTTTTATTTGACCTAATAAAGATTCTGAAGGTACATTTGACGCTATTTTTATTAAAATTTCATCTGTTCCTATGGTGTTGTGACTAATTTCAATAACAAAACTTTCTAATTGATTAAAATTATTGAGAACATTTTCCATGGCAGGAGGGTACAACGTGGTGCCTTTGTATTTTATCATTTGCTTTTTTCTTCCGGCAATTGGTCCCAGCCTAAGCGTAGTCCGGCCGCACTGACAAGGTGAATGATGGGCTTGCATCATATCGCCAGTTTTGAAACGCAATAATGGCATGGCTTCAACACCTAACGTAGTAATGGTCAATTCTCCAATAGCACCTTCTTTTACAGGTTGGTTGTGTTCATCCAAAAGTTCAGTAATGATCAGTTCGGGATGCAGGTGGCCACCTTGCTGTGCCTCACATTCTGTAAATGCAGTGCTCATTTCGGTAGACGCATAGGTGGAAAACAAATCTATTTGCCAATGTTCTGTAATTTTTTGGCCTAAGGTATTGAGGCTAAAATCGTCATTCCTGAACGCTTCGCCAATGCAGATGGCGCCTTTTATGCCAGACGAATTTAAATCAATATGATGCTGTTGTGCATATTCAATCATTTTCAATAAAAATGACGGTACAACGATGAGGTAGGTGGGTTGAAATTTCAAAATGGAATCCCATTGCAATTCTGGAATTCCGGCGCCTACTCTTATAATTGCCGCGCCCAATTTCCGAACACCTAAAAAGTAGGCCAATCCGGCCATAAAACGTCGGTCCATGGTGGTCATTAATTGTAACACATCTTCTGATTTTACACCAGCACAAGCAAAGGAAATAGCTTCATTATAAGCCAAACGCTCCAAATCAGCATCGGTTAATGCAAAGGTCACAGGATCTCCTAAAGTGCCTGAAGTAGTAACATAATCTATGATTTTTGATTTGGGAACGCAGATAAAATCGTCATCAAAACGTTGTAGATCATCTTTTGTGGTGACTGGAATTTTTGTTAGATCTTCAAGCGTCTGAATCTCTGAAATAGAAATAGAATGCTGCTCAAAATGCCGTTTGTAAAAGGGTGAATTTTGGGACAAATAATCTAAGGCCTCTTTCAATTTGGCTTCCTGAAATGCTTCTATTTCTGCTGCAGATTTGGTCTCTATATCAGGAATCATTTGAGTTTTCGTTTTGATTTTTTGATGTATTTAGCAATTTGTTCTTCATCAGGGAGTGTGGTGATTTCCATTGTAGAAGCCGTTTCAAAATTCTTTAGCGCTTTAGCATAGTGCTTATGTTGATAATAATAACGTCCTGCAAGATAGTAGGCTTTCCAGTAATTTGGATTTAGTTCCGATAGCTTTTGAAGGTCTCTCTCGTCAATGTTTCCTTTTTGTTTTATAATAGCCTCCACTTTTCGTTCTAAAATCCGATACGCTTCATAGTTTTTATAAGCTTCAGTTTCGAGAAATGGATCTTTAATAATGTTCAACGCTTGATTTGATAGCGTTACTACAGACGGATTGCCGCTTCTATCCCCGAAAGCCGTATTCAAATCATAAGCCACAAACGTACCCAATTGGTATGGATTTGCGGACACCCAAACCTTTAATTCTTCGGGCTTAAAAACAATGCCATGATGTGCTAGCAGTTTGTTCAGAGCCTTTTCATTCCCATAACCTATCGCTTTATCATTTAAACCGTCTTTATTTCTCAATATCGCAACTGCTTTTTCAGGGTTCATTTTAACTTTTTCTTCAAGCAATTGCAACATTCTGTCATATCGGTATTGTGAATGGCTGTTTTTGATGGTGTTTTTATTGCGTCGGTCTTTTTTATATGCTTCGCTCTGAAAATGGTTGGAGCAAATTAATTCATCCGAATTTTCCACATCGTAAATACCAAAATTCTGCGGCGAGACTTCAATCACCACCGCTTTATGATCAATGGCGCTGCCTACCATAATAGCTTCAGATACAAAAACTTCACGCTTTTTGGCAATGGCAATAGCTTCATCAATGGTAGCGGCGTATTGCAGAATTTCACGAGTGACAATTGAAATTGGTGTTTTGGCAACCCATGGAATCTGGGATTTCCCAGCATTGAGTGTCACGGTTAGGCCTTTTTCATTCATTCCAGAAACCACACCAATAAATCCGCTCCAAGAGATGGACATGAATTTATAACCTTGATCCGGATTGATAAATGACACCACTTTATCTTCTGCAAAATCATCGCCAGCGTAGAAGTCGAAGTTTCTGCCAATCAGTAATTGGCCATCCTCGGTTTTTTGATCCCATGTGGCAAATGAGGTACAGCCTACCAACGCCAAATCTTGCAGTGAATGTCCAATATCATGCGCAGCATGAAGGTAGAGCGCTCTCAAATAAGGTGTTGCAATGGCATCATGATCTTTAGACATATAGCGAGAAATGCCATAAATCTCAGATTTGAATTCGTTGGGAACATGTGTGTACATTTTGCGGTTGTACCAAGACAGAAACTTTCTCAGGAATCTTTGCCGACCTTTGGAAGGAACCAAATCTTTGATTCTATTCAAAAAAACAGCTTCCTGTCTGTAGATCACTTCTTCTGAGAGACGCCCTGAAATGAGTCCGCGTTCCAACGGATCACCTTCTACATAAAGTTCCCAAAGTCCTTGTTCGTTTTTGGTCAAAAAACTATTCCCAACAACAAAAGTAGAATCATTGATTTTGGTGCGTTCCGGAATATCAGCGTTATAACCACTGAGATCGGGAAGATTGTTAAGGGATTTTTTTATGCCACATGATGTTAAAGCCAAGGCAACGATCCCACAAAAAAATAAATGTATTATGTGATGCTTGTTATGCATCTGTATGTTGTTTTTTGAACTTTTGGTTCATACGTTTTACCATCTGCTTTTCTTTGTAATCCACCCAACCTTGGCCGATGGAGCGACGCATTACATTCTCAAATGTGCGCATCAAAACAATGTTGGAAAACAGTTTGGCCAAACGTCCTACTTTTCTTGGAAAAGCACGTAAGGTAATGGAAAACCCACCATCTAAATAGGTAATGTAGTGCCAGTAACCACTTGGCATATAAAGCGCATCGCCATGTTTCATTTCTACCGAAATTCCTTCTGCAAGTTGCAGGGCTGGATAGTTTTCAAAATCGGGAGTATCCATATCAATCGTTTCAAGATTATGGACTGTAAAAGGCACTTTATAGAGATGTTTTGCTTGGTCTGGCGCAAAAAGAGTCACCTGTTTATGACCATGAAAATGAAAATGTACCAAATCTGCCAAGTCCATATCGTAATGTGCTAAAACCTTAGATCCTTTGCCGCCAAAGAACATCACTGGTAGTTTTTTGAAAAAGTGCAATCCGATATCCGGATAAGTAATATCTTTGGTCAATTCTGGCATTTTTTGAAGCACGTTGTAGAAAAACATGCGCAAGTCAGTAGGCTGTGTTTTTAAGATTTCGATATAATCATACAGCTTCATTTTTTTTGCCGGAACTACTGAGTTTTGTCGGCCTTTGGTGGGTTCATTATTGTATAAAGGCACAATTTGATCCCCTGCCAAACTTTGAATATAATCCAGATTCCATTTTTTATAGGCAGGCCAATCTTTAGCTAAATCCTCAATTAAGACTGGTTTTTGGGGCTTGAAATACTGCTCAATAAAATCGTCTCTAGTGATGGATTTTACTCTTGTGATTGGTGTGGTCTTGATGGTTCCCATAGTTGAGATTTTTGGCGTTCGCTAAATTACTTAAAGATATTGGATTTCTGGTTTTTCTTCCAGATTGCCCTTATTTTCTCAGATGTCGTTCTTCTTGATGGTGCCTTAAAGATTTCTGCGTCCATCTGCGTTATCTGCGGGAGTACTTTTCTATTTCCCGCAGATTGCGCAGAATTTTTCAGATTCTTATAGATTTCATAATCTACGATTTTCCGCTTGCATCTGCGGGAGAACTTCTCGAAATTAAGAGTACATACAAGATCGGCTGAATCGTAAACGTGATGAACATTGCCGAAAGTATCCCAATTATTGAGATGGTCGCCAGAGAATTTAAGGCAGGATGTTTTGCAAAAATCAATACGCCAACACCCAGAATGGTTGTTAAAACCGATAAGATGATTGACGTTTTATGCGTGGTCATTGAAGATACTCCAGACCTCATGCCGTTGGTCATGAAAATACTGTAATCAACGCCTAGTCCAAAGATAAAGGTGGAAATGATGATATTAAAAATGTTGAATTCCAAATGAAATAGTCCCATGATACCAATAGTGACAAACCAAGTAATGATGATGGGAATAACAGTAACCAGCGTCAATTTCAGATTTCTGTAGAACAGCAACAATAATAGCACCACAGCAATCAGGCAATATCCCAACAGCGTGTTGAAATCATTTTTAAGATGTCCCAAGAGTGTTTCATTGATGGCCTGACGGTCAATAATGAGTGTGTTATCAGAGTTTTTGAAAGCGTTTTTTACTTTTTGAATCTTGGCTTCAGCCACATTTACCACTGAAGAAATAGTCATGAAATCCCCATCCATCGCAATAAAATCATCAATAGGGATCACATCAATCTTTTTGAAATCTTGAATCGTTAAAGGTTGAAATTCCTGATCCAATAATTCGTAAAATTCTTGAAAAGTGGTGGGTTTGAATCCGAATTCACTTCCATTTTCAACCAAACGAGATTGCGTTTGCGCTTTGATCTCTGGAGTCCAAAAGCTGTTCCAACGCTCAATATCAGCTTGCTGTTTTTTATCTGAGGTCACCAAAGCACCCACAGAATTATAGCCCAAAACATCATGGTCTTTTTCTAACTCCTGAAGCTTATTGAAAATTTGATCATTAGTTTCAAGCACCATCTGTTCTTCATTTCCAAAAGCAATCACATATAAGGACTTTGAAGAGATATTGATCAATTTATCCAAAGTCGCTTCCGCAGATTTGAGCCGTTCTGGTTGAAAATTTAGATTTGAAATGTCTTTGTTAAAGACCACACGCTGATAGGTGAATGCGCTTAAAATAAGAAGCGCAGCAACAGTTCCAATAAAGATTTTGTTTTTATGAAACTCATAGGACGCCAATTTGTCTAAATGAGATGTTCTGGAAGTAGGTGTAGTTGTGCTCTTATATACTTGCGGTATAAAAATAAGCGCAAATATTGAAGCGCCAACGACGCTAATAGCTGCGAAAATACCCAAATCCTGAAGCGCTTGAGAATCTACAAACAGCAGACATAAAAATGCTAAAGCGGTAGTTAAACTACTCATTAAGATGGGTTTTGAAACGCCATCAAAAAGTTCTTCAACCGTTTCATTATTTCGGATGTGCGTCAGGATGTGCAACGAATAATCTAAGGTGACGCCTAAAAGTACGGCGCCAATTCCCAAAGAAATAACAGAAATTTCAGAGCGGATTATTGATAAAATAGCAATGGCCAATAAACCGCCAAAAAGTGTGGGTATAAATAGAATAATGGGGATGGTCAATTTTCTATAAAAAACGATAAAAACAACCATGAGTAAGACCATGGCAATGGTTACCGTTACCTGAATATCGCTTTTTATCTGTTGTGCATTGGCCACGGCAATCAGCGTTCCACCAAAATAAGAACTCTTCACTTTGTCCGTAAAAACCGCATTTAAATTTTCTTGAAGTTGATAGAGTTGTTCTGAAAAGATAGCGTTTTGAGAGGTGTTATTGCTAGAATATGCTGGAGTGATAAATAGTAATACATGCTGCTCATCCTTGCTGATCAAAAATCCGTCTTTAAGTGTGAAATCATCTGAAATTCCAAGTTCTTGCAAATGTTTTATAGCCATCAAAGAAATTCCCAAAGGATCTTTGACGATGGTTTTTTTGGCGACAATCCCTGAAGGTGAAATCAGGGTTTTATAATTGTTCTCGGTAATTTTGGCAATGGAATCTGGATATAATTTATCTGAAATGCTCTGATAATCGGTCTCTTTTAAAAAAAGGGGCACGTTGTAGTAGACAAAATCTAAGGTTTCAAATATAGTTTCGTCCTCTATTTTACCTTGAATATCCTTTACATAGAGGTTTGAATTTTTAGAAAGGGAATCTAAAAACCGAGTGGCATAATCTGTCAAATCATCGGTAGAGCCATTTTGCGCTTTCTCAATATTAACAATGATCTTATCTGCAAATTCTGCCGTTTTCAATACTTTTTGCAGGTGCTCATTTTCAGAATTGGTAGGAATCAATTTTGAAATGTCTTCATCAAACTTAAGCGTGGAAGCCATCCAAATGAGGATTCCAAAAACAACAACCAAGATGATGCTAAAAACGAACTTTCGTCGTTGTAGGGTTTGATATAATGTGTAGAAAAATTTAGCCATGGGTCAGCATTTTTTTCTATCGATTATTAAAAAGAACAAATAGCCCAACACACCAAAAACTAGTGCTGAGGTTGTGGATAGGACAATACTGCCCACAAGGTAAGCTTCCAAGTGTTGCATTAAATCAAAATTATCTCGAATGCCTTCTAACGTGTAATAGGATTCAATCCCCAAAATCCAATTGCCAACCTGTAAACTGATTAAAAGTACCAGCGGAATAAGTGGAGGCAAGCTGATATTTGAAAATGCAAAGGCAATAACCTTATTGAGATTTGACACTATGGCCAAAGAAATAACGATGAGGGTTTGAAAACCCCAAAGTGGCGATAAACCTATAAAGACGCCTAAAGCAATAGATAGCGCTTTCTTTCTTGGCGAATCTTGATTTCTTAAAAAATCTTCAAAGAAGAATCGTTTTAGACCTTTTTTTTTTAGTTTCCTAAAGAGGTTTCGGGGAGTTATGTAAAACAGTCTTAACATTAAAAACCAGGTGTAGAGGACAACCATTCTTGCAATATCCTTAAACGGCCGGAAGTGGGAAACACGTTCATTCAAGTCATATAGTACTTTGATAGGTACGTGTACAATGGCAATACCAGCCCAATAGGATTTGACAATAGCTTCAATTTCAAACTCAAATTTTCTGGTAGCCTCCATGAAGTTGATCTTGGCCATGTCTTTGATGGGATATAGGCGAAATCCTGATTGCGAATCCTGGAGTTTGAGTCCTGTGGCGGCTTTCATCCAAAAAGTGGACACCCGATTGCCTTTGGCACTGGTGGCCAGAACATCGGCAGTGTTCATATTCCGATCGCCAATCATTAAGAGGCTTTTATTTTTTGAAGTCTCAAGCGCCTCAATAAAATTTGGAATATCTGAAGGAAAATGTTGCCCGTCCGTATCTAAGGTAATCGCATAATCAAAGCCTAAACTGACAGCATGTTTAAAACCAATTTTTAAGGCATGACCCTTTCCAATATTTTGAGGCTGATGGAGTTGGACGATATTTGGATATTTTTTTAAAATTTCCAAGGTATTGTCCGTTGAGCCGTCATTGACGATAATGATGTCTTTGGTGAATTCCAAAACGCCATTGATGACCCGTTCCAAAGTGTTCTGATTGTTGTAAGTGGGCAAGACTACACAACAGCGATAGAATTTTATTTTGGAATGAATTTCAGCGAGTGTCATGATTGTGACCGTAATTAGTGTTTGACAAAGGTAACATTACATTTTAATACTGGCGTTCCGTCCTCAAAAGATGTGGTATTTTTTACCTTGATATATTGCGAGTCTTCCTGAATTATGATGTCAAATTTTAAGGTGGCGTTTACATTTGGATCAACAAGAGATAAAAACTTAACATTAGAAGCCGATTCTAAAAACAATGATAGACGAAGGTGGTTTTCAGTAAGTTCTTTAAGTATTTGAAGCATTGCAACGCCAGGAGTTACCGAGAGATTAGGAAAATGCCCTTCAAAAATGGGATGCTCTTTTTGGATTTCGATAGTTGCTGAGAAAGAGTTTGCTTCTAAAGATTCAGACTTTACGATCGTGTAGAAGTTTTTTAGTAGCATATTATGTTTCAACTAAGGATTTTTACTTTTTTTTTATCTCGCAGAGGTGCAGAGGTGCAGAGGCCCAAAGTTCAAAACCTTTTTAAAATTCGCTTGCAATGATTCTCCGGGTCTCTGCGCCTTTGCGAGCATTTATTTAATTCTCAAAAGCAGCCTCTGAAACCTTCGTATTCACTTTTCGATTCTGAAAGGTAATCAATGTGTAATCATCATTCGGTTCAATCAATTTGACCTCTTTGACTTCTGCCGTAGCATTGGAAAATTTCAGTTCAAAAGATGCGATAAACTTTTTCATGCGTTTATCTTTCGGAACAAATTGCACCAAATAACCCACGTCAGATTTAAAATAGGCCAAATCAAACTGAGAGTCATCAAACATGTCGCCTTTAATGCTGTTTATAATCAATGAATTTAAACTTCTGAATAGTTTATTGGAGCTCAAATCAACTTTGTCTTTCTTCCCTGCGTTGCTCACCAAAAGTTGGTCATCCTTAAAAATAGCACTATTTCGATAAGGTTTCAGATATTCCCATTTCACAAGATTTGGTGCTTTAAAAACAAGTTTTCCCTCTGAAGAAATGTCATTATCCAAGACGCTTAAATGTTTGGTCTGAGTGAAATCGCTGACAATTGTTTGGGTGTTTCGCGCTGTTTTTTGAACTTTAGCTTTGAATTCTTTTTGTTCTGATGCTGAGAGCTTTGACTGGGAAATCCCGCGGAAACCAAATATTACAGCGAATGCAAAAAGAAGAATAAAAGGTCTATTTTTCATGGAGAAGTTCATTGATTGTTACTGCTTGGTAATTCTGTTTTTCGAGGAATTGCAATAAATGTTCCAAAACTGGCAAGACGTTCTTTTGTTTGTCGTGTAATAAGATAATAGCGCCTGGTTTGATGTGTTTGGAGATGCTCTTGACGATGCGTTCAGGATTTTTGGTAACCGTATCATAAGACCTAATATTCCAACCAATTACCTCATGTTCCGTAACTTTTAAAGCCTTTGCCAATTTGGGCGTGGTCACTCCAAAAGGCGGTCGGAATAGCGTTGATTTTTTGTTAGTTATTTTACGAATGGCATTATCGGTTTGTTTGATTTCATGCAACCAATTTTCTGTAGAATTGAAATCAATCGTGACATCATGCGAAAACGAATGGTTCCCAATATCGTGGCCATCTTCTGAAATCGCCTTCAAAATTGTAGGATGTCGTTCAATGTTTTGACCGATGCAGAAAAAGGTGGCCTTAGCGTTATAATTCTTTAAAATAGCTAATACCTTCAGAGTAAATTCTAGGTTTGGACCATCATCAAATGTAATGGCGATTTTTTTCTCTTTTAGATTTTTATTGAATGTAAACGCTTTCAGATAAAAATTCCCGCTCAATACAAATGAACCCATGGCCATGACTAAAAACCAAACTACAAAAAGTAGTAAATACCACCACAATGCAATCCCAGTGATCGTATCAAGAATTATCAAAAGCAAGAAGAGTCCAATTGTTGCGAACGTTGTGATCCTGAAATTTTTCATCGTTTCAACAAGATAAAACTATGGTCGCGACCTTTAAACTGGTTGTAAAGTAAAATAGTATTGATTTCAGATGTTGACTCATCTTTGTAAATTAAGGGTTTAGGAATTTCCTGTCGATTTAAAATCTCATAAGCTGCCCATAATCCGAAAGATGAGGCGGTGTAAAATTCGCCACTCAAATGTTTGTAATGGAGTTCAGTTGCGTTTTCAAAAAAACTGGAGGCACTGTCATAATAGACATCAAAGGCGTCACCATTTCTACCTGCGATTAAAACGTCAATTTGAAAAGGTTCAATCTTATTTCTCAATAAAAAGCCCTTTAAATTTTCCTGAAGTTTTTCTTCGGATGCGGTACTGCAAACTTCCATATCCACTAATTGAATGGCGGCTTCTTTAGCTTCCGAGGAGACCACAAAAAATGAAGCACCTTCACTAAAAGGTACCTGAATTCCAGAAGAATCACGGTCTTCCATCAATCGGACATAGTTGATGATTTCTTTGCCCAATTCATCGACGCCGCCCACTAAAACATGTTTGCCTTCATCTTGTTGCAAGAGCAGTTGCGCATCCAAAAGTGCCGATTCAAAAGACAAAGCAGCATGGACATAGGTGTTATTATAGGCCTTACAGTTCAAACCCAAAGCAATTTGTGCACCAACCGTATTGTGCGTGGATTGGATAAATGGGGTTGGCGTTAAAAACGCTTCCTCGTTGCTAATGATGTTGTTTAAGAATTTTTCAGTGTCTTCAATGCAGCCCATTCCTGTTCCGGTAATAATCGCATCCGGCTGTTTTAAATTGGCTTTTTCAAGCGCCTTGCTTGCTGCGGTAACTCCCATTTTGACTGCAGTAGCCATGCGTCTGGAGGCTGCAAGGGCAATATAATCTCTATAATTCGGGTAGTTTGCACTGACTGTTTTACCTGAGATGTCTTTAATTTCTTCCAAAAACCCGTAAGTATCAAAAGTGTTTTGAGCCGAAATACTTACTGCGCTATCGATGAAGACTTTTTTCATGCCTTTGAGAAAATGAGCGTAGCGCAATTGCCACCAAATCCAAACGAATTTGACAACACATGGTGCAACTCCTTTTTGACGATTGAAGTTATGGGTTTTAATCCAGTTTCAGGCATTGCGGTTTTAAAATTCAGATTTGGGAAAATGGTTTGTTCCTGTAACGCTAAAACTGAATATACAGCCTCTACAACCCCAGCAGCGGCCAATGTATGTCCTGTAAAAGCCTTGGTAGAACTAAAATCAGGAACGTCATTTCCGAAAACACGTCTATAAGCGTTACTTTCCGAAAGATCATTGTTGGGTGTGGCGGTCCCGTGGGCATTGATATAATCGATATGTTCAGGATTCAGTTTGGCCATTTTTAAGGCTTTTTGCATGGCTAAAAAAGCGCCTTCACCATTTTCAGAAGATGCCGTTTGATGAAACGCGTCATTGGCATTCCCATAACTTGAAAGGTAGGCCAAGACTTTTTTTTCTTCTTTTTGAACTACTGCATCAGATTCCAAGACCAAATAGGCTGCGGCTTCTCCTAAATTCAAACCTTTACGATCCGCATCAAAAGGTGCACAAAGGGCGTCAGATTGGATCATTAAGGTTTTGAATCCGTTAATGGTGAATTTTGACAACGCGTCTGTGCCGCCAACCACAACCCTGTCCAATTTCCCTGCCTTGATCAAACGAGCACCCAACATAATCGCATTGGCAGCTGAAGAACATGCCGTACTAATGGTGGTTACAAATTCTGTAATACCAATAGCATCTGCTATTTTTTGTGTAGAATCTCCGGCATGATGGCTTTGAATATATTTTTGAGCTTCGGTATCTGTAGCAAATTGTTTTAAATAGAGCTCCGTCATGTCCATACCACCGACAGTTGTGGCCGATATAAATCCTGTTCTATACTCTGAACTATCGGTAATATTGGCATCTTTGAGCGATGCTTTTGCGGCGAATAGTCCCAATAATCCTGTTCTTGTGTAGTTGTGATCTTCTGAGAGCTGTAATTGTTCTGTCAATTCTGCATTGGAAAACGAAATTTCACCAACTTTTATAAGCTTTGAATGCTTGGTTTGAATATGTTTTAATGAAGCAATACCACTTTTTGAAGCCAACAAAGACGTTTTATTTTCTTCAACGGAATGACCAATTGCAGAAATTATACCCATTCCGGTAATTGCAACGCCCATAGTTTTAGTGTTATTTGGCTCTTTTGTCCGCAATATAATCTGCCAAAACAGCGATAGATTTAAAAATCTCTTGTCCTTCTTTAGGATCCGTCAATTGGATGCCGTAATCTTTATCCAACATTACAATAAGTTCTAAAGCATCAATAGAATCCAATCCCAATCCATCACCAAAAAGTGCATCGTCATCCGCAATATCAGCAACGGTGAACTCTTCTAAATTCAGTTGCTCAATAATCTTTTCCTTAAGTTCTTGTTTTAACTCTGTCATGTTCTGTATAATTTCTTAATCTCATTAGGGCTATGTGCAATAATACCATTTTCTTCCACCAAATATAAAAAAGCTTCGTAATTTTTATCATCAAAATCGACCCAACCGCACAAGACTTTTTCTGCTTTATTGCGCTTTAGAAGACTTTGCGCATTGGTCCATAAATGATCGGCATTAAAGCTGTCAAAGATAAAAAAACAATTTTCAGAATGGAGCTGGTGTTTGATACTAATTTCACCGATGCAAATGTTGGGTAAGGTGTATACAAAAACAGAAGGACTAGGGAAAAAGTTATCAGGATCATCTATGGAAGCTTGATAAGTTCTATCAGTACCCAAACTTGACGCTTTGTTTGATAAAATGATGGCGATATCGTTTTCAGTATCCACGGGTAATTCAGCGTTTTTTAACAACACATCCGCCGCTAAAAATGCCAATTTGCTCAAATTATCCATTTTGTAGAATTTAGCGTAATTGGTGTGCAACTGTTGCGCTGCACTTTTTACAAAGGCTGTAAATTCTTGAATGGGGCTTGTAAACAGCAGCTTTCCATCCAATGAAACACTGTTGTTTTTAATATGGCAATAGGATGATATGTGAAAAGTTTTATCCAAGAATGCTTAATTTTTTTTACACACGAGCATGGTGTGGTATTCACCAAGCGGCACGTCTTCTTTTATGGTCAACCCCGCGTCATCGATCAATTTCTCAAACACCGTGGCTGGATACATTTTGCTATTACCATTTGCCATTACGGTAAAATATAGCGATGTGGCTTCCAATATGAATTTTGACATTGCAAATTCTTGACGGTCTGTAAAGGTTTCGATGATGATCAATTCCGTGCCAGCATTCATGGAAGCTGCGCAAGTTGATAAGATTTTCAAAATTTCATCTTCTGAAAAACAATCTAAAAACTGACTCATCCAAATCACGTCGGCGCCTGTTGGGATTTTTGGATTTGGTTTTAGCCAATTAATTTCCTGTCCGCTAATACGATTTTCAAAACCAGCATCCGCACTATTTTTTAAGGCTTTATTCAACTGTCCGGGCAAATCGATGATTTTAACTTGGATGTTTTCATCAAAATTAAAACATTGTAAGGCGAATTTTCCAGTATTGCCACCAATGTCAAACAACAATTTTGGCTGATTTTTGAACACACGTTTTAAGGCTTCTTCAAAAATCCCGTCCGAATAATAATGGTCAAACTCAAACCACGATTGCTGTTCTTTGGGCGTCAATTGCGAAAGGCCTTCATAAATAGTATCCCATTGCCCAAGTTCTTTTAAGCCTGAAGGCTTACCGGTTTCAATGGCTTCATCGAGATGGAACAAGCCTTTATAACACACGTCATGTGTGAAGTTCAGGTTCACGTTGACGGCTTTATTGTAATTTAAAAAATAGCCGGTTTTAGTAAGTTCGTAGGTGCCATCTTCAGATTTACTGACAATATCGGCACTTTCAGAAAACTCTAAAAGCACGCCAATACCATAACGACTGATGCTTAATTGTTCACAAATAGCATCAAGGGTGATGCCACCATCATGACGGCTGTCAAAAATCAGGTCAAATACACCTAACTTTTTCAAGGTGACTGAAGATTGAAATATAAAAGGAGCGAAAGCTATTTTTTGTGCTTCCAATAATGCATCTGCTGCTCTAATTGTTTTTTTTGACATAAACGGTTATGATACTTTTCTGAATAACGCTGCGGTGTTGCAACCTCCAAATCCAGAAGCGGTTTTTAAAAATGTTCGTAATTCTTTTGCTGTTGTTTTTGTAATAATATTGAGCGGTTTTGAAACACCCAACGTTTCAAATCCTGCGGAAGCAATCAACGTATTTTGACGTAAGGATTGCATCCCAACAAGGGTTTCTAGCAAACCAGAAGCTCCCAAAGTGTGCCCAAAATAGCCTTTTAAGCTGTGCAATGGTGTCTCGTGCAATCTTAATCTGTTAAAAGCAATGGCTTCCATTTCATCATTAAATGCCGTGGCTGTGCCGTGGGCTGAAATATAGTCGATGTCATTTGAATGCATATTTGCTTCTTTTAAAGCCGATGTGATACTTCTATACAAGCCTTCACCAGTGCGCGACGGACCAGAAATATGGTTGGCATCGTTGCAACTGCCTTCTCCTAAAACTTCTACTGCATCCTCAGATAGCTCTTCTTTTTTTGTGGTCACCAAAACACTTGCGGCTACTTCGCCCAAATTAATGCCGATACGATCTTTATCATATGGTCTGCAAGGGCCGTGGCTCAAGGCTTGAAACGAGTTGAAACCCGAAATCACAAAATCAGAGACCAAGTCTCCAGCTACCACAAACACCGCATCGTAAAGTCCTTCTTGGATATAGCGTTTGGCGACAGCAACAGCCAAAACTCCAGAAACACACGCATTGGAGATGACAATGGCATCATTTTCAAAACTAAAAAAATCTTTGACTACGTGACCTAACGTGCCCAAATAGACACGTTCGTTTGGGAATTGGCTTTGGCTATTTAAGATATCAATATTGCCCTTGGTGGTAGAAATGATGAGACCGATCCGATTGTTGATTGTAACTCCTGAAGCTTTGATCGTTTTTGAAAGCGATACAATCAACATTTTTTCTAAACGTGTGTATTGATGTTTTGCTTCTAAAGTTTCGAACTCTGAATTTAATGTATCCGTCGGAATGACGGCGGCAAAAACGGATTTGTAAAAACGGGTTGGATCTTGGACCGGTTGGATCCCACTTTTTCCAGTTTTGAGATGTTCAAAAACGCTGGTGGTGTCAAAGCCCAAAGAGGACAGGATATTGTTATATGACAAATAGCAATTAGGCATGGAGTAGGCCGTGTTTTTGTTTCCAGACCTTATAAAAATCGGGTAGATTTAATGCCATGTTGCTTGATTCAAAATTGGTGAATACCTGAGTGGTTTCGCCAGTACAAACGGTTTGGCCCTGATCGTTTTTTATAATATATGAAAACATCAATTTTGCAGCGCGTGAATTTATATAGGTTGTTTCAATAGTGGCCACTTCACCATATCTTAAAGGCAATTGGTGTTCTAAAGAGGTCTTGACGATTGGCGTTGCAAACCCATGATTTTTAGCATCGAGATAGGTCAATCCAAATTCTCGACCGAAAGCTTCCCGACCATCTTCAAAATATTTGATATAATGGCCATGCCAAACAATATTTAAGGAATCGACTTCATTAAATCGAACTCTGATTTGATGGGAGGATTTTAATAGAGATGCCTCTTGATCTGTAATTGTTTTTTTCATTTTTCTATTCTTTGAGAACCGTATTCATCTCTGCATGGGCTATTTCAATGCCTTTGTTAAAAGTAGAGAGTTTTATAGAGGTCATGTGCATAATCTCGTGAATAATGGTCACTTCCGTTATTAGATGATCATCAATTTTTGGCAACTTGTGGATCTTTAATTTTTTGATAGAAGCGATAAATCCTTCTTTTGCAGCGGTTTCTTCATTGTGGTTTTTGAATCCGGTGTATAGAGCTGCGGCTTGCGCCATGTGTTCTATCAAGCCGGTTTCTGAAAATTCGTCATCAGCCACAAATAGATTCTCTTTCAATATAGTGAACCCCACGATTGCTTTTCCATCAGCAAATTCCAATAGAGAATTGACCATGATCATCGGTTCTCGATGTGGCAGCAACTTTTTTATAGTGGTCATGTCTATAATAGGAATCTTTAATGCTTTCATTTTTTATCGTTCCAAAAATCATAAAAATTGAACCATTGCATCGGATATTTTTTGACCATCTGTTCTACGTTTTCTGTGTATTTTTTTAAGAGATCGTTCATGTCGCCTTCTTTATAATTAATCCATTTGGCATACAAATGATAATGTCGTTTGGGCTCGCGCATTACATAAACAAACAGAACAGGAACTTTTAAGCGGCTGGCCAAATAAAAAGGGCCTAATGGAAACTTGGCTTTTTTGCCCAGAAGTGTTTCTTCCAAACACTTGGTATTGTCCATATATCGGTCGCCCGCAATACATATAATTCTGTTTTGTGCCAATGCCGCATTGATTTCAAAAATATGGGACAAATCATCTCTTACTACAATAAAATGGGTTTCTTTCTTAACATATTGTCCTAAGTAGTCCTTAATTTCTTCATGATCCTGATCTGTAACAACAATACTGATGGAATCTTTCGCCAATCGTTCCTTAAAAAAATATTGCGCCAGTTCAAAGTTGCCAATATGAGCACTGATAAGGACGCCGCCTCTTTTCATTTCCAGCACTTCAGCAATTTTGACTTCCCCATCAAATTCATAAGTATAATTGCTTCGTAACCCTGACGATATAGCAATTTTGTCAACTAGGGTCTGGCCAAAAGTATAATAGGTTTTATAAATGCTGAGCATGGTTTTAAAACGCGAATAGCCTAATCTGTTTCTGAAATAAAACCGTAAACCTTTTACATTTTTACCTGAAAACAAACAGAAGTAAGGCACGGGAAGATGCATCAACGCATAAGCCGCATTAATTCCGAAATTCTTTATAAAAAACACAAAGACCTTAAAACCGAAAACAGTGCCCCTCGATTTTCCATCCCATTCTGCCATTATACTTGTGAAGTTTTGCTCTTTTAATAAAGCGAATTGTTGAAGCAGCAAATTTACGTGATTTTTTCGGTTTTGAAATCGGTGTGCTTTTTAGTGCACACCGCCGGTAATCCCGATCACTTCGCCTGTAATGTAAGAAGCTTTTTTAGAGGCGAGAAAGGCGACTAAATGTGCTACTTCCTCTGGGTTTCCAAACCGGTTGGCTGGAATCATCTTTTTAAGGGTGGCTTCATCAAGGTCTTCAGTCATGTCCGTTTTGATAAAACCAGGAGCTACAGCGTTTACGGTAACATTGCGTTTGGCAACTTCTTGAGCTAGAGATTTTGTAGCGGCAATAACGGCACCTTTTGCGGCGGAATAATTAGTCTGACCGGAAACACCTTTTAGTCCAGAAAGGGACACCATATTAATGATGCGGCCATAACGGTTCAATAACATTTTTTCGATGAGATGCTTGGTGACATTGAAAAATCCGTTGAGGCTGGTGTTTATTACCTCATTCCATTCTTGAGGTTTCATCCACATAAAAAGTCCGTCTTTGGTGATGCCGGCATTATTGACCAGCACTTCAATAATGGCATCTGAGTGCTGTTCTTGCCACGCATTCAAGTTCTGTTGAACATGTTCATAATTGGACACGTCAAATTGAATGATTTGGCCAGAGCCTCCAAAAGCTTCGACTTCTTTTAAGGTTTGAAGGGCAGCTTCCTTGTTGGTGTTATAATTGATAAGAATTTGATAGTCTGAATCTTTCGCAAGTTGGATGCAAATGGCTTTTCCGATGCCTCGTGAACCTCCAGTTATTAGGGCGTATTTGTTTTGTTTAGACATAGATTGTTTGTTTTCTCCCGCAGATCCAGCAGATCACGCAGGTGTTCACAGATCGTTTTTGAATAGGCTTGAGAGATCATCGGAAAAACATGTAATTTTTTAGCTGATCTCGCAAATGTAAGATATAATTTTTTGGGTTTATTCTGCGAAAATCTGTGAGATCTGCTGGAAATTTTTAATTTTTCATTATAAAATCCTTCACCGCATTCACATAAGGATACATAACCACATCTTCCTTAAAAGCAGGAACGATGGCACGGATATCATCAAACATCTGCTTTGTTTTAGAAGAAACTTCATTTTTAACGTCCAAATATTCGATGGCTTGAATTATGGTTATCAATTCAATGGCTAGTACCTCAAAAGCGTTTTCAATCACTTTTTTGGTAATCAAAGCAGCATTGGTTCCCATACTTACAATGTCCTGATTGTCATTGTTATTGGGAATACTGTGCACATACATTGGGTTGGACAACATTTGATTTTCAGCCGTTGTTGAAGTGGCTGTAAATTGAACGCCTTGCATTCCGAAGTTCAATCCCAATTTGCCTAGATTGACAAATGGTGGTAAAATTTGGTTGAGGTTGGGATTGAGCAAATAGTTTAATTGGCGCTCTGCCAGCATGGAAGTTTTAGTCACTACCAATTTCAGTTTGTCCATTTCTAAGGACACATAATCTCCGTGAAAATTCCCGCCATGATACACATTTTTGTTTTTAACATCCACAATAGGATTATCGTTGGCGGAATTGACTTCTTCAATCAAGATAGTTTCTACCTGGTTGAGCGTGTCTAAAACAGGGCCAAGAATTTGCGGTACGCATCGTAAAGAATAATATTCCTGTACTTTGTCTTCAAACACATCAACATTTTTGACATCGTTATACAAATGGTGTTCGCGTTTTTTTATCAGCGTGCTATCTTTTAAATGGGCACGCATGAGTTTGGCAATTACCCGCTGACCTTCATGTTTTTTTGATTGGTTCAATTCAAAAGAGAGATGGTCATCGTAGGCTTTTACAATTTCATTGATTGCTGAAGAAGCCGTGATCATCCAATTTAAAAGCTTGCGTGTGAAAATAGCATTGACAATACCTACGCCTGTCATTACTGAAGTTCCGTTCATAAGAGCTAAACCTTCGCGCAGTTCTATGGAGATGGGTCGTAGATTTTCTTTTTTGAAAACGTATTCTGTCGGCTGTTTTTCACCATGATACATCACTTCGCCTTCACCAATCATCACCAATGCTAAATGTGCCAGTTGCACCAAATCGCCACTGGCTCCAACGCCGCCGTGTTCATAAATAATAGGTGTAATATTTTTGTTGATCAATTGCACCATCAATTCTATCACCGATTTGTGGACACCCGAATTTCCTAAACATAGCGTGTTCAATCGTGCTAACATAGCCGCTTTGACATATAAAGGCGGTATAGGATTTCCTGTGCCTGAAGCGTGACTTCTTATAAGATTATACTGGAGTTGTATGCGTTCAGAATCTTCGATCTTATACTGAGCCATTGGACCGAAACCGGTATTGACACCGTAAATGATCTTGTTTTCTGAAAATAACTTTAAGAATTCAAAGCTTTCTTCAACCGTTTCAAGGACATTTTTGTCTATTTGAATCGATTGATTCTCATACAGTATTTGTTGAAATTCATTGATTCTTAAGGTTCCGTTAAGTGTTAACATTTGGAGCGTATTCACAATAATTTTTAAATAGTATAACAACCAGAAGTAAAGTGGTTATTTTTGCGCTACAAATGTAAAATAATAAATCATTTAAATCCATTTGATGCATGAAGGATGTTGAGGTTGATGTTTTGATTATAGGTGCGGGACCTTCAGGTTGTGTTGCAGCTGCTTATCTACATAAGCATGGGGTATCTGTGAAAGTGGTTGAAAAGAGCGTCTTTCCTCGATTTGTTATTGGCGAAAGTTTGCTGCCAAGATGTATGGATCATTTTGAGGAAGTAGGGTTGTTGGATTGCTTAATTGCTGAAAATTTTGAAATTAAAAGTGGTGCGCGATTTATAAAGGGTGACACTATTTGCGAATTTGACTTTGCTGAAAAACATACCGAAGGTTATGATTGGACGTGGCAAGCTCCAAGAGCTGATTTTGATTATGCCCTCACAGAAGAGCTAAAAAAGCAAGGCGTGGACATTGCATTTGATCAGGAAGTTATTTCAGTCGATTTCAAAGAAGATGGTTGGTCACAAACGGTCGTGAAGACTGAACATGACCAAACATATAACGTGCATGCAAAATTTATCATCGACTCCAGTGGATACGGAAGGGTTTTGCCAAGACTATTGAACCTTGAAAAGCCTTCGGAAATTCCTGAACATTCTTCAATCTTTAGTCATGTAAAAGAGATAGATCGACCTAAAGGAACTGAAGGAACCTTCATCACCTTTGATGTGCTTGATACGGATACTTGGTTTTGGGTCATTCCGTTCAGCAATGGTACTACGAGCATTGGGTTTGTTGGAAAAACAGATTTTATCAACAGTTTTAAAGGGACGCCCAAGGAACGCTTGTCTGAAATGCTCAAGAAATCCTCCTATTATTATGAGCGATTTAAAGATATTGATTTTTTATTTGAACCTAAGATTATCGAGAATTATTCAAAATCGGTTACACAACTCTATGGGAAAGGTTACGCCCTGACGGGGAATAGTGCTGAATTTTTAGATCCTGTATTTTCTTCGGGAGTAACGTTTGCAACAGAATCAGGTTTAAAAGCGGCCAAGTTGATCACTAAGGGATTCAAAAACGAACCAGTTAACTGGGAAACGGACTATGCTGAATACATGAAAAAAGGCGTTTCTGTATTCGGTTCCTATGTTAAGGAATGGTATACCGGGAATTTACAGACCATCTTTTTTGACGGGGCAAACAATGACGATATTAAAAGACAAATTTGTGCAGTTTTGGCAGGTTATGTTTGGGATGACACCAATCCGTTTGTGAAAAATCATGATAGATTGATAAAAACGGTGGCTAATATTATCCATTTAGAGAAGCGGACCTCCAAGCAAATATAAAAAATATAATTAGCGTCCTCAGATTATCAGTTTCTATACTATTGCTTCTGAAGTTTTTTGAAGTAATTTTCTCAGTAAAAACCTTTTTGATTACTTTTATCGCAAGTTTATGACATCCTAACTAAAATAATCAATTCTAGTTGCTGACGTTATATATTGCGGTTAATTTTAGGACGAAAATCAACTTGTAGTTTGATTGATATGCCGATTAATTTTGCTACAATAGACAGATTACAGATTAATCCACTAAAGTGCATTTTATCGTATAAATGTGCATTTTGTGGATGATTTTTTTAAATCTTATTTTGTTAGCTCGCTTTTTTTTATACATTTACGCCACAATGATTATACAGAACAAAAAAATCTTAGCCTCATTCCTACTTATGTCAATAAGTTTTGTCTGCCATACTCAAACTATTGGTAATGGTCAAATGCCACCTCCACCTCAAGCAGGTCCTCCAAATCCACCGGGATTTCCAATTGATGACAGTCTCATATTTCTATTTGCTGCAGCTATTATTTATGGGGCATATATGAGTTTCAAGATGTTGAAAAAGAAAAGCCACGTTTAGACTTTCAATTCATAAAGGCGCTTTATATATTTTCCCAATACATCAAATTCCAAATTCACAACGCTGTTTTCTTTTAATGCTTTGAAAGTAGTATGTTCATAGGTATATGGAATGATAGCCACACTAAATTCATTTTTCTTACTGTTCACAACTGTTAAGCTTACGCCATTTACAGTGATAGACCCTTTTTCAATGGTCATATTATTTAAAGAAGCGTCATATTCAAAAGTAAACATCCAACTTCCATTTTGAAGTTCAATTGATTTGCAAACGGCGGTTTGGTCTACGTGACCCTGTACCATATGGCCATCCAATCTATCTCCTAATATCATGGCACGTTCCAAATTGATGTGATCATCTACAGTTAAACTGCCTAAATTAGTTTTGTCTAATGTCTCTCGGATAGCCGTAACCGTATAGACCTTGTCGTTTAAAGCGGTGACCGTGAGGCACACCCCATTATGTGCAACACTTTGGTCAACTTTCAATTCAGAAGTGATATTGCTTTTTAATGTGATGTGAAGATTGTCACGATCTTGTTCCAAATTGGTAATGACTCCTAAATCTTCAATGATTCCAGTAAACATAGTGTCGAATAATTGGTTAAATTTGCATTATTGCAATGGTTCACAAAGATAAGACTTTAATGAATATTACAGGATGAAGTCTGATGTAACGGAAGAATTTTATCAAATTGCCACTGTCAAAGGATAATAAATTTAAGATGAAAAAAGAAGAGCAAATTAAAGTAGGAATTTCAATAGGTGATTTAAACGGCATTGGATCAGAAATTATCTTAAAGACGTTTGAAGATTCTAGAATGCTTGAGTTTTGTACGCCTATCATTTTTGCTTCTATAAAAACCATGTCCTTCTATAAAAACCATTTTGAAAGTGGCATAAATTTTCATGGCATTAACGATTTGAGTCAGGTTATTGAAGGTAAAGTAAATGTTTTGAATGTGTGGAAGGAAAATGTAGATATAGCCTTTGGGGAAGAAGATTTGAAAGCTGGAGAGTATGCTATAAAGTCTTTAGAAAAAGCTACTGAAGCCTTAAAAAATGATAGTATAGATGTGTTGGTAACCGCGCCTATTAACAAACTGACTGTGCAGTCAGATCAATTCAAATTTCCAGGTCATACTGATTATCTCGCTAAAGAACTTGGTGGAAACAGTCTTATGTTTATGGTTACCGAAAAACTAAAGGTTGGGTTGCTTACAGACCATGTTCCAGTTAAAGATGTTCCATCACACATCAATGCAAAGCTTATTGAAGAAAAAGTACAGACGGTTTATGAATCTTTAGTAAAAGATTTTAAGGTCAATGGACCAAAAATTGCTGTTTTGGGAATCAATCCACATGCAGGCGACAATGGGGTTATTGGAGAAGAGGACGAGAACATATTAAAACCTACACTTTTAAAAATAAGAGAAAAGGGCAAATTGGTTTTCGGACCATATTCGGCGGATAGTTTCTTTGGATCTAAGAATTACCTGAATTTTGATGCCATTATTGCGTCTTATCATGACCAAGGACTCATTCCTTTTAAAACAATAACTTTTGGTGAAGGCGTCAATTATACTGCCGGACTCAATAAAATAAGGACCTCTCCAGATCATGGTACCGCTTTTGAAATTGCAGGAAAAGGAACTGCAGATGAAACGTCCTTTAAGGCAGCGGTTTTTACAGCCATTCAGATTTTTAAGAATAGAAAGGAGTATAAAAGGCTCTCCAAAAACCCTTTAAAAAAGGCGCCAAAAAAGATATAAACATTTTTTGTTAATAGCTTCTTTCTAATACAAAAATATTTTCTATATTTGCGCCCTCAAAATGAATGTGATCATGAAGTCCCTAAAAGAGTATAACATACAATTTGTAGGTTTAAAACTAGGAAAGCACCATTTTGATTATCAAATTGATAAAAAGTTCTTTGAGCATTTTGAGTATGATGATTTTAATGATGTAAATGTAAAGGTCGATTTGTTTCTTGAAAAGAAAACAACGCTTTTAGAGTTGCAATTTAAAGTTACAGGTAATGCAAATGTCAATTGCGACACAAGCAATGAGCCTTATGACCAAGAGATTGAAGGCGAATTTAATTTGGTTGTCAAGTTTGGCGACGAATACAACGATGAAAATGAAGACATTTTAATTGTACCTCATGGAGAGTATGAAATAAATGTGGCACATTACATCTATGAATTGATTATCTTATCAATGCCTGTTAAACGGATCCATCCCGGAATAGAAGATGGCACATTGCAGTCAGAGATACTTGAAAGATTGGAAGAATTGAGCCCAAAAGGTTCAGAAGAAAAAGAACAAACAGAGGAAATCGATCCTCGTTGGAATACATTAAAAAAACTATTAACGGATAAATAATAATATAAAATGGCACATCCTAAAAGAAAAATTTCTAAAACTAGAAGAGATAAAAGAAGAACACATTACAAAGCGGTTGTACCTACAATTGCAACGTGTCCTACTACAGGAGAAGCACACTTATTCCATAGAGCTCATTGGCATGAAGGAAAACTTTATTACAGAGGTCAAGTGCTTATAGACAACTCTGAAAAAGAGGAGAATTTAGCATAATTAGTATGCATGCATATAATAAAACGCTCAATCTTGAGCGTTTTTTTTGTGTTTAATTTTTGAAAGTCTTAAAAACAACTTAATTTGCATCATATTTGACTAAGTTTAAGTAAATTCAATTATTATTTACTGCTTTTGGCTATTTTCAGGTCAATTTTCAGGTCATTCTAATATAATATAATGAGTAAAATCACTGCTGCAATTACTGCCATAGGTGGATATGTACCCGAATATGTATTGACAAACCAAATTTTGGAAACTTTAGTCGATACCAATGATGAATGGATAACCACTAGGACAGGAATAAAAGAGAGAAGAATTCTCAAAGAAGACGGTAAAGGCACTTCTTATTTAGCCATTAAAGCCGCTCAAGACCTCATAGAAAAAAAAGGTTTAGACCCCAAAGAAATTGAACTGGTAATTGTTGCAACGGCAACACCAGACATGAAAGCCGCTGCTACAGCCGCTTATACCGCTACCCAAATTGGTGCGATAAATGCATTTTCATTTGATTTGGAAGCCGCATGTTCTAGCTTTTTATTCGGAATGTCTGTGGCTGCCCGTTACATTGAATCAGGAAAGTATAAAAAAGTTTTATTAATTGGCGCTGATAAAAATTCATCAATGATCAATTATAAGGATAGGGCTACATGTATCATTTTTGGAGATGGCGCAGGTGCGGCCTTGTTTGAGCCCAATATGGAAGGCTTTGGACTTCAGGATGAAATTTTGAAAAGCGACGGGAATGGAAGAGATTTTTTAAGAGCTACCCACGGCGGATCTTCTTATCCATCAACTCCAGAAGCCGTAGCTGAAGGGAAACACTTTATTTATCAGGAGGGGAAAATGGTATTTAAAAATGCCGTTTTCAACATGGCAGACGTTACTGAAAAAATAATGGTGAAAAACAATCTTGAAAAAGATGATATTTCGTGGTTGGTCGCTCATCAAGCCAATAAACGCATAATCGATGCCACAGCTAACAGAATAGATCTTGATGAAAGTAAGGTCATGGTAAATATCCATAAATATGGAAATACGACGTCAGCCACATTACCGTTACTTCTATATGACTATGAAAAACAACTAAAAAAAGGCGATAAATTGATATTTACAGCTTTTGGTGGTGGCTTTACATGGGGTTCAGTGTATCTCACATGGGCATATAATTGATAAACTAACTAACTTTAAATATTTAAATTCTAATCGTTATGGATATAAAAGAAATTCAAAACTTAATCAAATTTGTTGCCAAATCTGGCGCGAGTGAGGTTAAATTGGAAATGGACGATATCAAAATTACCATTAAAACGGGTAGTGATGATAAAGCAGAGTCTACCACCTATGTACAACAAATGCCTATGGGTGCCGCGCCTATGCAGCAAACTCATGCACCTGCAGTTGCGTCACAAACGCCAACAGCAGTTCCTGCATCTGATGAAAATTCAAAGTATATTACCATTAAGTCTCCAATTATTGGAACCTTCTATCGCAAGTCATCTCCAGACAAACCAATGTTTGTTGAAGTAGGCAAAACAATAAAAGAAGGTGATGTGTTATGTGTTATTGAAGCAATGAAATTATTCAACGAAATTGAGTCTGAAGTTTCAGGAAAAATTGTGAAAATTTTAGTCGATGATTCTTCTCCTGTTGAGTTTGATCAACCATTGTTTTTAGTAGATCCATCATAACCAAATGAAAGTTCCAATATGCAAATCCCAAAATCCAATGCTTGGAATTTGGCGCTTGGAATTTGAAATTTTTAATTTGAAATCGTTATGTTTAAAAAAATATTAATTGCCAATAGAGGTGAAATAGCACTGCGTGTTATTAGGACCTGCAAGGAAATGGGCATAAAAACAGTAGCGGTTTATTCTACAGCTGATGCAGAAAGTCTGCATGTTAAGTTTGCAGATGAAGCCGTATGTATTGGGCCTCCTCCTAGTAGTGAGTCTTATTTAAAGATGTCAAATATTATCGCTGCTGCAGAAATTACAAACGCTGACGCCATTCATCCTGGTTACGGGTTTCTATCTGAAAATGCCAAGTTTTCAAAAATATGTGAAGAACACAATATTAAGTTTATTGGTGCTTCTCCAGAAATGATTGAAAAAATGGGAGACAAGGCGTCCGCCAAATCTACTATGAAAAAAGCTGGGGTGCCTTGTGTACCTGGAAGTGAGGGTATTTTGGAATCCTTTGAGCAAACCGAAAAATTAGCAGCTGAAATGGGCTTTCCCGTCATGCTGAAAGCTACCGCCGGTGGTGGTGGAAAAGGAATGCGCGCCGTTTGGAAACCAGAAAACCTTAGAAACGCGTGGGACTCTGCACGTCAGGAGGCCAAAGCATCGTTCGGAAATGATGCGATGTACCTTGAGAAGCTCATTGAAGAGCCACGCCACATTGAAATACAGATTGTTGGCGATTCTAGTGGTAAAGCATGCCATTTATCAGAACGTGACTGTTCTATACAACGTCGTCATCAAAAATTGACAGAAGAAACACCATCACCATTTATGACGGACGAGCTTCGTGAAGAAATGGGATTATCTGCTGTTAAAGCCGCAGAGTTCATTAAATATGAAGGCGCAGGAACGATAGAATTTTTGGTAGACAAACACCGTAATTTCTATTTCATGGAAATGAACACCCGTATTCAAGTGGAACATCCCATAACAGAGCAGGTGATTGATTTCGATTTAATTAGAGAGCAAATTATGGTAGCAGCAGGGATACCAATCTCTGGTAAAAATTATACTCCAAAATTGCATTCTATTGAATGTCGTATCAATGCGGAAGATCCGTTTAATGATTTTAGACCTTCTCCAGGAAAAATAACCACGCTCCATGCACCAGGTGGACACGGTGTGCGCTTGGATACACATGTATACTCAGGGTACACAATTCCGCCAAACTATGATTCTATGATTGCAAAGTTGATTACCACTGCGCAAACACGTGAGGAAGCTATCAATAAGATGAAACGTGCGTTGGATGAATTTGTTATTGAAGGCATTAAAACTACCATCCCGTTCCATAGGCAGTTGATGGATCATCCAGATTATTTAGCTGGAAACTATACCACAAAATTCATGGAAAGCTTCAAAATGGAAGCGCCGGTTGAAGATTAATATCAAGAACTCCGAAGTAATTTCGGAGTTTTTTTATGCTTAAAACCGAAGTGATTCTAACTTTCAGCTTAGCGCTAAAGCGGAAAGGTAGATGTGCCTTGGTTAATCATATAGCGTCAATGAAGTAGTGAACTATCAAAATGGCTTCGATTTTATCTCCATTAATGAGTTCTATATACAGAAATCTTTTTAGCTTTAGTCAAATGCTCAACACATGATGAATCTTTCTTATTGGGAAATAAAAAGCTACCTCTCCAACATCCACTTTACCATTGTTGGCAGTGGTATTGTTGGGCTTAATTGCGCATTAGGTTTGAAAGAACGGTTTCCAGAGGCCACAATTATAATTTTAGAAAGAGGCTGTTTGCCCCAAGGTGCAAGTACCAAAAACGCAGGTTTTGCCTGTTTTGGAAGTCTTAGTGAGATTTTAGATGACCTGAAAATACATTCAGAGGATGACGTTATTGAGCTGATTGGAAAACGCCGCAAAGGTTTAAAACTGCTAAGACAAACTTTATCTGATACTTCCATCGCCTATAAGCAACATGGCGGTTATGAAGTATTTGATCAGCACGACTATGAAGGCTATAACTATTGTATGGCCAATATGGATCGGGTCAATACCTTATTAAAACCTCACTTTAAGGAAGAGGTTTTTAAGGTGAAAAACAATGTTTTCAATTTCAAAAATATACAACAGCAGCTTAGTTTTACACCTTTCGAAGGTCAAATTGATACCGGTAAAATGATGCGGGCATTGACTGACCTAGTTTTAAGCAAAGGCATTCTTATTCTCAATTCAGTTGAAGTAGAACATTTTGAGGAATTGAACGATAGCGTTCACATCAAAACCAATCACTTTGATTTCAAATCGAAACAACTACTTATTTGCACTAATGGTTTCGCATCAACACTTATAAAAGTTGAAACAAAACCTGCAAGGGCACAAGTAGTGATTACAAAACCTATAAAGAATCTAAAAATTAAGGGAACTTTTCATCTCGATAAAGGGTTCTATTATTTTCGTAATATTGATGATCGAATTTTGCTGGGAGGCGGACGTAATCTCGATTTCAAAACCGAGGAAACTACAGAAATGGCTCAAACAGAAATCATCCAAAATAAGCTAGAAGAACTCTTAACAACAACTATTTTGCCTACCACACCTTTTGAAATAGATCATAGATGGAGCGGCATCATGGGTGTCGGTGCCACTAAAAAACCAATTGTTCAACAGTTAAGTTCAAGAGTCTTTTGCGGCGTCAGATTGGGGGGCATGGGTATTGCCATTGGAAGCAATGTGGGCAGAGACTTGGCAGATTTAGTGCAGTAACCAGAAGATGGTTGCTTAACACAATTTCGCACCAGCTTTCATAACTTTGTTTAAATTTGTAAAGTTGGATTTTCAAATTAAATTGATTCAATTTGAACACTAGTAACACGTATGATAAAAAAAATACTCAAATTTTTCTTTAAGGTTCTTTTATGGTTCTTGGCCATTCCACTTATTGGAGTCATTGTTTTCAAATGGGTTCCCGTTCCGGCAACACCTTTAATGGTGATACGATACTTTGAACAAAAGGAAGCCGAAAAAGAAACCGTTTGGAAACATGATTGGGTACCTCTAGAGGAGATTTCCAAAAACTTGCAGTTGGCTGTAATATGCAGTGAAGATCAAAACTTTTTAAAGCACAACGGGTTTGACATGGAGGCTATTGAAAAGGCGTTTGACAATAACCAAAAAGGCAAAAAAGTAAGAGGTGCGAGCACCATCAGTCAGCAAACTGCTAAAAATGTGTTTTTATGGCCACAGCGCAGCTGGCTCAGAAAAGGCATGGAAACGTATGTCACATTTTTGATTGAGTTAATTTGGACCAAGGAGCGTATTATGGAAGTCTATTTGAACAGTATTGAGATGGGTAACGGTGTTTATGGCGCTGAAGCTGCATCGCAACGCTGGTTCAAGAAATCTGCTTCGAAATTATCTAAAAGCGAAGCTGCAGCTATTGCCGCTATTCTGCCCAAACCTTTAAACTATCGCGCCAATCCACCAACAAATTATATCGCCAAGCGCAAACTATGGATTGTAAGACAAATGGGGTATCATGGTGCCTTAAATTATGATTCAAAAGATGAAAAGTGATCTTCACCTCAAGCAACAGCTGTATGACCAATGTGTTGATTTTGTTGAAAAGCGTCATTTAAAGATCCAGAATCAAATAAAGGAGATACAGGAAGCCTTGACTTCTGAGACCAAAAGTAGCGCAGGTGACAAGCATGAAACAGGAAGGGCGATGTTGCAACTGGAACGCGAGAAAGTGGGACAGCAATTGTCAGAAATTGAAAAAGTAATAGAAAATTTATCCAAAATTGATGTTGCTAAATCTTCTGATACTATTGGTTTAGGAAGTGTCATCTTCACCTCTAGCGCCAATTATTTTATTGCGATAAGTGCAGGACAATTGGAAGTTAATTCAGAATTGTTTTATGCCATTTCACCCACTACACCCATAGGGCTCTTGCTGACAGGTAAAAATAGCGGCGATGAGATTGTTTTTAGAGACCAGAGTTTTGTTATTAAAGATTCATATTGAAATTTGAGTGCTTTCTAAACCTGCTCGCGTCACTTTAAAATTGAACAAATCAATAATCCATTGCCATCAGAATATCTTTTCTAATCAAAACCGTTTATCTTTAGTAAAAATTAATTGCTAAAAAATCGTTTTTGAATACTTACGGTAACCCTTTTGATGTTCTTATTATTGGAGGTGGATTGGCTGGTCTTTCGGCGGCTATCCATTTGCAAAAACAGGGTTTTGACGTTATGCTCATTGAAAAAAATGAGTATCCCAAACACAAGGTATGTGGCGAATATATTTCAAATGAAGTCCTCCCATATCTAAACTATTTGGGTGTGGATGTCTTCGCCTTGGGGGCTAAGAACATCACAAAGTTTGAAGTTTCGAGTGCCAAAAGCAAACTCATAGCAGCCAATTTGCCTTTGGGCGGATTTGGCATCAGTAGATACGCTTTAGATGAGGCACTGTATTTAAAGGCCAAAAGTGTGGGTGTTTTGTTTGTTGTGGATACGGTTATGGAAGTACAGTTTTTGGATGATCAATTCTCTGTGGAGACAAAAGAAAACGGGAAGTATACCTCAAAAATTGTCATAGGAGCCTATGGCAAACGCACGAACTTAGATGTGAAATTAAATCGAAATTTCATCAAAAACAAATCCCCCTATTTAGCCGTAAAAACGCATGTGAAGGGCGATTTTCCTGAGGATGTTGTCGCTTTGCATAATTTTGAAGGGGGCTATTGCGGAGTCTCAAAAGTGGAAGATGATAGCATTAATCTGTGTTATATCACCAATTTTGAAGCGTTTAAAAAATACAAAGACATTGAGGAATTTCAGGAAAAAGTGCTCTTCAAAAACACCTATTTAAAATCAATTTTTAAAAACACTACCGCTGTTTTTGAATCGCCATTGACCATCAGCCAAATTTCTTTTGATCGTAAATCGCCCGTAGAGGAGCACATGCTCATGTGTGGGGATTCAGCAGGAATGATTCACCCTCTTTGTGGCAATGGCATGAGTATGGCCATTAGAAGCGCCCAAATAGCTTCAGAACTTATTATTGATTATCTAGATAACAAAACTATCAAGGAATTCATTGGAAAGGTCATACCAAAAGGCATGGAATAAAGCGTTCAAAAACCGCTTGAAAGTTGGTCATGTCGTCGCCAATCTATTTAATAACACTACATTGACTGAAGTGTCGCTACTGGCACTAGAAAAAAATACCTTTTTTGGTGCCATTTATTATCAAACAAACCCACGGAAAACCAATGATTATAAAATGAATTTTCTCGTCAATACCACATACCGTACTGAAGCCGAAGAGATCATGGATGATTTTTCCATTGCTGGCCCTATACTTAATGATGCGCTCGATAAATTGGCAATCATTAATAAGTTGCTCGGTGGCAATAGTGTAACCCTTAACGGACTTAAAGTCTTAGTAAAAAACCAGCCTAAAAATAAGCCTATAACCATTATCGATTTGGGCTGCGGTGGCGGTGATATTTTAAGAGCGATTGCACAATATGGCAAGAAAGAAGGTTACAATTTTCAATTGATTGGTGTGGACGCCAACAAAAATGCCACTGATTATGCCGCAACGTTATCCACAAACTATGAGAATATCAGCTTTGTACATGTAGATGTGTTTTCAGAAGAATTTAAAGCGATGCGCTATGACATTGTGATTACAACCTTGTTCCTGCATCATTTTAAGGGAGCAGTATTGTTGCAATTAGTGAAGCATTTGGTGAAAACAGCAAATATGGGTATCGTCGTCAACGATTTACACCGCCACCGATTGGCGTATTATCTGTTTAAGTTGATCACCATTCCTGTCAAGAACAAAATGATTATTGAAGACGGATTGACCTCAGTGTTGCGCGGTTTTAAAAGAAAAGAACTTGTAGATTTATCAAAACAACTGAATAGTAACCACCAACTCAATTGGAAATGGGCCTTTCGCTATCAGTGGATTCTGAAGAGCTCAGAATTCAAAGTTTAAAATTCAAAGTTCATAAGTGAGCATCAGGAATATTCATGGAATTAGTAAAAACTCGTGAACGACCTTACCAAAAAAAGCGTTTCTAAAATATGAAAGTAAAAATAACATCAGTCGCCAAACAATTACCAAAACACACCAGGGAAACCAAAGACATTATCCCATATTTGAATGTTTGGCTATCTGGGCAAGAAGAACGTTTCCAACGTAAGGTGATCAAATTGTTTGAAAATGCTGGTGTAGACCGTCGCTATTCCATCATGGATGCTGAGGAAGTTTTCCTAAATAGCTCTTTTGAAGAGAAAAATGATATTTACACCCGCGAGGTCATAGAGTTAGGAGAGCAAGCCTTGTTAAAGTCCTTGGAAAAAGCCAAACTTCAACCTACAGATATTGATTACATCATAACGGTGAGTTGTACAGGGATTATGATTCCTTCTTTAGACGCCTATCTTATTAATAGATTGAAAATGCGTCAAGATATTGTCCGTTTGCCAGTCACTGAAATGGGATGTGCGGCAGGAGTTTCTGGAATTATTTATGCGAAGAATTTTTTGAAAGCCAACCCGAACAAACGTGCGGCAGTTATAGCGGTGGAGTCACCAACAGCGACGTTTCAGCTCGATGATTATTCTATGGCAAATATTGTCAGTGCCGCAATTTTTGGTGATGGCGCAGCAAGTGTGATTTTGTCTTCTTATGAAGAAGATGAAGGCCCGGAAATTCTTGACGAAGCCATGTACCATTTTTATGATGCTGAAGATATGATGGGTTTTAAATTGGTCAACACAGGGTTGCAGATGATTTTGGACAAAGCGGTGCCTGAAACTATCTCCAATCATTTTCCACAAATAGTCCATCCCTTTTTGGAACGCAATCAAATAACCATCAAGGATGTGGACCATCTCATTTTTCATCCCGGAGGGAAAAAAATCGTGCAAACGGTTGAAGAGCTGTTCGGCTCTTTGGGAAAAAATATTGATGATACCAAAGAAGTCCTTAAATTGTATGGCAACATGAGTAGTGCTACGGTGCTATATGTGCTGGAACGTTTTATGGACAGAAACTTGCCTGAAGGCGACATCGGATTGATGCTAAGCTTCGGCCCAGGGTTTTCAGCACAGCAGATTTTATTAAAGTGGTAACGTTTAATCATGGAGCTTTCGAAAGCTTTTAGATAAACTCATATGACAAAAGAATTTCAAGATAAAAATTATTGGGCGCTTATTTTGGGTGGCTCAAGTGGTTTGGGTTTGGCAACCGCAAAAAAGCTGGCACAACATGGCATGAATATCTGCATTATACATCGTAATCCGAGAGCCCAAGAAGAACTAATTGAGGCAGAATTTGATGAAATTCGCAAAATTGGTGTAAAATTCAAATCCTTTAATGCCGATGCGTTTAAAGTGGAGAAACGAAACGACATACTTTCAGAATTAAAGAATTCTTTTGGAGAAAATGGACGGATTAGAACCTTGGTGCACAGTGTAGCCAAAGGAAATTTAAAACCGATGCTTTCAGAAGATCAACCCACATTAAATACGGACGATTTCAATTTGACCATCAACGCCATGGCCATCAGTTTATATGATTGGACCCAAGCTATATTCAAATCAAAACTGTTTGCTGATGATGCGCGAATCATCAGTTTTACCAGTGAAGGCAATACCAAAGCCTGGAAAAATTATGCGGCAGTTTCAGCAGCAAAAGTTACTTTGGAAGCTATTACGCGAAATATTGCTTTAGAATATGCGCCCTTCGGAATTCGTGCCAATTGCATTCAGGCGGGCATAACCGATACAGCCTCGTTACGCATGATTCCGGGGAGTGAGCAACTTAAAAAACACGCATTGATAAGAAATCCTTTTAAGCGATTGACCACACCGGAAGATATTGCCAACGCTGTGTATTTGCTAAGTAAAGATGAAGCACGCTGGATCAACGGGTGCGTCATTCCTGTGGATGGCGGGGAACATATTTCATAAATTAAAACAAGCCTTTCAGGTTTTCAAAACCGGAAAGGTTCTCAGAAAAAAATGACAATAAAAGAAATCATAAAAATACTGCCTTACGAGTCTCCGTTTCACTTCGTTGATGGGCTTTCCGCAATTTCCGATGATGGCGTCACAGGTCATTATACATTTAAGGAGACCGAATTTTTCTATGCCGGTCATTTTAAAGAAAACCCAATAACTCCAGGCGTTATTTTAACGGAGTGTATGGCACAAATAGGGTTGGTATGTTTGGGGATTTATCTAATGAGAGCGGAACTTTCTGACGATTTTAAACCCCAAATTGCATTGACCTCAAGTCAAGTCGACTTCTTTTTGCCAGTTTTTCCTGGTGAAAAAGTATCAGTGATATCCGAAAAAGAAGTGTTTCGGTTCAATAAATTAAAATGTAAAGTGAAACTCTTCAACGAAAAAAACGAATTGATATGCCGAGGTACTATTTCAGGAATGCTAAAACCGAACACCCATGACTAAAGTCGTTATTACAGGAATGGGCGTTGTGGCTCCCAATGGTGTGGGGTTGGAAGCGTTTACTGAGGCTATAAAATCGGGGAACTCCGGGATAACATTCCATGAAAATTTGAAAGCCGCTAACTTTTCATGCTGCATTGGTGGTATTCCGCAAGTTTCCAAAGAAAAAAAATTGGAATATCTCACACCTTTGCAACTCCGCGGTTTCAATAGTTCAGGCATTTTATATGGCTGTATGGCAGGAATGGATGCTTGGAAAGATGCTGGATTTGAAGTCAATCGTGACAGTGAACTTGATTATGATAGTGGCTGCATTTTTGGAACGGGCACTTCAGGAGTTGACAAATTTAGGGAAGCCATATATAAATTGGATGCAGGAGACGTCAAACGCATGGGAAGTACGGTGGTATTACAAACAATGGCCAGCGGTATCAGTGCCTATCTTGGCGGTATTTTGGGTTTGGGCAATCAGGTGACCACCAATTCTTCTGCATGCACAACCGGAACTGAAGCTATTTTAATGGGATTTGAACGTATAAAAAACGGCCAGGCAAAGCGAATGTTGGTGGGCAGTTGCAGTGATGATGGTACTTATATTTGGGGCGGATTTGATGCGATGCGCGTCATGACTTACAAACATAATGATACTCCTCATCAAGGTTCTCGACCAATGAGTGCCTCAGCAAGTGGTTTCGTTCCAGGGAGTGGAGCAGGTGCGATGGTTTTGGAATCCTTGGAAAGTGCTTTGGAACGTGGTGCGACCATTTACGCTGAGGTTTTGGGAGGTCATGTCAATTCTGGTGGACAACGAAATGGGGGCACTCTGACGGCTCCAAACTCTGAAGCTGTGCAACGTTGTATAGTAAAAGCCATTGAAAATTCCGGGATCGATGCCAAACACATTGACACGATTAATGGGCATTTAACGGCGACCTCAAAAGACAGTCTCGAAATTGAAAATTGGACCGCGGCATTGGGCCGAAAGGGCAGCGATTTTCCATATATAAATTCTTTGAAATCGATGGTTGGTCATTGTTTAGCAGCCGCTGGAAGTATTGAAAGTGTGGCAACGGTGTTGCAGTTAAAAGAGCAGTTTGTGTTTCCAAATATCAATTGTGACGATGTGCATCCTGAGATTCTGGAATTGATTGATGACGAAAAAATCCCGAAACAAATGATAAAAAAAGTACTGACCATTGCTGCAAAAGCGAGTTTTGGTTTTGGTGATGTCAATGCTTGTATTATCTTTAAAAAGTATAATTAACTCTTAAAAGGCGATCATTTCCTAAAGAGTTTAGACCAAAAATTGCATGAAAAAAGAAGAACTCATTGCCAAATTAAAAACCATTGTCCAACCCTATATTCAAGATGAAGAAGCCTTTAAAAATTTAACAGAAGAGACGACTTTTGTAGGCGATTTAAAAATCAATTCCGCCAACTTGGTAGATGTGATTTTGGATGTGGAAGACGAATTTGATATCCGAATTGAGAACGATGAAATGGAACGAATGCTTTCAGTAAAGGCAGCCATGGAAATTGTAACCTCAAAAATTGCCAAGGAGTGATTGGCAACGATATTGTCGATTTGGAATGCGCTAAACACAATTCTCGATGGCGGGAACAACGGTTTTTGGACAAACTTTTCTCTGCGATAGAGCAAGATTATATTCTATCGGATGGGAAACGGTTTCAAAATATCTGGCGGTTGTGGAGTATGAAGGAAAGTGTCTATAAAATCATTTCGAGAGGTGATGGGATTGTTCGTTTTAATCCGAAAGATTTTACATGTTTGATCATGAATACTACTCAAGCACACGTTAGGTTTGAAAACACAACTGTACCTACACTGACAGAAACACATCCTGATTTCATTCAAACGACTGCTTTTTTAAAACCTGATTGGACTTCTGAAGTAGTTCAACTAGTGCATTCAGATTTTAAATCGCAACACAAACAAAGCTACCAACACGCTATTAAAGCTTATGCCATCTTAAAGAATGTGTCTCAAAACATGGTGGAAATAATTAAAAACAGATTAGGAGTGCCACAGTTTTATATTAATGGCAGCTTACAACCAGAACACTTGTCGCTCACCCATCACGGTCATTTTGGAGCTTTTGCTATTGCCGTTTGATTTCTTCGAGAAAGACTTCTCTATTTTTTTCTAAAGCTGTTGGATGTTCAAACCGAATAATAGCACCCTGGTAATCGGCTTCAATTAAGTAATAATGCCCTTTAAAATAAGAGCGCAAAACAATTGCTTTTAAATCTGAGCTATCAGTTGATTTTAACTGATGCGCAAAAACAATGACATTATCAAGCACATTGACTTCTCCAAAAAAGGAAGCAATTAAGGGTAATTCGGGATGGCGATAAAGTTCTTGTGGTGAATTGTTTGCGATGATTTTTGAATCGTGAAGTACTAGCATTCTATCAGCGTAACCCAATACATCTTCACGATCATGGGTTGCCACAAGGCATGTAATATTTTTTTCTTTTAAATAAGCAAAAACACTTCGGCGTAACGACTGTTTTTGGAAATTATCGATATGGCTAAAAGGTTCATCTAACAAGATGATTTCCGGTTGTTTTGCCAAGGCTCTTGCCAACGCTACACGTTGTTTTTGTCCTCCGCTCAGAGTTTTGACTTTGGTTTTTACAAAGTCCTGTAACTCTACAACAGTTAAAAGTTCTTGAACACGTTCCTTTTTTTCTTCCGGAAAGAAATTGGAAAGGTGCTTCCCTATATTTTCCTCAACGGTGATAAATGGCATCAAATCGAATTCTTGTGCCACATATTTCATGAAATCATAGCCTACGACAAGATTATATTTAGGGCCCAAAATCTCTTTATCTTTCCAAAAAATTTGTCCCTCATTTAAATCATATTCGCCATAAATCAGTTTTAAAAGCGTGGATTTTCCTGAGCCGCTTTCGCCAATTATTGAAATATGTTCGCCTTTATTTACGGTAAAATCAATCGTATTGAGCACCGGAGCATCTGTGCTCTTTACATTGTAAGTGAACGTAATGTTTTCAACTTTTAGCATTTTTGTTTTACAAAAAAAACCTGTCAGTCCCGATGGTTCGGGATCAAAAACCTGACAGGTCTGGAATAAAATCTGATAATTTATCCTTTTACTTTCGAGTTCGTTTTATTTGGCAATACTTTATAACCCATATTGTAAAGCGTAAATCCGAAAATATCAGCGTACTGCTCAATAGTTTTGCTCACAGGAGTTCCTGCGCCATGGCCAGCATCTGTTTCGATTCTGATAAGTGTTGGGTTGGTGCCTGATTGCTTGCTTTGTAATTCTGCAGCAAATTTAAAACTGTGTGCAGGAACTACACGGTCATCATGATCTCCAGTAGTGATCAACGTTGCAGGATATTCAACGCCTTCCTTGACGTTATGTACAGGAGAATAGGCTTTCAAATAGTCGAACATTTCTTTGTTGTCTTCAGACGTTCCATAATCATAGGCCCAACCTGCTCCTGAGGTGAACGTATGGTAACGTAACATATCCAATACGCCCACAGCAGGAAGGGCCACTCTCATTAAGTCTGGACGTTGCGTCATTGTTGCGCCTACTAAAAGGCCGCCGTTTGAACCACCTCGGATTGCCAAATAATCTGAAGAGGTGTAGTTGTTGTCAATCAAATATTCTGCGGCAGCGATAAAATCGTCAAACACATTTTGTTTTTCCATTTTGGTGCCAGCGTCATGCCATTTTTTGCCATATTCTCCACCACCACGAATGTTAGGAACTGCGTACACACCACCTTGTTCCATCCAAACCGCATTGGCAATACTGAAGCCAGGTGTCATAGAAATGTTGAATCCGCCGTAGCTATATAGGATGGTCGGATTTTTACCGTTGAGTTCTACACCTTTTTTATATGAAATGATCATTGGTACTTTGGTACCGTCTTTTGAAGTGTAAAACACTTGCTTGCTCTCAAAATCATCTGCATTAAAATTGATTGCTGGCTTTTTATAAACTTCAGAAGCGCCGTTTTTTGGGTCTAGTGTATATATAGTGCTTGGGGTGATATAGTTTGAAAATGAATAGTAAACAATTTCATCTTCTTTTTTACCGCCAAAACCGCCAGCACTTCCAACACCTGGAAGTTCAATTTCTCTGACCAAATTCCCATCATAATCGTATTGCTTGACCTTAGAAACCGCATCTACCATATAGCTTGCAAAAATATAACCGCTACTGGTAGAAACGCTCAATACATTTTCTGTTTCAGGAATAAAGTCCTTCCAATTTTCAGGATTTGGATTAGAAGCATCAACCGTGACCACTTTTTGGTTAGGCGCATTTTTATTGGTGATTAAATACAGTGTGGTTCCAACGTTTTCAATAACGCCAGTGTCGGTATCAGAATTATCCAAAATGGTTACCATTTTGCTATTTGGCTGAGATAAATTTTGCATCAACAACTTTGTTCCAGAGGTTGAGCTTCTTGGATAGATGAATAAATAGTTGCCATCTTCAGTAACGCTGCCGCTTACATAACGATGTTTTTGTTCAGGCGTACCACCATAAATTAACTGGTCTTGTTTTTGGGAAGTTCCTAATTTATGATAGAAGAGTTTATGTTGGTCTGTTTTGGCTGAAAGTTCACTGCCTTTAGGTTTGTCATAACTTGAATAATAAAAACCTTCATTCTCCTTCCATGAAATACCGCTGAATTTGACATCAACGATGGTATCTTCAATTTGTTTTTTGTTCTCAGCGTCGATAACAATTACTTTACGCCAATCACTTCCGCCTTCAGAAATAGAATAAGCAGCAAGCTTCCCGCTTTTAGAGAAATTGAGACCTCCTAAAGAAATGGTACCATCTTTACTGAAGGTATTTGGGTCTAAAAAAACCTCTTCATTATCATTGCCCGTTTTCTTTCTATAAATAACAGATTGGTTTTGAAGTCCGTCATTCTTGTAGAAATAGGTATAATCACCTTCAACAAAAGGCGCACTGATTTTTTCGTAGTTCCAAATTTCTTCCAAACGATCTTTCAGTTCTTGGCGGTATGGAATTTGTTCTAAATAATTGCTTGTAACCTCATTTTGGGCTTTTACCCAAGCGCCAGTTTCTTCGCTTCTGTCATCTTCGAGCCAGCGGTAAGGGTCTTTTACTTCTTCTCCAAAATAAGTGTCAACGGTGTCTACAGTTTTAGTTTCGGGATATGTCACAGCAATGGCATTAGGATTTCTAAGTTCATTTTCATTTTTGCAGGCGGTTATTGTAGTAAGAATTACCACTGCAAGCGCTAATTTTTTCATAAGAGTTAACGAGTTAAGTGTTGTGTCTCAAAAATAAACAAAAAAGCCCCTACAAATGGATGCAGGCGCCTTTTTAATATTTTGTTAAGAAATTTTACTTCTGATTATCCTTTAAAATGTTGTTGAAATCCCAAGTATGAGACGCCATTTATAATTTTATGAACCCAAAGCTCATGTTTAAAGTAGCTTCTTATTGATTAGGTATTCAGCAATTTGTATGGTATTTGTAGCGGCACCTTTTCTTAAGTTATCACTTACAATCCATAAATTCAAAGAGTTTGGTTGTGAGCCATCACGTCTTATTCGTCCTACAAACACGTCATCTTTTCCATTGGCATAAATAGGCATAGGATAGGTGTTGACGTCAGTATTGTCCTGAACTATCACACCAGGAGTTTCGCTTAATAACTTGCGGACTTCAGTAACATCAAAATCTTTTTCAAACTCAATATTGACAGATTCGCTATGGCCACCTTCTGTTGGGATTCTCACAGCAGTTGCAGTTACCGCTATAGTGCGGTCATCTAGAATTTTTTGAGTTTCTCTAACTAATTTCATTTCCTCTTTAGTGTATCCGTTGTCTTCAAATACGTCACAATGGGGAATGACATTTTTATGGATTGGATAAGGATAAGCCATTTCACCTTTGATGCCCGCCAATTCATTTTCGAGTTGTTTTACAGCTTTCAACCCAGTACCTGTGATGGATTGATAGGTAGACACAACAACTCTTTTTATGCGGTATTTTTTATGAAGAGGTGCCAAGACCATCACCATTTGAATGGTAGAGCAGTTTGGATTGGCAATAATTTTATCCTCTTTTGTAAGTTGGTCTGCATTGATTTCTGGAACAATCAATTTTTTTGAAGCATCCATTCTCCAGGCAGAAGAATTGTCAATAACGGTAGTGCCAGCTTCAGCAAATTTTGGAGCCCACTCTTGAGAGGTACTCCCTCCAGCAGAAAAAAGTGCAAGGTCTGGTTTTTTGGATACAGCTTCAGCCAGTCCAATAACTTTATAGGTTTTATTCTTAAAGCTAATCTCTTTACCGATGGATTTTTCTGACGCTACAAGCATCAATTCTGTAAATGGAAAATTGCGTTCTTCAAGAACTTTTAACATCACTTCGCCAACCATTCCAGTGGCACCAACAACAGCTACTTTCATAATTCAAAAAAATTTAAGTTGCTAAAGTAACCAATAATTTACTGCGTTTGAAGAACATTTTAAAAAAAAGAACCCGATCCTTTTAGGGAATCGGGTTTAAGTTAGAATATGGGTGTAGCGGAATTATTTTTTTAAGGCATCTCTGATTTCCTTCAACAAATCAATTTCAGTTGGACCAGATGGGGCTGCTGGAGCTATAGGTTTTTTGGTTTTGTTGTATGCTTTGACAATCACGAACAATACAAAGCCAACAATAACCAAGTTAATAATAGAGTTGACCCATTTTCCGTACATAATAGCATTTTCTGGTTTCAATACCGTTCCATCAGCAGCAATATTAGCTGGAGATAAGATAATTTTCAAATCAGCAAAATCGACATCATTCGCAAAGTTTCCAACAATAGGCATCATGATATCAGTTACAAAGCCATTGACAACCATCCCAACAGCGCTGGCAAGGATAACGGCTACGGCAAGATCTATGACGTTGCCCGTCATTATAAAATTTTTGAATTCTCTCCACATAATATTTTGATTTGGTTAGTTAATGCGTGACTAATATATAAAAATATAGAATTGTTAAATTCTTATAAAGCTATTATTTTTTAATTACCCGCTTTACGCGCTGGGAAATAGCAGTAATCAGTTCATAAGAAATAGTATTTGCAGCACTGGCCAAATTTTCAGCAGTGTGAGAAGCATCAAAAATAATGACTTCATCACCTTCTTCACACTCAATGCCGGTGATGTTGACCATAATCATATCCATGCAAACGTTTCCGACAATGGGCGCTTTCTTCCCGTCAATGATCACAAACCCTTTTCCCTGACCGTATTGACGGCCAATACCATCAGCATGACCAATAGGAATGGTAGCTGTGATTATAGAAGCGGCGCTTTTGTAAGCGCGATTGTAACCAACAGTGTCTCCTTTCTCAATATGATGTATTTGTGAAATGACCGACTTGAGTTTGGCTATCGGTTTGAAATTTATATTTTCTTTTTCAGAGTTACCAAAGCCGTACAATCCAATCCCGCTGCGCACCATGTCAAGATGTGCCTCAGGATGATTCAAGATTCCAGAAGTGTTGCAAAGATGGAGCATGGGCTTATAATCAAAAACCTTTGTAAACGCGTCTGCAATTTTTTTAAAGGCGATTATTTGATGTTCTGTAAATTCTTTTTCGTTCAAATCTTCACTTGCCGCCAAGTGCGAAAAAATCGATTTGACATAAATTGTTTCAGATCCCTGTAATTTTGAATAAATGGACTCAATATCGTCTTCAGCAAAACCTAATCTATTCAGTCCAGTATTAAATTTCAGATGGATGGGATAATTTTTTTGATTCTTATAGGTAGCAACATCCAAAAATTCTTTTAAAACCTTGGTATTATAGATGCTGGGTTCCAAGCAGCGCTCTATAATTGTATGGAAGCTGACAGGTAGGGGATGTAGGACCAAAATAGGTTTTGTGACCCCAGCATTTCTTAGCGCGACACCCTCACTTGTATAGGCTACAGCAAAATAGTCAACATTGAGATCTTGAAGAAAAAGTGCAAGGTCATCAGCATCATTGCCATAGGCAAAAGCCTTGACAACGGCTAAAAATTTAGTCTCTTTGCGGAGTTTTGATTTAAGATATTCAAAATTTTGTTTTAGAGCGGAAAGATCAATTTCGAGTACGGTTTCTTGCGCTTTAGGCATTGGAATTTTTCGGTTTTTCAGTGAGTTCTTCAGCATCAATCACCTTCATAGTTCTAACTTTGTCCTTTGCCATGGCTTTGTAAAATGCAGCACGACTCAAAGGTTCATATTCATCTACTTCGCCCAACATTACCAAGGCGTCATTTTGGGACTTTCGGTAACTGTATTGTGCCAAATTGCCGGTACGTGTGCAAATGGCATGTACCTTGGTTACATACTCTGCAGTAGCCATCAAATGGGGCATTGGACCAAAAGGATTACCCTTGAAATCCATATCTAAGCCAGCCACAATAACCCTAACACCTTTGTTGGCCAAATCATTGCAAACACGAATGATCTCATCATCAAAAAACTGGGCTTCGTCAATCCCAACCACCGCGCAACCATCCGCCAAAATAGGGATATTTGCAGCTGCGGGAACGGATGTGGAGCGGATTTGATTGGCATCATGGGACACCACCATGCCTTCATCATAGCGCACATCTATAGCGGGTTTAAAAATCTCCACTTTTTGTTTTGCAAACTGTGCACGCTTAAGACGCCTGATCAATTCTTCGGTTTTACCGGAAAACATGGAGCCACAGATAACCTCAATCCACCCAAATTGTTCTTTAGGATTTACTGTATTTTCAAGAAACATTTCGTAATTTTAACACTGAAACAAAGCTTATCTTCGTTTTACATAAAGGTGGCGTAAATTTATTAAAAATCAAAAGCATAAATTAGAATTAAAGTTAAAAGTTATGAAGAAGAAGCTGGAGTCGGAATTGATGAGCATTGCACATAGGATTCTAAAATTAAAGGGGAAAGAGAACGTTACTGAACTGCATCGTGAAACAGGTCTTCTATACGAAAAATTAAGTGTTTTGAAATTTGCCAACGAAAATTTGGAACAAGGCTTGCCAACCATTGGAGTCGATTCTTCATTCTTTGATATGTTGGATGTGGCTTTCAACAATAAAATAAGTGATAACATTGAACGTGGTGATAAAATTTATGTCAATCTTGATGAGATAGAAGATGATGGCATTATGGAACCTGTCATGGAAAAAATCAAAGATCTGGTGGCGCAAATGCCACATGAAGCGAGCGCGGTAGATGCTTTTTTTGAGCAATCTTTGCCACAAATTGATGAGTCCAAAAACGACTTTGATAACTTGACCGCAGGTTTTAAAAACATGCCTGTTTTTGATCCTGTTTCTGCTTCAAAATCTAAAGAACAGCTCAAAAGGTCTTTGAATGATAAACTGAAACATGGTCTTAACATTGGCCTTAATGACAAAATAGCTTTTATAAAGCATCTTTTTGATGGCGAGCGCGAAGATTATGAACGTGTACTTTCTCAAATCAATACGGCGAGTTCTTTTGATGAGGCCAGCAATTTGATCCAAAACATTGTTAAGCCAGATTATAACAATTGGCAAGGCAAAGAAGATTTTGAGCTGCGCTTTATGGGCATTATAGAAGGTAAGTTCGATTAATTAATGAGCAAATTATACATCGTACCTACACCAATAGGTAACCTTAAAGACATGACTTTTAGAGCTGTTGAGGTTTTAAAGGAAGTGGATTTGATTTTGGCGGAAGACACACGAACTTCTGGCAAACTATTGAAGCACTATAATATTGCAACTCCTTCGCAATCCCACCATATGCACAATGAGCATAGAACGGTGGAGCATTTGGTTCAAAAGATAAAATCAGGCACCACCGTGGCGTTAATTAGCGATGCTGGAACGCCTGCTATTTCTGATCCCGGATTTTTATTGACCCGTGCCTGCATTGAAAATAATATTGAAGTAGATTGTCTGCCTGGAGCAACAGCCTTTGTGCCCGCTTTGGTCAATAGCGGAATGCCCAATGATAAATTTGTGTTTGAAGGATTTTTACCCCCAAAAAAGGGAAGACAGACGCGATTGTTGCTTTTGGCTGAAGAAACCCGGACCATTATTTTTTATGAGAGCCCGCATAAGCTTATTAAAACCTTATCTCAATTTTGTGAGTATTTAGGTGAAGATAGGCCCGTTTCTGTGTCTAGGGAATTGACCAAACTCTATGAAGAAACTATAAGAGGCAGCGCCAAGGAAGTTCTTGAACACTACACCGCAAAACCACCAAAAGGTGAAATTGTGATTGTGGTTGGTGGGAAACCCAAAACTTAAATCATTCTTATTCATTACCTTAATAAAGCATCAAGACCGCTTTGCTGCTAAAATCAAGAGCATCACTTTATATCTTCAGAATTGTCTTTAGGCCGCGCTAAAATGATTAAGTTGCATTTTGCAAGTAGCCAGAAAAGAAATGGCATTATTCAGACCAAATCTTGGGGCATTCCTAAACATCTAAATTTTTATCGAACAGAATGTTCTATAATTTCTGAAATTTAGATTTTCCATAACATATTCTGGTTAAAACTTCAGTATCTTATTCTTCTTAAATGAAGATTATGAAAAATAAACATTATAATGTTTTTATAATTGGCAGTGGTGTGGCTGGCCAAACAGCGGCAGAAATATGCCGAAAAAACAACTTGACTGTGGCTATTGCCGACAATAGGGAATTTGGTGGCACTTGTGCAAATAGGGGTTGCGACTCCAAACGGATTCTGCTCCAATTTTCGAAATTGGTCTATCGCAGTCGAAATTTAAAAGGTATAGGCGTCAAACGAGTGCCCAAACTTAACTGGAAAAAAGTTCAGAAATTTAAACGGTCTTTTTCTAATCCCATTCCTCCAAATACGGAAGAGAAATTGACAGATTTGGGCATAGCACTCTACCATCAATCGCCAAAATTTATCAGTGAAAATCAAGTAGAGGTGGAGGGCAAGGTGGTTTCTGCAGACCATTTTATTATTGCTACTGGAAACATTCCAAGGGAATTAGATATTGAAGGCAAGGAATTCTTAAAAGTCAGTGAAGATGTTCTCGACCTGAAGAAAATTCCGAAATCGATCATATTTATTGGTTCCGGTTATATCGCCATGGAGTTTGCGTGTATGTTGGCAACTTTAGGCTGCAAAGTGACCATTCTGGAAAGAGATAATACTTCACTTGCAAATTTTGATCAGTATCTGGTCAAAAAGTTGATAGCTAAACTTGAAAGCTTGGGTGTTGTGTTTGTGTTTAATGCAGATGTGACGGCTATTAAAAAATTAAAGAAAAACTTAAAAGTATCCTATACACACGAGGGGAAATTGAAAACCCATAAATCAAGAAAAGTCATTAATGCTACGGGGAGAGTTCCAGCAATAGAGGCTTTACAACTCGACAAAGCGGGGATTGATGCAGATAAGGATGGTATTGTAGTTAATGACCACTTACAGAGCAAATCCCATTCTAATGTGTACGCTTGTGGAGATGTTTCCAATAAATCGCCTTCATTGACCCCTCTGTCTGGATTACAAGGCTATATCGCTGGGAACAATGTCGTCAAAGAAAAATCAAAAACATTAGATGTACCCTGTGTGCCGTCAACGGTATTTACAACGCCAAATTTATCTTCGGTAGGTTATGGTGAAGAGGACGCCAAGGCGCGTTATAAAAATGTCAAGGTCTACCAGGGTGATTCCAGTGGATGGTACAATGCCAAAAAAGAACAGGAAGACACTTATGCCTACACCATATTGGTCAATGAGCGGACTGATGAAATTGTGGGCGCCCATATATTAAGCACCGAAGCCAATGAAAGCATTAATGTAATGGCAGCAGCAATTTACAATAAAATGACCGTTAAAGAATTTAAGCGTATGATGATGACGTATCCTTCCTTTGGTATGGACATGAAAAAGATGATGGAGAATAAAGAATAGCGAGAAAAATTGATGGAAGACCTGCTCTTAAACATAAGAAACTGCACTTTATGTAAAGCCCATTTGCCACTCGGACCAAGGCCTATTGTTTTTGCGAATCCAGATTCAAAAATTGTGATCGTTAGTCAAGCACCGGGCACTAAAGCTCATGCCTCGGGTATACCTTGGGATGAAGCTAGTGGCAAGCAATTACGAAGATGGTTAGATGTGAGAGATGAAGAATTTTTTGACGAAAAGAATTTTGCGATTTTACCAATAGGATTCTGTTATCCTGGAAGAGGTAAAGGTGGCGACTTACCCCCACGACCAGAATGTGCACCAAAATGGCATGAAAAAGTATGGAATTTGATGCCCAATGTTGAATTGATACTTTTAATAGGAGCCTACGCCCAAAGGTATTATTTGAAGAAAGATGCCAAGAAAACTCTGACTCAAACAGTTGCCAATTACGATGAATATCTGCCCAAATATTTCCCTATACCGCATCCGTCGCCACGCAATCAATTTTGGTTGACACGCAATCCTTGGTATGAAGCGGAAGTAGTGCCGCAATTGAGACGTGTTATAAAAACTATCCTTAGATCGTAATGTGTTTATAATTAAGTTTTAAGATGATAGATTTACGGGTTATAAAATTATTCTCCACAATAATCAACGCTAAAAATTACCAACCTAAAATCCCACCATCTGATGAAGATCGAAAATAGTAGTCTTGCATTCGTGCCAAAAACTTAAAAATTTCATATTTATGAATTAGCGATTTGTAATCGGTGTACAACTATTTAATTTAACTAATATTAGCCTCTTAATTAATAATCCTAACAATCTCCTATCCCTAAATCATCGACTAAGATATTGGTGATGCCAACTCCCTAGTCTTAATATTTAATAGTATTTTTGGGTAAAAGTAGATAACATTAAAAAGTGCTTTTTACTTAAAGTGCTTTCAACCATAAACATAAAAAAATGGAACATAAAGTCATTACCCATTGGAAAGGAAACTCTCAATTTGAATCTGATAACCCGAGCGGAAAAACATTATTGATCGACACCTCAGTAGAAGATGGCGGTTATAATTCGGGCTTACGCCCAAAAGCCATGATGCTGTCGGCACTGGCAGGTTGTTCAGGTTTGGATGTGGTTTCTATTCTTAATAAAATGAAAGTAGATATTTCAGATTTTCGAATGGACACCTATGGCGAATTGACTGAAGAACATCCAAAATACTACCATACCGTTTCTGTGGAATATCACTTTTATGGCGATCAACTAAATGAAGACAAAATAAAAAAGGCGGTCGATTTGTCCATTGAGAAATATTGTGGCGTGATGGAAATGTTCAGAAGATTTGCCAAGGTAAATACGTCTATTCATTACCACAATAAATAATTATTTGGAAAAAGACCTCACAGGTTTCAATCCCGAAGTTTCGGGGCTGTTAGGTCTAAGAAATGTTAGATTGAAACTATACAACCAGAAACCAAAACATGCGTTGGACCATAAAACCAAAACCAGAACCTTCTAAAGTAAAACACTTGAGTCAAGCGCTTCAGGTGGAGGAAGCCATTGCATCGCTGTTGCTTCAACGGGGTATAGAAACTTATGAAGAGGCCAAACACTTTTTCAGGCCAAGTCTTGATGAGTTGCATGACCCCTTCTTAATGAAGGATATGGACAGAGCTGTAGAGCGTATCGAAAAAGCCATTGCTAATGGTGAGAATATTTTGGTTTTTGGCGATTATGATGTAGATGGTACAACCTCAGTCGCCTTAATGTCCTCGTATCTCAAAACCAGAACGGAAGCCGTTGCCACGTATATTCCAGATCGATATGAGGAAGGTTATGGGGTTTCCATCAAGGGTATTGACTTTGCGCATGACAACGATTTTTCTCTAATCATTGCACTCGATTGTGGCATCAAAGCCATAGATAAAGTGGCCTACGCCAAAGAGAAAGGCATTGAATTTATTATTTGCGACCATCACCGGCCAGGCTCTATACTTCCTGATGCTGTGGCCATTTTAGATCCGAAACGTGACGATTGCAGTTATCCTTATGACGAATTGTGTGGGTGTGGGGTCGGTTTCAAATTGGTTCAAGCGTTAGCTTCTCGAGATGGGAAATCTGTTGAAGATTTGACGGAATATCTGGATCTGGTGGCTACGGCAATTGGTGCTGATATCGTTCCTATTACTGGAGAGAATAGAACCTTGGCATATTTCGGATTGCAAGTCATTAATGGCAATCCGCGGGCAGGAATTAAAGCTATTATCAATCAAACCAAAAAAACTGAATTGACCATCACCGATGTCGTTTTTATTGTAGCACCAAGAATCAATGCTGCGGGACGGATGAAACATGGCAATCATGCCGTGACGTTATTGACAGAAGAAAATGAGGAATTAGCGAAAACCTATGCCCTCCAAATTGAGCAGTTTAATACCGACAGAAAAGAAGCGGATCAACAAATCACCCAAGAAGCCTTGCTTCAAATAGAAGAATTTAAGGAACAAGAGCGCTTCACTTCAGTTGTTTATCATGAGTCTTGGCATAAAGGGGTCATTGGCATCGTTGCCTCCAGATTGATTGAAACTTATTATAGACCCACTTTGGTGTTTACCAAAAGTGGTGATAGATTGGCAGCTTCTGCGCGTTCGGTTTCTGGATTTGATGTCTACAATGCCTTAGAAGCGTGCAGTGCACATATAGAACAATTTGGTGGTCATAAGTATGCTGCAGGCTTGACACTTAAATTTGAAAATTATGATGCTTTCAAACAAGCTTTTGAAGACGAGGTTTCAAAAACCATCGATAAAGCGCTTCTAACTCCAGAAATCAGGGTGGATATGCCTATTGATTTTAAGCACATCACTCCTAAATTTTATAGAATTCTAAAACAGTTTGCACCGTTCGGACCGGGAAATATGGCGCCTATTTTTATGACAGAAAATTTACAGGATACAGGTTATGGGAAATGTGTGGGTGGTGATGACAAGCATTTAAGAATCACCGCCAAACAGGGAAATTCAGATAAAATCGTGGGTATCGGTTTTAATTTGGGTAATAAGTGTGATGTGATTACTGATAAAAAACTATTTAAAGCCGTCTACTCCATTGATGAAAACCATTGGCAGGGTAACGTTAGCTTACAATTGAAATTAAGGGATATTAGACCCTAATCTTATTTTATATTTAGAATATATTTATAAGATCTTTCAGGTTTTGAAATCTGAAAGGTTTATCAACCATGGAACAAAAACCAATCAAAAAAGATCCTTATGCGGCACTTCGCATAAAGGAATTCAATATTTTTCTACTAGTTCGTTTTGCACTTGTGTTTGCATGGTCCATGCAATTTATTATCATTGAATGGGAAGTGTATTCCATTACAAAAGATCCCTTATCATTGGGTCTTATCGGCCTCATGGAAATTATTCCAGCGCTTTCAATGGCGCTTTTTGCAGGCCATATTGTAGATCAGACTGAAAAACGCGGACTACTTATTAAATGCATCATCGGGTTTTCAGTCATCAGTCTAGGATTGTTTTTGTTGACCTGGCCATTAGTGGTAGGCAATTGGTCAACCAATATGGTACTTTACAGTATTTACGCTTTGGTTTTTATGGGAGGTTTGGTTAGGGCCTTTATTGGGCCCACCGTATTTTCATTGATTGCTTTGATCGTTCCTAAAAAATTATATCCAAACGCAGCGACATGGAGCAGTTCAACTTGGCAAGTGGCCTCAGTTATGGGTCCAGCATTAGCAGGTTTCAGCATTAGCTGGATTGGCGTGCACTGGTCGATGTGCTTGATATTAGCTTTTGCGCTGTTGGCATTGATTAATTTGTTGCGTATTTCGAAAAAGCCGATTTTAAATCCTAAAATTGGAGAGCCTGTGATGCAGAGTTTAAAAGAAGGCGTCAAGTTTGTGTTTAAAACCAAAGCCATTTTAGGAGCTTTAACCTTGGATATGGTGGCCGTACTTTTTGGAGGTGCTGTAGCGTTATTGCCCATTTTTGCACAAGACATTCTAAAGGTGGGTTCAGAAGGTTTTGGAGTGCTGAGGGCTGCGCCAGCAGTGGGCGCCTTTTTGACCATGTTAATTACAGCCTACATTCCTATAAGTAAAAATGCTGGGATGAAATTATTGGCGGCAATTTTTGGTTTTGGGGTTTGTATTATTGTGTTCGGTCTATCTTCAATATTTTGGGTATCTGTTGCAGCCTTGTTTTTTAGCGGTGTTACTGATGGCGTCTCCATGGTTATCCGCCAAACCATTTTGCAATTAAAAACGCCAGATCATATGCGTGGACGTGTGGCTTCAGTAAACTCAATGTTTGTGGGATCTTCAAATGAGCTCGGAGCTTTTGAAAGCGGATTGACTGCAAAACTCATGGGCACCGTGACAGCGGTTGTTTTTGGAGGTACAATGACCCTAATAACGGTCGTAACAACTGGGATCGTCTCTCCTTCGTTTAGAAAACTTGATTTACGCAAGGATTTGGAGGAGCATGAAAAAGCAGATTAAAATTATGGATTTTAATGGTCCAAACCTTTCAGGTTTTTCAACTTGAAAGGGCCTATCATCCTTCTTTAAAGTTTTCAAATTTTTTCAGCGTCAATTTTTCACCATCAAAAACCCCATAGGTATAATATTGGATCCAATCGCCCAAGTTGAGGTATGAAGAATTGTCATTCAGCTTAATTTCCATAGGAAGATGCCGGTGTCCAAATACGAAGAAATCGCGGTGTTTATCTTCTAATTTACTTTTGGAATACTGCACTAACCACTCTTTGTCTTCACCCAAAAATGTGGCATCGTCATCCCCAGAAATCAGCTTATTTTTGACGGAGAGATGTTGCGCGATTTTTACTCCCAAATCAGGATGCAACCATCTAAAACACCACTTAAAAATCGGATTGGTAAACACCTTTTTCATCCTTTTGTAGCCTTTGTCATAAGGGCCTAGACCATCACCGTGACCAATAAAAAAGATCTTGTCGTTAAATATAAATTCTTTCGGTTTATGAAAGACTTCAATATTGAGTTCTTCTTCAAAATAACCGTGCATCCATAAATCATGATTGCCTACAAAATAGTAGATAGGAATGCCAGAATCGCTTAGTTCGGCAAGTTTGCCTAATGTTCTTGTAAATCCTTTAGGAACAACAGTTTTATATTCAAACCAAAAATCGAACAAATCTCCAAGCAGAAAAATGGCAGCGGCGTCTTGCTTAATGTCATCTAACCAAGCCACGAACTTCTTTTCACGCGGATACGATGTTTCTTTGGTAGGAGCTCCCAAATGGTTGTCAGAAGCAAAGTATATTTTTTTTCCTTTGGGAATATTCATCAAGCTCATTAATTATCACTCGCATACCATTCTGCAAAACTCGTGTCAGTTTCCTGAAGTTTCAAAGAATGCAACTGAATGGTCTCTGGGAGATATTTTTTAATTTTTTCGGCAAAATCAATCACCATCATTTCACTAGTAGGCTGGTAATTGACCAAAAGTACATTATGATCTCTATCTTTCAGTTCTTTCGCCAATTCGACGTGTGGCGTATTTTTGTTGAACACAGTGGCGTGATCAAAGACATCAACGATTTCGCTCTTAACGATTTTCTTCAAATCTGAAAAGTCAATCACCATCCCAAACTTAACATTTGAGCTATCATTTATAGGTGTGCCAATAACCGTGACCGATAATTTATAGCTATGTCCATGCACATTTTTGCACTTACCATCATAACCATAAAGGGCGTGACCAGTTTCAAAAGAAAATTGCTTTGTAATCCGAATTTTGCTCATATAGCGTCAATTTACTGCAAAGATATTCAAATTGTAAAAGGAAACCGTTTTTAGATTACATTTGACCGAAATTTTGAATTCTTTACTCATAATTACCAGATTGCTACCTTATGGCGAACGCTCTTTTTGAGTCTATTTCTTTTGATGAGAATCCTTTGTATGAAAAAATCATCTCGGATATTGTTGCTCAGAAATATGCTGTTGTTGAAGATTTTTTTACTACAGAGGAGGTTCAGCTACTTAGGCAATCATTACTCGACAAACACGAAGAAGACACTTTTAAAAAGGCAGCCATTGGCAATAGGGTCAATGAAATCATCGTAAAATCTATTAGAGGCGATGTCATTTTATGGATCGATGAGGCCTATACAAATGTAGCGGAAGGCTTATTCTTTGATAAAATTAACAATCTCGTCAGCTATTTGAACAAAACTTGTTTTTTAGGAATTCTCCGCAAAGAATTTCATTATGCTTTGTACCCAACTGGCACTTTTTATAAACGGCATTTGGATACGTTTCAAAATGACGACCGCCGTAAACTATCTTTTGTGTGTTATTTGAATGAAGCAGGTTGGTTGCCAGAGAATGGCGGTGAATTGGTGTTGTATTTAGATGATAATGGCAGGGAGGTAGAAAAGGTTATTTATCCGCTTCCTGGTAGGGTGGTTATTTTTGAAAGTCAGATCCTTGAGCATGAGGTGAAACCTGTCAAGACTGAAAGATTGAGTATTACAGGGTGGTTAAAAACCCGATAGGATTATTTGTTTTTTCTTCGGTTGTAAATGTAAATGACAATCAATGCGATGGCCAATATCAAAAACAAGCCGTTACCACTTAAAAATTCAAGAATTCCCATAGTTTTTTATTGAAGGATATACGGCCAAAGTTAAACGTTTTGTTTAGTTGGCAAAAAGAGTTGTCTAAATTTTATGATCAGAGGAACACCTCTTGCAATCATCCAAATCATAAATAAAATAGAAATAACGTATAGTTTATAGCCGTATCTGTAAGGGACAGAATAGGCACTATAACTCGAGTAATTATTGCAGGACCTTCAAGTTTGTGGCTGGTTTTGCGACTGATTATGGAATTTACAGGATACGTTCGTAACAATAAAATGGATGTTCACTTTGCTTCGGAAAATAAATGGATCCCAAACGTTGATACCCGCGAAGCTCGTAAAATCTTTGGTTTCTGTCATTTTGAGAAAAGGTGTCCAATCTGATAGAGAGGTATTTATTTTCTTTCCCAAAGTGTTCAGCAAAACTCATGAGTTGTTGGGCAAAACCGCACCCTTGGTAATCAGGGTGCACTGCCAAACGGTGTATGTAAAGATTTTTGGTGTTAGGTGTAAGCCAGTGTACGGATTGGTACTCCTCATCCATAAAAGAAGACATCACGATAGTGCCAACAATAGTATTTTGATTGGTCAATACATACAGTTCATTTCTTGCAATATCCTGTTCAAAAGCCTCGGCATTTGGATAGTGCTCGTTCCATTGGAAAATACCGTTTTTTATCATGTTCTTGGCACACGCCTTGGTCAGTAATAAAATAAATTCAATATCTATTGAAGTCGCTTTCCGAATCATTTTTAATGTCTATTTTTGTGTGAATTTAGTGTTTATATTAGATATGAAAAATATTTTAGTCCCAGTGGGGTCGTCAAAAAATGCAGAAAGTCACTTACAATATGCAGTTGATTTTGCGCGAGCGTTTGGGGCTAAGTTGTATGTTGTTCAGATATTTAATGTCTATACTAAGGCGGGTACAATGATTAAGGTTGATAATATTTTGGAGCGCGAAAGTTTGGCGTTTTTAAAGTCACATGTTGAGAAAGTGGATATCAAAGGTGTTGAAGTGATCGTTAAAACTTTTAAAGGAAAACTTGTGGAAACCCTGGAGCTTGTATGCCAAACTGCCGATATTGATTTAATTTTGATTGAACCAAGAACGAACTCTGTCAAAGAAGAAGTGTATTTGGGCAAAACCTCAGGGAAGATTATTAAGCAAACCAGTATTCCCGCATTGATTGTTCCTGAAGGCTTTACCTTCAAACCGATGAAGACTATTTTGATAGCTTTAAAATCAGCCATTATAAGAAAAGATGACGTTTTAAAGCCATTAATTTCCATAAAAAACCAATTCAATTCAAAAATTGATCTCTTATTGGTGCAGACACCATTTTACAACGAAGGTGACTTTGATGTCAATGAAGAGTTGGCAGGCCTGATAAGTCATACATCCCACAGTGAAAATACGACTACATTTCAGGGCGTGTTGGACAACTACAAGGAAATTAATCCTGATCTGTTATGTGTGGTGCGAAGAAAGAGAGGATTTTTTACCAAAATTTGGGAAAATAATACCATCTTAAAAAAAGACTTTAACAGCTCAACATTGCCAGTGTTGGTTTTAAGTGGTTTAAAATAAAACAGTTTGTTTCGAAGATTTAAAATTAAAATATAAGCAGGAAACAGATAAAAATGTTTTAAATTTGCCGCTTGTCGAAAGTGGCGTAAAAGTAATTCGGGGATGTAGCTCAGTTGGCTACCCGCCCGTACCGAACGGCACGTTCGGGCGGGGAGCGCTTTTAAGCTGGAGATTATGTTTGTTGCTTACATCATATATAGTACTAAATGTTGCCGTTTCTACGTTGGAATGTCTTCACATTTTAAGGACAGGTTGAAAACGCATAATTCGGGTAGAGTAAAATCCACAAAGGCATTTCTTCCTTGGGAATTATATTACTCTGAAGAATTCGAAACCAGAATAGAGGCGAGAAAGCGAGAAAAATATTTTAAATCGTCCGCTGGCAGAAAGTGGCGTAAAAGTAATTTGGGGATGTAGCTCAGTTGGCTAGAGCGCTTGGCTGGCAGCCAAGAGGTCGTCGGTTCGAGCCCGATCTTCTCCACAGAAAGAGCAATGCGAAAGCATTGCTTTTTTTCGTTCCACTATGATCTGATCCATTTATTTTCATGTCGAAAAAACCATATTAATGGTTTTTTCGTAAGTTTAGAGTGTTTAAAGGCCCCAACCATGAAACAACTACTACTAATTATCTACTTTATTAGTGCAGGATTGCTAGCTCAAAATTCTGCATTTGACCCTGAAAACAGTAAGGGACAACTCTTTGAATATGCCGATTTTACTAATGTTGGTGAAAATGACTACAGCTTCACTGAACTGCTGAAGAATCAGAATTCCATCTTAAATTTTTATGAACTGGAGTCTGAAAATCATAGCGTCGGATTTACGTCTGATCATTTTTGGGTTCGTTTTAAAGTGCAAAATTCAAGTCAGGAAAGCAAAGTTTATTATTTAGAAACCGCACGACCTATAACAGATGAAGCAGATCTTTATCAAATTTCAGAACCTAAAATCTATCATTTTCAAAGTGGAGACCAAATTCAGTTTGACGAGCGCCAATTGCCACATCGATCAACGGTTTTTAAAATTAAATTACCACCACAAACTACCCAACAATTCTATCTCCATTTAAAAAGTGATGGAGAAACCGTCAACTTACCATTGAATTTATATACAGAAACATCCTTCTGGATAATGAACTACAAACAGCAGCTGTTCTTAGGACTTTTTTATGGACTGTTGTTTTTAGCAGGTATTATCTATCTCTTCTTTTATACTAGTTTAAAGGCGAAATCATTTTTATACTATGCCATATATGTGTTTTCCATAGCGTTGTTGCAAAGTGCCTTAGACGGTTTTATTTTTCAATATGTATTTCCTAATGGAGGATTTTTTAACGATAAAGCTGTGTTGATAACGGCGTTAATTACCAATGTTTTTCTCTTGAAATATTGTGAGCATTTTTTAAATGTAAAGCAACAACTTCCATCTTTTTACAAATGGCACAAAGCCGTCTATGCTGTTATAGGAATTTTATTCTTAATGGTGCTAGTAAGTGAAGAAACGATGGCTTTAGCTTATCCATTGAGCAATGTTAATGGATTGCTTAGTTTGATTTTAATTCTTACAACTGTATTTGTGATGCGTTATAAAAGAATGTCAGTTGATGTGTTTTTCTCCATTGGAATATTTTTCTTGGTATTTGGCCTTTTGGGATTTGTCATGAACAATTTAAGTTTGTTGCCAAATAACTTTTACACGCTCAACAGTGCTAAATTCGGTACGGGCTTTGAGGTAATATTTTTGTCCTTGTCGATGACCAATCTCATCAGAAAATTAAGAATGGATAAGGAGACCTCGCAAGAAGTCACCTTACAGAAATCAGAAGAGGTAAGCCAGTTAAAAACCTATTTCATGTCTAATATGAGTCATGAGTTAAGAACTCCTATCAATGCCATAATGGGTATTGCAGAAACGCAGCTGAGCAGTGATTCTGAAAAGCACCACAGAAAAAATTATGAGATCATTAAAAATGCATCGTTGAGCTTATTAAGCAATATCAATGATATTTTGGACTTTGATAAAATTGAAAAGAATGAACTGCAATTACAGATAGAAGAGTTCAATCCGTCAATAGCGCTCAATCAAATTAGCAATAACTGGAAGCTTGAAGCGGAAAAGAAAGGGTTAACCTATCAATTTGAAATGGATTATGAAATTCCTGCGGTTGTAAAAGTAGATTCGGAACGCTTTGTCCAAATTATAAATAATGTTTTGGGTAATGCTGTAAAATTCACAAATGAAGGCAGTGTGGTTTTTAAATTGAGATGTACGCCTCAACCAAATGGACAGTGTCGTTTTTCATTTCATATTGCTGATACAGGTATTGGTATGAAAGATGAAATGAAAAAACATGTATTTGACAGTTTTAGCCAAATGCGTCTTGATCATAAACGCCAGTTTGGTGGCATTGGACTTGGCCTAACAATTGTAAGGCATTTGGTGGAACTATTTCATGGGAACATTAAGGTTGAAAGTAAAGAAGGACAAGGAACGGAGGTGTTTATTGATTTACCTCTAGAAGTCGTTTCTAAACAAATATATCCTGGGAAAATATCAGAACTACCAAAAAGCTCATTTCCGGAAACTCATATATTGGTTGTAGAAGATAATTTACTCAATCAAATGGTGATGAAAAAGCTGTTGGGAAATTCTCAAAATATTAGTTTTGCAGTTGTTGACAACGGACAAAAAGCAATTGAAGCCCTTAAAAAGGATGTCTATGACCTTATTTTAATGGACTTGCAAATGCCAATTATGGATGGTTATGAAGCTACTGAAATTATACGGGGCGGTTTTTTAGGAGATACCATTGGCGGGATCCCTATTATTGCTGTTACAGCAGATGCCTTGCAGGAAACGCGACAGAGAGTATTAGAGATTGGGATGAACGATTACATGACCAAGCCTGTCAATAAAGATGTACTTATGCAAAAAATTTACCATCAAAGAGAAATTACAATGAAAATTGCTTAATGACCAACCTCTTTTTCGATAAATTCAATTTCAGGGTTACAAATTTCGAGAATCAATTTTTTAAGTTCACTATAAAAAGCATCCAAAGTTTCTGTTGTGATGCTGTGGTCTTTATCTCTGCTTCTGGCTGATGGTTTCTTTCCAAATTTCAAAAAATAATCCCCTTGTAAATTTTTAAAAGATATGATGCCTGCCTCAATAGGTTGGGAAAGCTTTTCCGTATTGTTCAACATGTAGGCATACGCCAAAATTTGGAAACTCTTACTGAATCTATCATAATCCAAAGTGATGTCTTCCCAATCCACAATTTCTACTTGCCCTTGGTTAACTTTCCCTGTTTTATAATCGATGATCCTAAGTGTGCCGTTAAATTCGTCAATTCTGTCCACAGTACCTTTTAAATGGACAGGAAAACCTAATTCTGGAATGTCGAGTTTAATGTTTAATTCCTTTTCTAAATCAATTATCTTTATTTGATTCCCAGCTTTTAAGGTGTCTATTTCCTTGTTTATGAAATTTGAAACATAGCGTTTTGCGACCTCAAGAATGATTAGATTCTTCCCTTTGGTCATGTCCCCTTCCTTGTAAAACGATTTAAAATGGAGCGTCACACTATCATTGATCAATGTTTTCATTTCTTGTAAATGGGCTTCAGTCAGTGCTATACCTTTATATGGGGTGTAAAAATCTTCTAATGTTTGATGGATCACACTTCCTAAGGTGTTAGCGGCAACGGTTTCTTCAACATCTTCAAAACTTTCGATTTTTAACACCTTCTGATAATAAAAATCAATAGGGTTTCTGATGTAATTTGTGAGTGAAGAAGGCGAAAATCCGTTAGTTGCAATCTGCTGCAACCTTTGTGAAACGGCTTCTGTTTTTTTAATGATTTGAGGTGATTTCTGTGCGACTTCCACTTTTGGAACTACAATGGAATGTTTGACATTATGGATGTTTTCAATTTGAAGTTGTGTGATAAATCGGCTTTTTTCACCACCATTCAAAACATCAGGTTCAGTGTTGTAGATAATATATATATTTTTTGCACGTTGCAAAAGTCTGTAAAAATGATACGTGTACACAGCATCTTTCTCTTTATAGGTTGGCAGGCCATTTTCAAGTTTCACATCAAAAGGAATAAAAGAGTTGGTGCTTTTTCCTGCCGGAAGGATGCCTTCATTAACTGAGGATATAATCACCGTTTCAAAGTCTAGTACGCGAGATTCCAACATACCCATTATTTGAAGACCCTGTAAAGGTTCTCCTTTAAAATCTAAAGTTTCACTGCTTAGTAACTCTTTGTACAGGTAGTACAACGTTGTACTGTTGCTGATGAGTTTGTAGGTGGTATTGTAGTGTTGAAGCTCGTTGAAGATTTGATTAAATCGGTAAAGATATTCCAGTGCCAGCAGGTTTTTTGATTTCTCTAAATCGAGTTTTGTTTTTAATGTTAACATGAGCTGAGAGCAATGTTTAAGTGCTATTTCAGGGTCATTGTTCCAAGACTGAAAAAGGAGCCTTATAACGTCTTGTTTTGACTCAGAAAGTGTCATTAACTTCTCAACTGAAATGGTAACAATATTGTTGCTCTGAATATAATTTATGATCTGATTACTGTAATTGACATCTTCATGCGTTAATAAAGATTGTATAAAGGGGTGCGATAAAACAGCTACTGCGTCCTTGTAATAAAGTTCGTTAGTGTGGTTTTTTTGGATCTTAAAAAGTGCGTCGAACAGAGAGGCCAAGGGTACCGATTTAAGCGGAAGTCCCATGGTGATATTAATGGCTTCCACTTTTTGAGGTATAGAATTGAGCAAAGGCATTAAAAGCGTTTCATCTCCTAAAACAACAGCGGTTTTTTTCAAATCACTCAAAGGTAAAGTGTCCAGAAGCTCTCCAATGTATTTTACTTGACCGATATTTTTTGGTACGGCAATGGTGTGAATATTTTTCTCTGAAGTGTAGTTTTTACCTATCCACTTAATGTTGTTGTGCTTATAAAATGGCCAATTTTTGAGATGTTGCCGAATGAATAAACCTGCATCGTGGATGGGATTATTTATAAATGCGGAATCAATATCCCAATAGATGCTAGCCAAGTTATGTTGTAGCAGTTCTTGGATGATACGATCTTCCGCTTTGTTTAGGGCATTAAAGCCAATAAAAATATGTGATTTATTAGGGTTGATGGACCTATAATGCTCCATGCCGTTTACTGCTTCTCTATACACTAAACCTTGATACCCTTTTTTCTTCAAGATCAACTCATGCCTAAATTTATTGTAATAAATTTTAAGGCGGTTCCAGAACGCTAAATAGTTTTGGATGTAAGGCGTTTGATGTTCTGACAGAGACCAATGATTAAGTTCTTTGATCGATTTTAGATAATCGAAAATATGATCTGGATCTATGAGGTAGCGATCAATCTCATTAAAATCTTGGAGCAATAGTTGTCCCCATTTTGAAAACTGGTCAAAAGTTTCCTGCTGAGGTTCTGGGGTAAGTTCTCTGTACACCTTATAGAATTCAAATAGAAGTTCTGTACTGGTGGCATAACTGAGTTCAGAAAGGCTCTCAACAAATTCTTCAATGGATAAAATTTCTGGAGCAAATATAGTTTTAGTAGTACTCTGTGATAGGATATCCTTTAAAAAAGTTCCTGCTCTTTTACTGGGTAAAATAAAGGTAAGTTGTGATATATCTTGTCTTTCCTTCTGTATCTGGTCTATTACTTGTTTTAGAAAACTTGTCATGCTATAAAAATAAAAAACGACCCCGAATATCGGAGCGTTTTTTAATTCTAATTATATTTAAAAACTTAGTTTGTAAGTTTTACTTCTACACGTCTGTTGTTAGTTCTACCTGCAGCAGTAGTGTTAGAATCAATTGGATTCTCCTCACCAAAACCTTTTGCAGTTAAACGATCTTGTTTGATACCATTGGCAATTAACCAATCTCTAACAGCGTTAGCTCTTCTTTCAGACAACAACTGGTTAGATTTCTCTGATCCAACACTGTCAGTATATCCTTCTAAAGCGAAAGTTGCTTGTGGATATTTGTGGAAGATAGCATGCATAGACTCTAAAGTTTGAATAGACTCTTTTTTAAATGTAGATTTACCTGTATCAAATAAGATTGTTCTAGCATATTCGTTAAGAGTTTCCATCTCTTCAACAGTTGGCTTAACTTCAGGACAACCATTGTTAGCTACTGTACCAGCTTCGTTAGGACATTTATCATCTTTGTCTAATACACCGTCTCCGTCTGTATCTTTCCAAGGACATCCTTTGTTAGCAGCAGGACCAGCTTCGTTAGGACACTCATCATCTTTGTCAGCTACACCATCAGCATCAGCATCAGGACAACCGTTTAAAGTTTTAAGGCCAGCAACTGCAGGACAATCATCTTTATTGTCTGGAACACCATCGCCATCAGCATCAGGACAACCATTAAATTCAGCTAAACCAGCTTCGTTAGGACAGTCATCTTTAGAATCCTCAATACCGTCGTTGTCAGAATCAGGACAACCATTGAATGCTTCTAAACCAGGAACATCAGGACAAGCATCATCTTTATCATATACACCATCTCCATCAGTGTCTTTTCCACCAAATTTAAGAGCTAAACCAACTGTATGTTGGAAATGTGTTGGCAAATAATCTTCAAACGCATGTTTGTAAGAAGACTGAACAGTTACGCCAATATTTTCAGAAAACCATAAGTTGAAACCCAAAGTTCCGTTAAGAGTACCAGCTCCAACTTCATCAACCCAAGTGTAACCACCACCTACTCCTAGGTAAGGCTCAAATATAGGAGAGTTTACTAAACTTGCGAAGCTATATCTAACTGTACCATCTAGTCCGTAGTAAGATAAGTCATCAGCTGATGCATCTCCTACTTTACTGATTTCATTGATAGTACCTGCTGCGGTTATTGAAAACCCATCAGATAGGTATCTAGAAACAGATACCGAAGATAATGAAGGCAAGATGTTGTAATGATCTCCAAAATTGAAGTATTCATCAAAGATTTCACCTTGTCCGTCTTCACCAGTTGGGTATAAGTCAACTGCGTTTACGCCAACTCCAATTGCCCAAGGGTTGTTTTCGTCTTGAGCGCTGACGTTGCTAAAGCTCAATAAAAGCAACATAGCGAAAAATATTCTGCTAAGATTTTTCATATTCTAATTATTTAATTTTAAGTGTTAATTAATGAACAAAAGTAAGTTGTAAAATATTATTAACAAAGACAAATGGGTAAAAATATTGGTTGATTTCCTTAAAATGTTAGTGTTTGGACTGATTTTAAATAATTTCTAAGCTTTTTCCAACCCTTATAAATGCTGCAATTGCCTTATCCAAATGTTCCCTAGTGTGGGCAGCTGATAACTGTACCCTGATTCTAGCCTTTTCCTTAGGAACTACCGGAAAAAAGAATCCTATCACATAGATGCCTTCCTGAAGAAGCATTTTTGCCATTGTTTGGGATAATTTGGCGTCATAAAGCATCACGGGTACTATTGCTGAATCTCCATTGATAATATCAAACCCTGCCTTTTGCATTGCCTCCTTGAAATATTTTGTGTTGGACTCCAATTGATCTCTCAAGGTGGTGTCAGTTGCCAACATCTCAAATACTTTTATGGACGCACCAACAATAGCAGGCGCCAGAGAATTAGAAAACAAATAAGGTCGAGATCGTTGACGCAACAAGTCTATTATTTCCTTTTTTCCTGTGGTATAGCCGCCCATAGCACCACCCATTGCTTTTCCTAAGGTCCCAGTGATGATATCAATACGGCCCATAACACCTTTGTCTTCCAAAGTGCCACGTCCTGTTTCTCCAATAAATCCTGTAGCGTGACATTCGTCAATCATTACCATCGCATCATATTTATCAGCCAAATCACAAATTTTATCTAAAGGCGCCACCAAGCCGTCCATAGAGAATACCCCGTCAGTCACAATAATCTTAAAGCGCGCTCCATTTTCATTCGCCGCTATAAGTTGTTTTTCAAGATCTTCCATGTCACTGTTTTGATAGCGGTAACGTGCCGCTTTACACAAACGGACACCGTCAATAATTGAGGCATGGTTCAATGAATCTGATATAATGGCATCATCAGCATCCAACAATGGCTCAAATACTCCACCGTTGGCATCAAACGCTGCAGCATATAAAATGGTATCTTCTGTACCATAAAATTCAGCTATTTTATGCTCTAATGTTTTATGGATATCTTGAGTACCACAAATAAACCGAACAGAAGACATGCCAAAGCCGTGGGTGTCCATAGCATCTTTAGCAGCTTGCACTACTTCTGGATGGGATGATAGACCTAAATAATTATTGGAACAGAAATTCAGGACTTTTTCACCTGTATTCAGAGTTATTTCTGCACCCTGAGGTGAGGTGATGATACGCTCCTCCTTATAGAGTCCAGCCTCTTTAATATCTTTAATTTCTTTTTGTAAGTGTTGTTGTAGTTTATTGCCGTACATGATTAATTTGATTTTATGCAAAGTTAAAATTCTTTTATTTGAATGTTCTCATTTATGTATATAAGTATTTTTTTGCTCACCTTAAATCCCATTTCCTCAAGAATTAATTGGTATTCCCTAAGTTGGTTCTGATGGGTGGGACTTGCACTACCAGTTTTATAATCTATAATTACTGCTTCCTCCATGGCATTCACCACAATCCGGTCGGGCCTTAAAATAAGTCCGCCCGATGCTAATATGTCTTTTTCATTATAAACGGTGAGTTCTGGTTGAAAATAATCCTTTAATTTTTCATGATGCACAATGTCTAATATAATTGGCTTGAGCTCTAAGGCTTGTTGTGCATTAATATCACCCTTGTTTTCAAAATCTTCAAAAGCAAGATTGATATCACTTTCAGATTTGATTTTTGACATGATCAAATGGACCAAATTCCCTTTTTCAATAGCTGCTTCTTGCTCGGTGTCCCATAAATAACCTGCATTAGTAACGATCTTTAAGTCATGATCTTCTTTAGCTATTGAAATAAACTGTTTTTGGGTGGTTGCAGTTTCTATTTTTTTGGGAGTCAGGATGCGTGTGGGTGATCCAAACGTGTAGCTTTTTTTAGATTTGTCCCACAAACCTGCCCACTTGAGATAACTTATAAAGAGTCCTGAATACCATCCAAGTTTTTCATTATGCCCTTTATCTAGGTCATATTCTGATATGATATAAAGCTGTTCAACAGCTCTTGTCATTACAACATATAATAGATTAACACTATCCAATTCTAATTGTGTTCGATATTCAGTATACATGGTTTTGCCTAAAGCACCAAGATCTTCCAAGTCTTTATTAACATTGATGAAAACATTTTGAAACCCATTAAAGTCATCTGCTTCTACAGGAAACCACATTTTTGGAGATCTGTCAAAATAAATGTCCTGATTGGCATAAGGGAAAATCACAACCGGAAACTCTAAGCCTTTAGACTTGTGAATGGTCATAATTTGAACCGCATTATTGCCCTGAGGTGAGGTTATGGAAAGTTTCTCTTTTTTAACATCCCAATGGGACGTGAAACTAGAAAACCCAGCATTAAATCTTTGAGAGAAGTCTAAGACTTCATCTAGAAAAAACTGAATATAAGCATTGGATGTTTTGTTTAGATTGAATTGTCTTACCACGCTCTCCACAGCTTCAAAAAAAGGAAGTTGTAAAAACAGATTGAAATCAAAAAAGAGACCGTATTCTAGTAGCTTTTCGAACATTTCATAAGTTTCCAAGTGGACAAGACTTTGAAAAAAGAGATGTTTATTTTCAATGTGAAGTTGATGGTCTGCCAGATAACTTAAGGACTCAATTTTCAACATGTCGTTGTAGGGCTGCGAGGCCAATGCGATGATGTTGGTTAAAAAGTGGACTTCTGGCGAATTTTTAAGCAGTAAAGACTCAGAAGAAATAATAGGAATACCTTCAATGCTCAAATATTCAGCAAGTGCAATACCTTCTTTTGATTTTCTTGCGATGATGCAAATGTCTCGCAATTCAAATTTGTGGTCTTGCGCTTTTTTGATAGCTTGTAAAACGTGTAGGCCATAGGTTGCGTCTTTGTCTTCAGGTTCACACTCTAAAAAGGACAACTCTAAAAAACCTTCACCCTTTAAAGACTGCTCCTGATGGCTTGCTTTATAGATTTCTCGATGGGAAGGCTCTGAAAATACAAAGGAAGACAAATGCTTAAAGAAACTGTTATTAAAATTTACAACGGTTTCTAAGCTTCTATAATTGACAGGTAAATTTTGAACCTTTTGTTGAATTTGAAACGGCTGCTGATGCGCTGTGTATAAATCTATAAACTGTTCAGCCCTTCCGCCTCGCCATCTGTAAATAGCTTGCTTTGCGTCTCCCACCAGCATCGCAGAGCCTGTTTCTCCTTTTAAATTTTGACTTGAAATGGCATTGTCAATTAAAGGAATCAAATTTTCCCACTGTTTTACTGAAGTATCCTGAAACTCGTCAATAAAGTAATGCTTGAATTTCTCACCAATTCGCTCGTAAATAAATGGGGCTGGTTGCGACTTGATTTCTGAACTGATAAGGCTGTTAAATTCTGAAATTAGTACCAAATCCTCATCCTTTTTAATGTCTTGTAGACTCTGGTAAATGGCGTTTATAACGGATAGTGGCGTAATGTTTTTGAGAACGTTTTTAAGAAATTTGAATTGGATGATACGCTGTTTAGTCTCACTAAATGAGGCCGTGATTGCGGGTTGAAGGCTATCTATAGTCGTCATTTTGTGAGCATCCAGACGTTTGGGGTAAAGTGCGTTGCCTTCCAATAAATCGTTTTGCCATTTTAAATTATCACAATTGACGTCAAAATTGCCTTGCGACAGTTTTAAAAAGTGTTTGGGTAGATGACTGCTGGAAAAATCATTAAACTGCAAACCATTATTCTCAATAAGTGTCAAAACCTGCTGTCCTTTTCCGCTAATATCCTTTTCAAGTGTCGAGATTTGCGTAATAAGCTGCGTTTTTAATGCTTTAAAATCGTCGAGCGTTTTATCTTTTAAAGATTCAATAAAAGGAATGTCGTTTTCATTAATCAGTAATTGTGCAATTTGATTGAAATCGAATGAGACATCCCAACTCTTATCATCATCAGCCTTTTCAATAGCAAAATCAACCAATATTTTTGTGAGTTCCTTTTCTGATCCAGCCTTATCAATAAGTTGATCTACCGCTCTTGAAAGAATTGTTTTAGTGTCCAATTCTACCTCAAAGTTTAGAGGCAATTTCAAATCATGGGCAAAGGTTCTAATGAGGCGGTGATTGAACTTATCAATGGTAGAAATATCAAAGGCAGCATAATTATGGGCAATGGTATTTAAGATGATCTTAGCTTTTTCATGTAGCTGTTGGGACCCTATTTGCAGTTCTTTTGAAAGCATATTGAACATTGGGGTTGGCTTCTCTAAAATAGTAGCGTCAGAAAAATCGATGAGCATATCCACAACGCGTGCCTTCATTTCAGCAACAGCTTTGTTAGTAAATGTTAATGCCAGTATATTTTTGAAAGCATTTAGCTGATTTGAGGACAGCAGGATTTTCAAATACGCTTTTACCAGAGTAAAGGTTTTACCGCTACCTGCTGAAGCATTATAGATTGAAAAAGGATGTTGGGTTTCCATTTTTGGAATTTTTATACAAGATAAAAACTAAAGCCGATTTATATACGGAATTTGCAAGAATTCAGTATTCATACCCAATCGATACCTTACTGCTTACCAACGTTAAACTTTTCTTAACACTTAAATACGAAGCGTTTAATATTTTTATAAGCACAGTTTTATGTGTAAATTTGGGTAGAACAAATATTAACACTTAAAAATAGATACATTATGGCTTTCGAATTACCGAAATTAAAATATGCTTTTGATGCCTTAGAGCCTCATATTGATGCGAGAACAATGGAAATACACCATGACAAGCACCACCAAGGATATACAGATAAACTAAACAGTGCTATTGAAGGGACTGATATGGCTGGAAAAACTATCGAAAATATTCTAATCAATTTAGATATGGAAGATAAAGCCGTTAGAAATAATGGTGGTGGCTTTTATAATCACTCCCTTTTTTGGGAAGTGATGAATCCACAAAGTAAAGGACATTTGGCTGGAGATCTTAAAAATGCTATTGAAGCAGAATTCAAATCATTTGATGCTTTTAAAGATGAATTCAGCAAAGCAGCGGCAACACAATTTGGATCAGGATGGGCTTGGTTATGCGTGCACGAGGGTGGAAGAGTCAAAGTATGCTCAACACCAAATCAAGACAATCCATTAATGCCTGGGGTAGGTTGTGGAGGAACACCCATTTTAGGATTGGACGTATGGGAACATGCTTACTATTTAAAATACCAAAATAAGAGACCTGATTATATCAATGCATTTTTTAACGTGATCAACTGGAATGAGGTAGAAAGACGTTATGCAGAAGGAAAATAATGAACTAATTTATCCAAAAGGTTTGCAACACTTTTTGGGTTTATTTGATTTAGGAAAAGCAGACTTTAATAAGTTTGCTTTTTTTGTGCCCATTTGTAAAGTTTTTACTAAAACTAATTATATCAATGAACGGCAGTTCCCGTTAATGTTATTTTAGAAAGAATAATTGAAGTGTTGTTTAGAAGATTCCAATTTGAAGGGAACTAGAAATGAAAAAAGGCGGACGAGTGTCCACCTTTTTTGCCCCAAATCTACCATAAACTTAACCTACTTATGTTATGGTGAAACAAATATAGGTGGACTAAAATGGAATTCTTAAATTTATTAGATAAACGGTGAATAAATTGGGCTGAATGAAATTTTTCGACAAAATTTGAAGTTTTGATTAATCTGGTGATATTCAAGATTTATGGTTCAATTTGCTATGCTAGACGATTGCAAATCAAAAGAATATCTTATAAAAAGAAAGGGCATAA
>NZ_LZRN01000006.1 GCF_001678675.1 Gelidibacter algens
AAAAAAAGGGAAGCTGGTATTGTTATTCTTATAATTACGTGTGCTTCGTTTTGATGTCCTAGATACTAATTATAAAAAATTAAATTATACGTTCTCAAAACCTTTAGATTTTTTGAATCGTTAAAAACTAATAAAAGGGTTGACTTTACGACCTGAAAACCTTAAATTAGGGAAAACAGAACTCATGAAAACTATTCTTACAAGTATTTTACTTTTATTTTCAACCACTATTTTTGCGCAAATCCCGGATGCTATGAATAGCTCAAGTTTAAAAACTGAAGCTGATCGCATTACTGATGAATATGATCAACATTTAGGTTTAACGGGAATTCAATATCCCTTATTCAAGAATAAAGTGGCAGATTATTTAAGATTGGCTGAAAAAATTAAAGATGAAAATGAAGGACGTGCAGAATTGGATGCTCTTGTGGAAATGCAAGCTAGAGAATCTCTAGCTATGAATGATATTTTGACGCGACTTCAATACCGCTTGTATAAAAAACTAAAAAGTGAAATTCAGCCTTTAAAAATTGTAAAGAACTAGAGAATACATTTAATTTGACATTTTTCCGTATTCCGGAGTTTTTTAGAATTATTGCCATAAACAATTATGACTTGGTGACTTTAAGCTCCACTAAGTGTATGGACGCAGTTCCATTAACAGCTTCGTTGGAAATGTAAAGATCACCTTCTTCACTAAAAGTCATCCCTTCGGGTTGTGGAAAATTGATTTCGTCCAATTTATAGACGGTTTTTAAGGTTCCGTTAGCATCCAGAATAAGCAACTTCGGATGCTGTCCTTCCACTACATAAATATCATTGGTTATCGGGTGCACGGCAATTTCTGAAGGATTAAACGTCTTGTAGAGTTTTTTGTCTCTATATATTTTTAAGGCTTTTGCATTCATTTCAATTTTATACGCAGGCGTGTTGGTGTCTGCCTTTTTTGATGAAAGCGGAATTGTATATATGCCTTTAAAATCATCTTTGGAATCTCTGTCTTTGGGGATGGTGAGTAACGACGAATCAAGTGCAGAATAGGCCAAGGATTCCATATTATTGGCATCTTGAAAGCCTGTTTTATGTGTACTGACTATCTTGTTGGTAGTGTTCCAATTTTTAATTTCAAATAGCAATCCGTCACTTTGCATCACATACATGTCATCCTTATAAAGAGCAATGCCCTCATAATCACCCTTACCAGCAAACGGAATTTCTTCACTTATCGCTTTATCAGTTAAATCATAAATGAACAGCTTGCCGTCTTCATCTTGTATGCAAGCCAGAGTGTTATTGCCAACCCATACCATTCCACTAATTTCATTAAGTTCTACCGGCAATTCCCACGTTTCAGCAATGGTATAATTGTCCATACCATCAGCGATCTTTGCATTCGCTTTATTAACCCTCGAAAAACCGATGATACCAACGGCAAGCAAAACAGCAACAAATAGGCCGACATATAAATTTGCTCTTTTCATAACATTTAGTTTCTATGTCAAAGATCCATCATAAAACTGAAAACAAATTGGAATTGGTTGCGAATTGATTGATTTTATGGAATTTTTAACGTCTATTAGGAACGTGTAAACTTAACGTGTCAGAAAATGAATTACCTCCTAACATTGCCGCTGCAGTGAAAAACAAATATGCAGATTATAAAATTGATTCTGCAGAAGTTTATGAGCGAGATGGAACTAAAACTTATAAAATAGAAATTGAAAAAGGCTGGTTTAATGAACGCGATTTGACCATCGACGCCTCAGGGAAGATAGTGAATGATATTGAAGATTAATTTTTGATAGTGAGAGTGATTAGTAGGAAGGATTGGAACTAGGTTTCAGTCCTTTTTTTTTAAAATGGATGTTCAATATGGCCACAACCCAACATTATAAACTATGCCTTGTAGTATTGACTACAATTATTTTGAGCAAGTCTCAGGCACAGGCAAATTTTACTGGATATTTTGAACCTGCAGTTGAATTGTCCTACAAGATATCACCAACTTATAGTCATAGTTTCGCTATTGAAAATCGCAATGTCATTTACAGAAATAATGAGACGGAATATAATGTAAGGCAAATTGACATCTCCCATCTTTCTGAATATCAGTGGGACGCAAAATATGCTTTGGGACTAGGATTGCAATACCGTTGGGAAAATGCTTTTCAGACTGATGAAGAAAATGAGTTGAGACTGCAGCAACAAGTTGTGTACACGTCTGAAGCATCAAGTTTCAAGGCCTCTCACCGTTTTAGGACAGAGCAGCGGCTGTACGCATCTGTCACCAAACACAGACTTAGATACCGGTTGGGTTATACCATTCCACTGGCTCGCGAAAACTCTTTGCGACCTTATATGAAAGTGGGAACTGAAACTCTTTTGGAAGTTGCGTCAACCCAAAAGCCAGAATTGGAGCAGCGTTTTGGTGTTGGATTTGGATGGCTGTTAACTCCTAAGACAACATTTAAATTGGGAGTTGAATATCAATTGGCAGATTATCTTCAAGATTTAAACCATGAATTTTTTATGCTGGCAGAATTTGGGATTCAGCTTTAAAAATGACTGATAGGAAAATCTAATAATATCTCAAAACACGACGCTACAGTCCTCATCGTTGATTGTCATGTCAATTTGTTAAAGGTAAATACTAATCAAATCTCAGATAGAAATAAGGATTATACTCTGTTGGTATACAGTATTTTTTAAGTTTCGTGTATGGCACTTATGCTTCATCAGTTATTGCTGTATTCCTTTTCCTTTACTTCAAGAAAATGAATTAAAAATAAAAATATCTATTTTTGGCTGTCTTTTTCTTATTTTTAAAAGATTTTTAAAATTGATGTGTTCTTATAAGTAATTCATTACATGTAATTTAGGTGTAAACTTTCGTCTTAATGATTACAAAGTATAACTAAGTCAACTCAGCTTTAATATTATTAATAGCATTCCCCAATGATCTACTGAAAAGGTGTTTCCTATTCGTACAATTGGCATGTATTAATCTTAAAAAAAGCATATTATGAGCGCATTATTTCTTGGTAGCTGCGATGCAGGTAAACTTCCCGCAGACCGCAAAAAATTTCTGTCCCCTTATCACAAAGATGGTTTATTGGTTGGCACCGTTTCCTTTAGGGACGATGACCGAACAACTTGGCGTTCCTTTAGAGAGGAAAATGGATCTGACGTAGCAAAACTTCAGGAATTTCTTTCCGAGGCAGGATTTATGCCCAGAGGAGTTGTAGACGGTATTTTTGATTATGTCACGCAAGCTGCGGCAAGATTGTTTCAGGAATATGTTCGTACTCTTGATCCTGAGGGTGATAAAACCATGGTGCCTGATGGCATTGTGGGCAACGGTACCATGCAGCACGTCCAGCGTTGGAAAGATCAAGGAAAAGTTGCCGATTGGGGTAAAGCATCCGCATCAAATCCATCAGAAGAATATTCCAAATGGATCAAATTGCTCAATGAGGCCAAAGCCCATTACAAGGCAAACCCTGGCCCAATCATGAAGCATGTCAATACGCTCAATAAAACCTATTCTACACTAAAGGTCAATGATTGGGATTTTAGTACTAGTGAGATCCATCTTATTGGTGTCCGAAGAAAACAAGATGAAAGTATTCACGATCGTAAAAATGATGATTTGTTTGTCTTGCTCATCAATGGTATGGTCTTTAAATTTTGGGGTTCGACAGACCCAAGTTCCCGAATGGCGGGTCGAAAAGATGAAGCTTTTTTGGTAGAAGGGCAGCACAAATACCGCTTTGGATGGCATAAAATCTCTGAAGAACAAAAAATTTACCGAGCGCTCAAACCTTTTGACCCTGCCGGAGTTTTGGTACTGCGCGATTGGGATAATGATAATGCGCTAACAGCAAAGGATTTAGAGAAAGGCGGTGTACACCCAAACAATAGCATCAATATTCATTGGTCTGGTATTGGGAATTCCAATTATTCCGCAGGATGTCAGGTAATTGCAGGTAAGAATTACATTAACCATAAAGATCAATTGGTGGACTGCTCAGGGTTTGCATCTTCAAGTTATGGTAGTCTCAATGCCTCTGCAAAAATGACAAAAGGGGCCTACAATGTGCTGGCAGATTTAGTGGTTTGCTATTCCAAGCCCAATGTCAATCATATTTACTACACTCTTGGTAGGGAAGAATCTTTAAATATCGACTCAAACATCGGCGCAAATTATGCTCTTGACGCCATGAAAAAGATGAATCCAAGTGGTTTATAGAAGAGGATAAACATACACCAAATGATATTTTGATGTTGCTAATGCTGTTCTATCGAGAGCCTTCCGCAACAAAAAATTAGCGCTTAAAAGTGAGATTGATTACAATGGAGAAATTGACATTAACAGGATATCTGACATAGCATTTGTTAGTTCATTGTTTCGTTGATAACAAATGACAATAGCAAAACTATTGTATTCCTGCTCAAAGGCCAGATCAATCTATTTCCACTGATTGTCGAATAACATGTTAATCCCAAAATATCGGACAGTTGGTTTCAATCAAGCTCTAAATAGTAATGGTTATTAGTGCTGATTGGACTTGTAAAAATGTCACTGCCTCTTAGATAATTTCGACTTAAAAATGATATTATTCTAGATTCTCGGAATCATTTTTCTTCTTACCACTCATCATGAAGTTAATAAGGATGCCTATTAATGCGACACAAACTAATGCGAAAATGACGATCATGAAGACACCGTTGTTCCAGTTGGCATCTAAAAGTAAAGGTTGATACATGTTTATTATGTTTTAATTGTTTCCGGTAAAAATATACCAAATGGCTTTTAATAAACATGATTTTTGTCAGTCATTGGCAGCTTTTGTTTGAAACCGCCTATTTTGCCAAAAAATCTTTGATTTTAGCTTTGAAAATTAAAATGAAATCACATTTTAAGATGTGGAAATTGCATAGTTTTGCAACGTCTTAATACACAGTTAAAATGAAACCATATATTGTATTGATCCTTATGTTATGTTCCATAAGATCAGTAGCACAAATTGATTATAAGAGGCAGTTGGACAGTCTTACTACAGTCCACAAAATCTGCACTATAGAAAGCTCGATCAGGAATCATCGCGTGAAGTTAGATCAACTGAAAAAAGAAAACAAAAACCTCAACACGCAGTTGGTAGAGATCCAAAGTTTTCAACTTGGCCGCACAGATGCTGAAAAAGAGGAGCAGTTATTAGAGATTAATGTTTTGATAGAAGCTAATGCCACTGCGCTTACCAACGCAAAAGTGCAACTAACCACGCTCATTAATGATTTGTTGATAGCCAATGAAGTTGTCAAAGATTTACAGAATAGATAAACAATTTTAACTATAATGGGAATGTTGTTTTTTAACAACACCGATTGAACACAGTGATAATGATCAAAAGGGCAGCAAAGCAGCACTCCCATTGTTCTTCAATATTAAGCCTTCTTTGGAGGTAGTGCAAAGGCTACCGCATCGTGCTCAAAATGGTTGCGGTGAGAGCCATCGCAAAAAGGCTTATTGGCTGACAATCCGCATCTGCATAGAGATACCACATCACGTCCACCAAGGTCATAAACATTTCCGTCCTTATCTACAATTTCAAAATTTCCTTCCACTCTTAGTGAGCCGTTGTTGTTTACTTTTAGGGTTGTTTTACTCATAGCAATTTTTATTTAAATAGTGATTCTTGAGGTTGTTGATTTGAGTGATGGTCTTCAGGAATTAGAAGATTGATTATCAAGTTTCTAAAAAAGGAGACGCTAGATAGTCAATGATCTAAAAATGCAATACGTTCACTTTGCCGCTAATTTAGGTTAAGTTTTTGAATAACCCATTCACTAGTTGCTAGATGTTCACAACGCAATACCCACCATAAACAAAACCTTGGGAAATCTTTATTTTTTAATTTCTGTAATTTTATAGCAGTTAATTGCGAATAAGAACCCTAAAAAACTATGAATTTGAAACAGGATAAAAAATATTCTTGCCCTCAATAAATTGCTTTTGAAGGGAGTCCCACACAATTCGTATGTAAGCCAAGAGTCCATTCAGTAAAATCCGAGAGTGCTCTTTTGGGTCTCAAAAACTAGGATTAACAAAGCGCTAACAGAAAGACTAAAATTATTGCTGTAATTTAGTGTTTTTGGGCTAAAGTCTAGCCTGTCTTTTTTAACTACAAGTTGATAACACATGAAATCTCCACATACAGCATATTCTATTCTTGATTTAGCCTTAGTTTCTGAAGGCCATAGTCTACAGCAAACCTTTAATAATTCGCTTGATTTGGCACAAAACGCTGAACGTTTCGGTTACACGCGCTATTGGTTGGCGGAGCACCACAATGCCGTGAATATTGCCAGCAGTGCCACCTCCGTACTTATAGGTTATATCGCACAAGGCACAAAAACCCTTCGCATTGGTTCTGGTGGCATTATGTTGCCCAACCATTCGCCATTGATCGTAGCTGAACAATTTGGAACCTTAGGCTCTTTGTATCCAAACCGTATTGATTTAGGTCTGGGGAGAGCACCAGGAACCGATAGAGAAACTGCCCAAGCCATTCGCTCAGATTTTATGCAGGCCGCACATTCGTTTCCAGAAGAATTGGAAGACATACAGCAGTATTTTTCTATGGATAATGTAAAATCTAAAATCAGGGCCACAGTGGCAGAAGGCGTAGAGGTGCCTATTTATATTTTAGGATCCAGTACTGATAGCGCACATTTGGCCGCAAAAAAAGGCTTGCCTTATGCCTTTGCCAGTCATTTTGCCACCAAGCATTTAGAAGAAGCTTTGGAAATCTATAGAAAAGAGTTCAAGCCCTCTGAAGCTCTAAACAAGCCTTATGTCATGGCTGGTATCAATATTATTGTGGCCGAGACCGATGCTGAAGCTGAAAGTTTCGCTACCTCACTTATCCGCATGTTTGTTGGTATTTTCACTGGTAAAAGAGATTATATGCAACCCCCAACCGCCATGACTCAAGAGTTTAGAGAAATCATGCAACATCCGCAAGTACACCAAATGTTGAAATACTCTTTTATTGGTAGTAAAGCGACTGTAAAAACACAGGTCAAGAATTTTTTACAAAACAATCCTGTAGATGAACTTATAGCTGTCACCAATATCTATGATGTAAAAGATCGGATCAGGTCTTATGAATTGTTTGCGGAAATTATGGAAGAATTAAATACTGGACAGTAATGTCATAATAGTTTAGTTTGTAGCTTTTGCGTTAATATTCATTTAGTTAAGAGCAATAGATGTACTAATTATAAACCATCTTAAGTGTCTATAATTAAAACAATAAATGATGATAAAACCAAGAACTAAAACACCAGACTTATCCATTAATTTGGTTAATGATACCCAATGGACTTTAACCGATCAGCATCCTGAAAACTTTATACTACTCGTAGTCTACAGAGGTAAACATTGTCCTATTTGTAAAAAATATTTACAGACCATTCAAAAACATTTGAGTGAGTTTATTGAAAAAGGGGTGAATGTGATCGCTATAAGTTCTGATTCGGAAAAGCTTGCCAAAGCAACTTATGACGAATGGGATGTGGCCGATTTACCAATTGGCTATAACTTTCCAATTGCTGATGCACGAGAATGGGGACTTTATATCTCTAAAGGCATCAAGGAAGAACCTAAAGAATTCATTGAGCCCGCACTTTTTATAATCCGCCCTGACCAAACTCTTTATGCATCTTCAATTCAAACCATGCCATTTGCGAGGCCTGAAATTGAAGCGCTTTTAAAATCCATTGACTTTATCCTTGAAGAAGAGTATCCGGCAAGGGGAGAGGCCTAATTATTAGTTGACAGAAATAAAGAAGCACCTCAAAGTATTAAATTTGAGGTGCTATTTTTTTTTTTTTTCGTCTTGTAGAGAGATCATATGGGTAAGCATATTATTTTTGCTGGCTAGGAACAATGTATATCTCATTAATGTTGACGCGTTTTGGTTGCGATAATGAATAATAGATAGCATTGGCGATGTCTTCAGCCTCAAGCGGAGTCATTTCTTTCATCTCAGACATTTTATCTTTAATATCTTCATCTGTAATGGTGTCTGTAAGATTCGTGGCCACAGCGCCTGGTTCAATAGAGGTCACATTTATGCCATATTTGGGCGCCAATTCTTGACGTAAACCTTCTGAAAACATTTTAACCGCCGACTTGGTGGCACAATACACCGCACCTCCAGGAAAATAACGGTTTGCAGCCATAGACGAAATGTTGATGATATCGCCGCCTTTATTTTCAATTAACTGAGGTAATACAGCAGAAACACCATTAAGGACACCTTTAATATTGACATCCACCATTTTGTCCCACTCATCAGTTTTTAATTTTTCAACAAAAGATAAGGGCATCAGACCCGCATTGTTAATCAACCCATCTACTTTGCCGTAGGTTGCCACAGCTTTGGAAACTGCCTGTTTAAAATCGTCAGCTTTGGTCACGTCGCCAACAACTACGAGTGCTTTGCCGCCATTATTGGTTATACTGTCCTTTAAGGACTTCAGTTTGTCTTCACTTCGTGCCATGAGTATGACGCTAGCGCCGTGTTTAGACAATTTTTTTGCAGTCGCTTCACCAATACCACTGGATGCACCAGTAATAATGATTACTCGGTTTTCTAATGTCATAGTTTTATATTTTTAAGATTAGTATTTTCTAAAGATAGTTCGCCTGTGTGTAAATAATTTGCTCATTAGTAGTAGATATTGATGCAAATAATACAAATTCAACATTTTAAATTGTGATGATCAGAAATAATTATCGTAAAATAATGATGGAAACTGACAGATTGTAGATGGTTACGTGCTATTTCTATCCTTTAGTTTTGATAAAATTCATTATATTTAATGTTGAAGTATTCTTTGAAACTATTTGGGTTATGATCTCAAATTTCTTTGAATCTAAATTATAATCAACCTTTCAAAATAACCGATGAAACTTTTAACTCTATTAATTTTGATGACCATGATTCCACAGGACAATTCAGTCATTTTTGACTTTCAAAGACAGAAAGGTGCCGCCACTTGGTATGTCGTTAATGATGGTGTTATGGGCGGACTCTCTCAAGGAAAAATGTCCATCAATGATGCCGGCAATGGTGTTTTTAAAGGTTATGTAACTACCGAAAACAACGGCGGTTTTTCGTCGGTGAGACATTCGTTTTCTAAAAAGGACGTCTCGAATTTTAAGGTGGTTAAATTGCGAATAAAAGGTGATGGGAAACCGTATCAATTTCGCATCAAAGCCAATGAAGCTCAACAATATTCATTTATCCAAGAATTTAAAACTTCAGGAGAATGGGAAACGATTGTCATTCCATTTGATTCCTTTTATCCGAGTTTTAGAGGGAATAAACTTAATCGGCCCAATTATGATGGAAAATTTATGGAAGAAGTCACTTTTCTTATAGGTAATAAAAAGAAGGAAGCGTTTGCGTTGGAGATTGAGCGCATTTGGCTGGAGTGATAATAAGAAAAAAGGTTGCCTTTTAAAGACAACCTTTTTTGATAAAAATAATATGTTCTAATTATTTAAGACTTTCAAATAATTTTTGGGCAACCAACTCAGATGATGCTGGATTCTGTCCGGTAATTAGATTTCCATCTTGAATGGCATAAGGCGCCCAGTCCTCTTTTTTGGAGTAAATGCCGCCATGTTCAGTCAACATATCTTCCACTAAAAAAGGAACAACATCTGTCAATTGAACAGCTGCTTCTTCAGTATTTGTAAAACCGGTCACTTTTTTTCCTTTAACTAATGGGTTTCCGTTGCCGTCTTTAACATCTTTTAAAGCTGCGGGAGCGTGACATACAAAAGCAATCGGTTTCTTTTGACTGTTAAATTTTTCAATCAAAGTAATGGAGGTAGTGTCATTTGCTAAATCCCATAACGGACCATGGCCGCCTGGATAAAATACCGCGTCAAAATCATCTGGATTCATATCAGATAACTTGTTTGTGTTCGCAATCCTTGCTTTTGCTTCTTCATCCTTGTCAAATCGCTTTGTTGCTTCTGTCGCAGCATCTGGTGTATCACTAGTAGGATCTACTGGCGCAGCACCACCTTTTGGAGTTGCAATGGTAATGGTTGCGCCTTTATCTAACAACGTGTAATATGGGTTCGCAAACTCTTCAACCCAAAATCCTGTTTTTTTTCCTGTATCTCCTAATTTATCATGAGATGTCAATACAAATAATATGTTCATGTTGTTTTCTTTTTTAATTATTATGTGTTCTCCTGAAACGTTTTCAGAAGCTGTTTTGTTTTTTGTGTCTTTACAACTTGCTACGGTGATAATAGTAAGCACTATAGCTAATGATTGTGCTATTGTCATACGTTAGATTAATACGCCATTTTCACAATCTTTTCTACCTTATCTGGTGATAACGATTGGTGCTCGCCCAATCCCATCCAACCACGATCTGTGAAACGCTGTGAGATTTTTTCTGCCGTTCCTTCGTAATCCTTAGTATAATCAGATAGTTTAGTGTCGATACCCAATTCATGGAAAAAGGCTGTGGTTCTTTCAATAGCCGCATAGGCTTTATCGTCTATACTTCCATCTGTGATATTCCAAACGCGCTCAGCATATTGCGCCAATTTTTCTTTTTTAGCTTCAAAATTAAACTTGTAATGGCTTGGCGCGATAACCGCTAAAGTTCTGGCGTGATCAATTCCAAATAAAGCAGTCAATTCATGTCCCATGGCATGCACCGCCCAATCTGTAGGAACACCTTTTTGGATCAATCCGTTTAAGGCCATAGTACAACTCCACATAAAATTGGAAGCGGCTTTATAATCAGCCGGATCTTTTAATACTTTTGGAGCAACTTCAATGAGCGTTTGCAAAATACTTTCAGCAAATCGATCTTGTAATAAGGCGCCAATAGGATAGGTCATATATTGCTCTAACACATGGGTAAAAGCATCTGTCAAGCCATTTGCCAACTGACGTTCTGGAATAGACACAATTACTTGAGGATCCAATATGGAGAATTCAGGGAATAGACCTGGGCCTCCCATAGCTAACTTTTCCTTGGTTTCTTTTCTTGTGATGACAGCACCCGAATTCATTTCAGAACCTGTGGCTGGCAAGGTCAATACGGTACCAAAAGGCATACCTTTTTCTGTTCTGATATTTTTGCTTAAAATATCCCACGGGGTATCACCTTCATATAATGCAGCAGCAGATAAGAATTTGGTGCCATCAATTACAGAACCACCGCCAACAGCCAATAAATACGTAATGTTTTCATCTTTAATGATTTTTAAGGCGTCCATTAACACAGCGTATTCTGGATTTGCAGGAATTCCTCCAAACTCAATAACTTCTACTTTGGCCAAGGCTGATTTTACCTGATCATAAATCTCATTCTTTTTAATGCTTCCGCCACCATAGAGGAGCAATACTTTGGCATCTTTAGGAATTTCGTCTGTTAATTTGTTTATAGTGTCCTTCCCAAAAATAATTTTGGTTGGATTTTTAAATTCAAAGTTATTCATCTTCTATTTTATTTTTTTTGATTAAAATTTAAATTTTGACAATCATTTTCCCTTTGTTTTTACCATCAAATAAGCCGATAAAAGCGTTCGGGATCTTATCAAAACCATTGACTACAGTTTCTGAGTAGGTGAGCTTGTCTTCTGCTAACCATTCTGACAGCTTTGTCATGGCTTCAGGGAACTTTTCAGCATAATTGGAGACAATAAAGCCTTGCATTAAAGCACTGTTTTTAATTAGAAAAGGCTGTACACTGACGCTTTTTGGAATTTCTGTATTGTTATAAACGGAGATGGCGCCACAAATTACCATTCTCGCAAATTTGTTGATATTAAATAACACTGCATCAGATATTGGTCCACCCACATTGTCAAAATAGACATCAACACCGTTTGGTGCCAACTTGGCAAGGTCTGCTTTGATATCTTTGCTGGTGTTGTAGTTGATGCCAGCATCAAATCCAAACTTTGTCTTTAACAGGTCTATCTTTTCATCGGTACCAGCAATGCCGATAACCGTGAGTCCGAGAATTTTTCCAATCTGGCCTACAACACTTCCAACGGCACCAGCAGCTCCAGAAACGACAAGGGTTTCTCCAGCAACAGGTTTTCCTATTTGGGTAAGGCCTAAATACGCCGTTAAACCGGTCATTCCTAAGATTCCTAAATAGGCACTCAATGGCGCTTTGGAGGCATCAATTTTTAAAAGGTCTTTGCCATTAGAGACTTGTTGAGTTTTCCAATCCAACATTCCGGAAACAAAATCACCTTCTTTAAAGTTGTCATTTTTAGAAGTGATTACTTTGGCGATCACACCAGAATGTATGGGTTTGTTGAGTTCAAAAGGAGGAACGTAAGATTTGGCATCGCTCATCCGTCCTCTTAAATAAGGATCTACAGATACATAAGTTGTCTCCAGCAATAGTTCGCCTTGATTAATTGATATCTTGGAATCGTCGGTTACAAATTCAAAATCTGAAAGTGCAGGTTTTCCTTTTGGTCTATTTTTTAATAAAATTGATTGTGTCATAATTTATGTTTTTTATGGTATCTATTGTTATTTGCTAGTTTTTATGCTGCTCCAAGCCGATTGATAGGCTTCTTCCAAATGCGTTTCGTCCAATTTAAAATCACCGCGGTTCTGGGAGATCATTAAAAATGACAACGGTGTTATGGTGTAGGCATACAGCAAATAATCTGAAATGGGTTTGATAATGCCTTCTGTTTTACCACGTTCCCAAAGGTCGAGTAGCGGTTGTAAATGCTTGATACCTTCCTGTCTGATTGGTGCATCAATCATGGGTGCATTATCACACTGTGCTAAAAACATAGCGTTTTCACATTCTTTAAGCTTAAACGCAGCAATACGTTTCCAAATGGTTTCGAAACCTTCTTCCACAGACATGGTCTCATCAAAAGTTGCAAAGGCATATTTTGTGTAGTCTGCTTTTACTTCAATATAAGTTTTGTTGACCAAATCTTGCTTATTTTCAAAATATAAATAAATAGTGGCGGGAGAAACCTCAGCCATTTTTGCAATCTTGCTCATAGGCGTGGCATGAAAGCCATTGTTGATAACCAACCCGATGGTGGCCTTTATTAAGGCGTTTCGTTTATCTATGCTTTTCTGAAGTTTCGCCATGTTTGATTTTTTCTGATACAAATATATATAAAAATGAACGTTCATTCTTTTTTTTAACAAGACTTTATAACTGCTCGTGTTAAAGAAGGCCAAGGTATACTCGCTAATGTGTAAATCCCAAATTTTATCGTTGTAAAAGTTAAAAGCAGTACCATAGATATGCTCAAATATGAAGGCAGCCGAAACCCATTGGGTAACTATAGAAGCGCCTTTCATTAATGGAACTCGTAACATGGCTATTGCTTTGCAACAATCACTTGTTGTTATTCACTTCACATTTATGGAACAAAGGGTGTTATTACCCGCTAAAGTGTGTTTATATTTGCACAAAATAGAGTTTATGTCACAACAGTTTTCAGATTTAGGAATTAATGAGCCATTACAAAGTAGTTTAGCCGATTTACAAATTTCCTCTCCAACAGCTATTCAGGAAAAGACCATTCCCGTTGTTCTGAATCAAAAAGAAGATGTTGTGGTGTTGGCAAAAACAGGAACAGGAAAAACTGCGGCGTTCGGTTTGCCTTTGCTGCAATTAATTGATGTGACAAATACCACTGTACAAGTCTTGATTTTGGCACCTACACGTGAATTAGGTCAACAGATTTACAATAATTTAGTGTCATTTTCTACAAACAGTCCCGATATTTCTATCGCTTCACTAACGGGTGGTAGCCCCATTAAACCTCAAATAGAACGTTTAAAAACCACAACCCATATCGTGGTTGCCACGCCAGGGCGTTTGGTAGATTTGATGAAACGTGGCGCTATTGAAATTAAAAGCGTTCACTATTTAGTATTGGATGAAGCAGATGAAATGATAAGCGCTTTAAAAGAAGAGGTTGATATCATATTAAAGGACATTCCAAAATCAAGACGGACATTTCTTTTTACGGCGACCATGCCTGGAGCAATCAAACAGTTGGTTCAGAATTATATGTCCAAGCATGTGGTGCAGATTGAAGCAGATATGGCGACGGTTGGGCATCAAGGTATCGACCATCAGTATGTGGTGGTAGAACCTATTGAAAAATTGGAGGTATTGCTTCATTTTTTAAATTCGAAAGAAGGCGAACGCGGTATTATATTTTGTAAGACTAAGGCTGCCGTTAATAAATTGGCAAAAAACTTGGCCATCAATAAATTTTCTTCTGGTGCCCTGCATGGGAGTTTGACCCAAGGGATTCGCGATCGGATCATGGGGCAATTTAGAGAAGGCTATATTGATATTTTAGTAGCTACAGATTTGGCAGCACGTGGCATTGACGTTAAAGAAGTATCTTACGTGGTCAATTATCATTTGCCAGACACCTATGAGGCGTATGTACATAGAAGCGGCCGAACGGCTAGGGCAGGTGCAAACGGATTATCATTGACCATATTACAAAAAGAAGAAGTTGAAGATATTGCCGATTTTGAAAATGAATTGGGTATTGTTTTTAATGTATTTAAAAAAGCAGACGCACAAAGCATTGAAGAAAATAATGGCCTTTTGTGGGCTAAAAAGATCTTTAAGACCAAACCAAATCGTGAGGTTTCAGAAGATTTTAAATCGAAGATAAAAACTATTTTTCACCACTTGACAAAGGAAGAGCTGGTAGACAAAATACTAGCCAATTATTTGGCACAATCCACTTCTGAAATTCCAAAACCAGAAGTTCAAAAAAAAATAAAAAGAACCAATAACTATGGCCAATAGCATAAAAGATCAACAGGATATTTTAGATAAATTAAATATCAAAACCTTGCACCCCATGCAAAAGGAAGCCATTGCTGTAATTGCTTCAACTACCAATACCATATTATTATCACCAACAGGTACCGGTAAAACATTAGCATTTTTGTTACCATTATTGGACGTTTTAGACCCAACAAATCTAGATGTACAAGTACTTATTATCGTACCCTCACGTGAGCTTGCCATTCAAATAGAGCAGGTGGCCAGAGAAATGGGTTCTGGGTTTAAGGTGAATGCGGTTTATGGCGGCAGACCGATGTCTAAGGACAAAATCGAGATCAAGCATGTGCCTGCCATATTAATCGGAACGCCTGGCCGAATTTTAGACCATTTTGAAGCAGATCGTTTTTCTAAGACTAGCATTAAAACACTTATTTTGGATGAGTTCGATAAATCACTTGAAGATGGTTTTGAAGAGGAAATGAAAGCCATTATAGGGCAATTGCCTAGCATTAATAAACGGATTCTAACTTCCGCCACGCAACTTGAAAAAATTCCGGGGTTTGTGAGACTTAACAAACCTACAACGGTTGATTATTTGACCGTAAAAAGAAAATCGACTTTGGCCATTAAAACGGTGGTGTCCCAAAAGCCAAACAAACTGCCTGCTTTGTTGGAATTGCTACAGCACATTGGCAATCATCAAGGCATCGTGTTTTGTAATTTAAGAGAGAGCATTGACAGGGTAAGTCATTTTCTAACACGAAACAAGATCAATCATTCCTGCTTTTCTGGGGGGATGGAACAACAAGACCGAGAACGGTCGCTTATTACCTTTAGAAACGGGACAAGTCAAATACTCTTAGCTACTGATTTGGCTTCTAGAGGGCTTGATATTCCTGAACTCAACTTCATCATCCATTATGAGTTGCCCAAGCATAAAGAAGAATTCATTCACAGAAATGGGAGAACGGCCAGAGTCAATGCTAAAGGTACAGCGTACGTTCTGAAAGGAAGCGATGAGCAGTTGCCAGACTTCATAAAAGCATCCAAAGATATTAACATCTCCAAAAAAGCACCCGTTACGGAATCTTTTTGGGAAACCCTTTTTGTCTCTGGCGGACGTAAAGACAAGATTTCAAAAGGTGATATCGTTGGACTTTTTATGAAACAAGGTGGACTTACTCAAGAGCAACTGGGCAACATTGAATTAAAACAAGACTGTGCTTTTGTTGCGGTCCCACTTGCAGAGTCTCAACGCCTTGTAAAGATCTTAAACAACACGCGTTTAAAGAAGAAAAAAGTACGGATAAAGATTTTGGAGTAGAGACCTTAAACGTCCTATTTCCTAACCTTAATCGGTTTCAACTGAATCACGCCAACGGCATCCAAAACTCTTATAATAAGATAGGTCATGTCAATCTCATACCATTTGATGCCAAAATTTGCTCTACTGGCATATTTATGGTGGTTGTTGTGATAGCCTTCGCCCATCATTAGAAAGTCAAAACGGAATAAATTTTTGCTTGTATTTTTCATCTGATAGTTGACATAGCCATAAATGTGGCCAAACCAGTTGATGATCACCCCATGAATAGGCGCCATTAAGAAAGTCATCGGCAATAATAACCACTGCCACCATGCTGTGGCGAAGTACACAAAGAATAAGATATAAAGCCCAATCCAGAGCAATCGAGAAAAGCGTGAGCCTGCAAATTTATCAAACGTTGCCCATTGTGGTACATTTTTGGTAAAACGCTGGTCAACATCAATACGCTGTAGGTTAATATCCTGATAAATGGTTTTTGTTTTCCACATCATGGCAAACATATTTGGATCATGGGATGGGGAGTGAGGATCTTTTTCAGTATCGGTATATGCATGGTGCATGCGGTGCATAATTCCATAACCATAAGCACTTAAATAGCTTGAGCCTTGAAAAATCCAAGTCAATACAAAGGTAATGCGCTCCATGGTTTTAGACATCGTAAACACTTGATGTGCAGCATAGCGATGTAAAAAGAAAGACTGAAAAAACAAACCTCCATACCAAAGAACGAGAACAAAAATAACGATTATCATAACTTTTTTTTACAAAGATAGATGCATGCATTGTGCCAAACAATGAATCTAAATCAATAAAAAACGGAAACGGCCCCAGATACTGTTAAAACTTTCTAAATAAAGGATGGATTAAATGCGTTTCCTGATGCGGCTCAACGCTTGGGCTGTAATGCCAATATAAGAACTGATGTATTTTAGGGGAATGATTTTCAAAAGTTCTGGACGTTCCTTAAAGAGTTTCACATAGCGTTCTTCTGCTGTAAGGTTAAGCAAGTTTTGCTCGCGGCTGGATTTTATTAAAAAGAGCCGTTCTGCAGTCAATCTCCCAATAAGATTTCCCATCTGTGTTGTTTTATACACTGCTTGCAAATCATCATAAGTGATACTCAAAATAGTTGTTTCTGTAAGCGCCTGCAATTGATAGGCTGATGGTGTTTGGGTTAAAAACGAATCATAGGCACTGACAAACTGATCCTCAAAACTAAAGCCAAAAGTGATTTCCTTGTCTGGATTTTCCTTGGGAATGAATAAGCGCACCACACCAGATTCAATAAAAGAAATGTGTTTTTCTATGTCGTTGACTTTCAAAAAAATCCTCTTCTTGGGTATGACACGGCGCTGTAACTTAGACATAAAAAAATCCCAATCTTCATGAGATATGGTCGCAATTTGGTCGAGATAGGCCTTAATTTGTTTCACGTGGTATTGTAGTAGTTATTTGTGTTGTAAAGATAAGGATTTGAGTTTGGTTTTGAAATTCTGATGACGCGTCTTAGGTCTTTATTGTTTTGATTAGGAAATAAGACAAAAAAAGAGGTCGGCATTTACATACCGACCTCCAGAATAGATTCAAAAAATTAAGTTAATTTTCTACCTTTTTTCTTTTGAAATTATAGATGGTTTCGTCTATAGTAAACCAACAGAAATAGAAGATTCCCACAGAAAAGATGACATCACCAATCATTCGCAACCATTTTAAGGTCTGAACCACTGGAGAATATAATAAGTCTGCGTCTCTAGCAAATGAATATCCTTTTGTAATTGAAGTATATGCTTGAATGATGCCAATGGGCAACAAGCTAAAAAGCACCATGGCGGTAAGACCAATATTCAATAACCAAAATGCACGTTTAAGCTTGGTGTTTTGCCATACACGGTCAGAATAAAAACGCAGGCAGATAATAATAAAGCCCATTCCCAACATTCCGTATACACCAAATAAGGCGGTATGCGCGTGAACTGCCGTCGTGTTTAACCCTTGAATATAATACAATGCAATTGGCGGATTGATTAAGAACCCGAACACGCCAGCCCCGATAAAGTTCCAAAAAGCCACGGCAATAAAGAAAAATATCGGCCATTTGTATTTCTGAATCCAGTCTTTACTTTTTAATAAATTCCAGTTTTCTCTAATTTCGAAACCCATTAAGGTTAAAGGCACAACTTCTAAGGCGCTAAATGTAGCTCCTAAAGCGATGGCTTGAACGGGAGTTCCAGAATAGTATAAATGATGTAACGTTCCGATGATTCCTCCAGCCAAAAATATGGCAGCAGAAGCTACAGATACGCGACCTGCAGTTTTAGGAGAGATGACCTTCATTCTAGAAAAAATAAAGGCAATCACCACGGTTGCAAAAACTTCAAAGAAGCCTTCAACCCATAAGTGAACCAGCCACCATCTCCAGTAATTAATCACCGGCAAGCTACTGTTTTCGCCATACATCAAGCCTGAGAAAAAGAACATCCCAATAGCCACTACAGAAATTAGCAGAATGATGATAAGATCCTTTGATTCGTCTTTTTGTCTAATTGCAAACAGTAAATGTCTTCCCACCATAATGACCCACAAGACAAGACCAATGGCCAAGAAATATTGCCAGAAACGTCCCAAATCCATATATTCATAACCTTGGTGCCCAAAGAAAAAATTGGTGGTCAAATCCAAAAACTGATGCACACCAAGCCACTCACCAAGCATGGAGCCCAAGACAATAATTAGCAAGGCAAAAAACAAGAAATTAATGCCAAAAACTTGGTATTTCATTTCTTTGCCGGAAATCATCGGTGCCAAGAACAGACCCGTTGCCAGCCACGTAGCGGCAATCCAAAAGATGGCCAGTTGCGTATGCCAGGTTCGGGTAATGGAATAGGGTAGAAAACTTGAGAGATCGTACCCAAAAAATGCCTGACCTTCCACCGTATAATGTACCGTGATCGCCCCTAAGATAACCTGTAGGGCAATCAATAGCGAAATCACAATAAAGTATTTTAATACAGCTCTTTGAGAGCCCACCAATTGAAGATTAGAAAGTGGATCTACATTTGGTTTTTCTAAAATTTCTCCTTTTTCGTGATTCCTTAAATAATAATAAGTGAGAATTCCAATAAAAAGTAATAACAGTACAATCGACAAACCTGACCATATGATAGAGTCGTCGGTAATTAAGTTGTCAATCAAAGGTTCATGCGGCCAATTAGAGGTGTATGTATAATCCTTTTCTGGACGATTGGTACTTGCTGCCCAGGACGTCCAAAATAAAAACGCATTCAGCTGCCCTAATTTCACGGTGTCCGTCAAAGCACCTTTTGGGATGGCGTACTGCTCATAACCATCAGAAAAAATAGAACTGTAATGTTTGATGTTCTCTGAAATAGCATCCCATCGGACTTGAGAAATCGTGATGGTTTTAGTATCCGGATTAAAAGTGTTGGTTTTAACGTCTTTGATCAAACGTGCCTTAATAGCAGCTTTTTTTTCGACATCTAGGTCATCATAAGCGGTATCAAAATCAGCTTGTGCCCAATGTTCCAGCATGTATACCGCTTCTTTGTGTATCCAATCGGCCGTCCAGTCGGGAGCAACATAACTGCCATGACCCCAAATGGAGCCTACTTCCATACCGCCAATAGACTCCCAAACATTTTGTCCTATTTGGATGTCTTCTTTGGTGTAGGCCACCGCATTTGTTTCTTTAATAATAACTAGTTCTGGGATAGGTGGTTGGGTCTGATAAACTTCGGTGCCAACCCATATAAGTACTACAAAGGATAGTACAATAACGCTTATAAAAGCGATCCAAATTTTTCTCATGTTTTCTTGTAGGTTTAGTTAGTTTACAACACTGTTAACGCGGTCAATACTGTCATTTTTAGATAGTGACAACCGTATAATACAGTCTTTAGTGCAATAGAGATCGTGGGGAACATTAGCCTCTAAGGAAATGAGGTCTCCTTTTTTGAGTTCAAGTTTTTTTCCGTTGACGCCAAATTCTATTTCGCCATCAAAAAGCTCAATGACAATAGGAGATGGGGCTTTATGCTCTTTCATTTTTTGCCCTTTTCGCATGGCGATTCTCACTTCCTTAGAGTGGTCAGTTTCTAGAAGCACACTAATGGCAGGTTTATCCGTTTGGAAGACCAACTGGTCTGTAATCGATTGTTTTTTTCAATAAAATTTTGGGATTGAATTGTTAATTACTATAAAAAGGCCTTTTTATCCTTTATTGATATAAATGTTTATTTTTTGGAGAATCGACCACTTGAAAAACAGTGGCGAAATCCGCTTTGGTTTTCAAAATATAATGGGTGTGCTATAAAAACGGCTGGTCTTAAACTGTGGTTAAAAAACTTTAAAAACATGTGTATAGTTTAGACTACAAAAGTAAGTCAAAATTTAATAAAGGACAATTTTATCCTATTTAAAATTGAATAAAAAACACTAGTGTTTCTAGTACACTGAGGGTTAAGATTTTAAATTTAGTGAAGCTCGAAATGGCCATCCAAATAAATTCACGTATATAAAAAGTCATAGTTACTATTTATTGAGCTATGTTTACGATCATAAGTCAAATTCTTATTTTTAATCAAAAGTCACACCTATAGAACTTCAAAATGGCAGAACTATCATCGCATAAAGTTTGTTATTTGTTTTTAAACACCTATAATCAATGATTGCATCAGAAGCCTTAGTGACCTACATGTGGATTTTATTGGCCGTTTATGCTGCCGTCATCTTGTTTTTTGTCATCCGTGGCGCAAGGAAAAATAAAGATATTCAGGATTATGCCGTTGGTAATATTGGTTTTCCTTCTTGGGTGGTAGGTTTGTCTTTGGCGGCTTCCATGACCAGTGCGGCAACGTTTATCATAAATCCGGGATTTATTGCACTTTACGGGATCTCCGGAGTTATTTCTTTCGCTTTGGTATTGCCAATAGCAGCATTTATTTCGTTGATTGTTTTTACCAAAGGTTTTGCCAAACAAGGGAAAGCCGTGAAAGCAACCACTATGGCGCAATGGATTGGCAAGCGTTATCAAAGTAAAAACTACGCCATTTTCTTTGCTTTTGTTGCACTGTTGCTCATCACTTTTATTGTATTGATCAATGTGGGGCTCACGCAGGTCATCTCCAAATCGCTTAATGCTGAACCGTTTTATGTGCTGATGGGCATAACTGCATTTGTGTTTGGCTATATGATGTTTGGTGGTGCAAATTCTATGGTGTATACCAATACCATTCAAGCTATCATTATGTGTATTGTGGCCATTATTTTAATTGGCTCTGGCGCTGAATACTTTACAGATGGTGTTGATGGTTTTCTTGCAAAACTCAACGCAATCGACCCTAACTTAACAAAGCCCACCAATCCGTCAAGTTTCCTGTTTCGTGATTATTTTGAAATTATTGTTACGCAAATCGTTATTGGTGTTGCTATTGTTTGTCAACCGCACATTATTACCAAATCGTTGTTGTTAAAAGATTCAAGTAAAGTCAATACGTATTTGTTCAGTGGTATTTCTTTTATGGTCATTTTCTTTTTGGTGGTCATTGTTGGGTTATATGCGCGTATCAGTTTTCCTGATTTTACGGTGAATGGAGAAACCTTAAAAATGGATGAAATCATACCAACTTACGTGGTTATGAAATTCTCAGTAGGTGTTGGATTGGTAATTGTTGTCGGATTGATTTCTGCGGGCTTATCCACTTTGGAAAGTCTCATCCAATCCTTATCCATTACCATCACTTCAGATATCATCAATCCGCTATTTAAGGATAAATTTACCGAGAAAACAATTTCCATAAATAAAGTGGTGATTGTCGTGCTAGGAATTGTGAGCTTTTTGCTGAGCTGGAACCAGATTAAAAACCCAGATATCAGCGTTGCCATTTTTGCGCAAAACGGGGTTTATGCTTATTTTGCCGCCGCTTTTGTGCCTGTGCTTTTCGGAACATTTTTAAAGAATGTTTCCACAAGATCAGTGTTTATAGCAAGCATCACTGCCATTGTCGTGCATTTTGGTATATATTACGGACGGCTTACACCTTATATGCAGGAGCCTGTCAATAATCCGGGGGTTTCTGCAGCAATAGGAATTGTTACATCGCTTATAGTTGGCTATATATTTTATAAATTAGACGAAAAGAAACAACGTGGACTCACTAGATTGGACAGCTAAATGGGCTGATTATACGCCTGAAAAAATTGCGATGACTTCGTATGACACCAATAAAAGTTATACGTACAGCGATTTACATACCTATGCCAATCAATTAACGCACAAGTTTCTGGAACTTCATCTTGAAGAAGGCGATAGAATTGCCGTTTTAGCTGAACATAGTTTGGAATATATCGTTCTGTTTGTGGCGTGCCAACGGATGGGAATTATTATTGTCCCTTTGAACTATCGACTGTCACTAAAGGAAATCTCGAGACTGATCTCAGACTGTACGCCAAGTTTACTGATTTATAATCAAAACCATCAGGATAAAGTTGGGCAGCTATTACCTCAAAACCTAAAATCGGTCTCTTTTGATACACTGAGAACATATTATCAAAAAGTAGATGGAGTAGTGGCCAAATCCTTTCAAATGAAAGCCGACAACCCCTTATTCATATTTTATACCTCAGGAACCACTGGGGCACCAAAAGGCGTTATTTACACCAACAAGATGTTGTTTTGGAACAGCCTTAATACCTCCATGCAACTGGGGATTACGTTTAGGGATTCTACCATCAATATCCTGCCACCATACCATACGTCTGGTTGGCATATTTTTGTTACCCCATTATTGCACAAAGGCGCACACATAGGGATGTTAGAGAAATTTGATGCTGAAAAAACCTTGTGTTTATTGGAACTCAATAAAACGACCTTGTTTATGGCACTGCCCACCATGTTGATGATGATGCAGAAATCGGCAGTATTTAAAAAGGTAAACCTTAAAAAACTACGCTATATCATTTCTGGCGGAGAAAAAGTACCCTCAGAGCTTGTGAGCTATTGGAAACAAGAAAAAAATATTTACATCAGGCCGGGTTATGGCTTAACTGAAGCAGGACCGAGCATCACCTCGTTGCATCACAAAATGGCGCAACTGAAGCCCAATTCAATCGGGAAACCCAATTTTTATTTAGAGGTGAAAATCGTCGATAAAAAAGGCGCTAAGGTAAAACCAAATGAAGTAGGCGAGTTGTGCATTAAAGGCGATATTGTGACGCCTGGGTATTGGAACAATTCGGTTAAAACAAGTAATAAAATAAAGAAAGGCTGGCTCTTTACTGGGGATTTTGCCTATTGCGATGCCGAAGGTTTCTTGTATATGAAAGGCCGTAAAAACGACATGTACATCTCTGGAGGTGAAAATATTTATCCGCAAGAAGTGGAGGCGCAACTTGAAGAATTCATAGACATTAGCAAAGCCGTGGTATTAAGTGTAAAAGATGATAAATGGGGCCAATGCGGCATCGCTTTTGTTACCACGACCAATAAAATTCTTTCGGTCACACACATTCGAGAATTTTTAAAAACAAATCTTGTGGCATTTAAACATCCGAAATATATCTTTATTTTAGATGAAATCCCACTGACAAGCTTAGGGAAAGTATCCAGAAAACAACTCTATTCCCATTTTAACACCATCAAATCAGAACAATGAAACACTTTAACGTCTTACTTATTTTTATTTTGATCAATGCCTCTGCTTTTTCACAAAACTCCCAAAAGCCTATGAAAGAACTACTTTCAGACTATGATTTTAAAACGCATTCGATCACTTTGAACGATTTGGAAATCAGTTATATCAAAGAAGGCACTGGAAAAAAAACATTGCTTTTTGTACATGGGTTGAGCAGCAATGCTGATGCGTGGTCCAAAAATATCGCGGTTCTAAAAAAAGACTACACCTGCGTCGCTTTGGATTTACCTGGGTATGGAAAATCGTCTAAACCTGAAGCAGCCTACACAGCTTCCTATTTTGTAGACGTTGTGCACCAATTCATCGAAAAGTTGGAGTTGAAAAACATCGTATTGATCGGGCATTCCATGGGCGGACAAGCAAGTATTAAGTTGGCAACACTGCATCCTGAGGGCATTGAAAAACTCATTCTTGTGGCACCGGCAGGTTTGGAGCAATTTTCTGAAGCGAGTTCCAACGTAATGAAATCCTTTTTTACCACAGCATCCGTTAAAAACACTACAGATGCACAGATTGAAAAAAATTACGCGCTCAATTTTTATGTGCAGCCGGAAGATGTTTCCAAAATGATTGCTGACAGAAAAAAAATTAAGGAAGCGTCAAATTTTGATGCCTATTGCGAAGCTATTGTCAAGAGTGTTTCAGGGATGTTAAATGATCCTATTTATAATGATTTGGAGAACATCTCGCAACATACGTTAGTCATTTTTGGAGATCAGGACATGCTTATCCCAAACCGCTATTTCAATCCGACGTTGACCACAGAAGCTGTGGGGAACATCGCTTTGGAAAAAATTGAACATGCGCGTTTGGAGTTTATAAAAGATGCTGGCCATTTTGTACAGTTTGAAAAACCCAAGGAAGTCAACGCACTCATCCAGCAATTTGTAGATGGGAAATGAAAACGAAGCTCAAAAAATTTACAGAATTCAGTAAAAGTATACTACCTAATGAAGCCAAATATCTTGAGACCCAGTATCAGTTTGTAGATCAAGAAAAGCTTCAAATTATCCAGATGGTCATTGCCAATGCTTTGTCTCAAAGCACACGTAATGATTTTGATGACACTATAGACAAGCGTAAATATTCTTATATCAAAGATTGGATTGAAAAGAAACTGCTAAGTATTGATGTAGATGCGACCATTGGTTGGATCATGACTTTAAACCAAAAAATCCTTACAGATGCTATTGCTTCCAATGAAGAAAAAGAGTTTCTGAACTATATTTCTTCGTACAAAAATATCGATTTTACGTTTCAAAATTTATATGAACTTGCCAAGGAGTATAAATCCTATCTTTTGGTAAGAATGCGCTATAAGGACCATCAAATAGTGTCTGACTTTATTAAAACATATACCACACATGCTTCAAAGGCCAAGGAAATTAAGGAAAAACTCTATACAGCCACTACAGAAATTACCAACCAATACACCTTAAACAATAACGAAACCAAACATTTGGAAGAGTGGTTGCTGCAGGTTTTTAAAGACGATGGCATTAATGGTAAAAATAGGTATCAGGCGTTTGTATTGTTGGCTTTTATGTACACCAATTACAGCGAAAATGACAAGTTAAAAGTACTGTTTGACCAAATTGACATCTACTTCAGTCAAGGCATGATGTACTCCAGACGTTTGTTGTCTAACTATTATGCCAGTCGGGTGTTGTTGCATTCCAAACAGGATGAATTTAAGGAAGCAGAGTTTTATGGCTATCTTTCCATCCGCCAAAACAACAGCGATACCTTGATGTATCTGAATAACTTGGTCGCCATCTTATTGCGAAACAACAAACCTGAAAAGGCATTTTCCCTATTGGAAAAACATAAAGACCTGTATAAAGAAACGCATAATTACCATCAAAAAATTGGTTATTGTTCCTATCAAATTCGCGTATTATCTGAACTTCAAAAAAACAGTCTTGCAGAAGCCACAGCCAAAACCTTTTTAAGGAAACACAAAAACGAAGTCCTAAAACACCGTTGGCATCATTTTTTTACGTCGTATATCAGCACTTTGATCGCACAGGAAAAATATGAAGAGGTACTCAAACTCGCTACCAAGTTCGACTTGATTGAAAAAGAAGTAGAACGTCAGAAACAAAACAACTATGTCCCCAATATTTCTTGGAGTATTTCATTATCCAGATACATGGAGGGCAAGATCAATTCCGTGCGTTTATTGGAAGAAATCAAGGCGCCATTATTAGATATCCAGCCTACCAAAAATCAGAAGCAATTGATGATTAAAGTGATTGATCGTCTATCAAAAAACTTACCTGAAGCATTTTTAAAACTAAAGTCGCACATCTGATTTTAAGAGCCATGTCATTGGTATAAAGTAAGATAGTAGTCAATAAATCTCAAGATAATCCTTATAGTCACACCAAAAAGCTTTTGTTTTTGCTGAGCATTGTTCTCTAATTCCTAATAGATTGCCATCTAAACGAACTCAATCAATATGTCTTCATTATGAAAAAACTACTCTTATTACTAACCCTCATTGGTTCTTTTGTGGTCAACGCACAAGAAATGGGAACCGTTAGTGGATTAATTACTGACGCTGACGGTATGCCATTGTCTGGAGCAACGGTGTCTATTAAAATTTTGGACAAAGGCGCCATGACCGATTTTGATGGACGCTATACCATCGAAAATGTACAAGTAGGCTCTTACAATGTAGCTGTGTCTTACATTGGCTACGAGACAACCACCAAAAGTATTTTGGTCGTTTCCGGGCAAACAACCCAAGTGGATGCTTCACTAAAAGGTTCTGATACCGTTTTGGATGAAGTGATCCTGACAGCAAACAAACAACCCCAAAAAATTACGGATGTTCCTGCTACTGTTAACGTGATCCGTGCAGTAGATATTCAGGAGTTTCCAAGTTTTAATATTGGAGAATTGGCAGCACGACAAAAAGGTGTTGACTTTGTAAGAAGTGGGGTATTGGGCACTGGTATTAATATCAGAGGTTTTAACTCGGCCTTCAATTCAAAAAATCTTCAGGTTACTGATGACCGCTTGTCTACTTTAATTGCCACTGGATTGCCACTAGGCTCTTTTTCTACCATAACTAAGGATGATATTGAACGTGTTGAAATCCTTCTTGGTCCTAATGGAACGCTCTACGGGCCTAATGCACACAACGGATTGGTAAGTACCATCACCAAAGACCCGAGAAAATCTGAAGGAACAACCTTCGCTATTGGTGCAGGAAATCAAAACGTGCTTACCGCAAGATTGAGACATGCCCAAATAATTGATGATAAATTTGCCTATAAATTCCATTTTGAAAGATCTCAAGGTACAGAGTTCGATTATGTAGACAGTGTTTATGTTGGAACAACAGCCTATAAAGAACTCGATTTAGATCGTGATTTTGATTCGCAAAAATATGGTGCGTCCTTATTCTACAAGCCAACCAAAGGATCTGAGTTGATTGGATATTATGGACATAGCAATAGTAATAATATTGGTGTTACCAGTGCTGGTCGTAACCAAATTAAAGATTGGAGCATTGATGTTGCACAGGTTAAATTTGTGTCTAAAAACTTTTTTGCTAACACGTATTATACTTGGAGTAATACAGAAGATACCTATGCCATTAACCAACGTACCCAGAATTACGTCTCGTTTATTAACAATGGGTTCTCTGAGCAAGAAGCTCGCGAACGTTCGTTTTCAGAACAATGGTTTCCTACAGGCCCAGGCACAGGCATTGTATTGCAACGGGGCGCGCTATTTAAAGATGACTCAAGACGTTTCAATGCTGAAGGACAGTACAATAACAATTGGGATGCGTTCTTTTTAACCTTAGGTGCACAATACCAAAGGGATATGGCAGACTCCAAAGGCACGTATCTTTTAGATGAAGGCGGGATAGATTTGGACCAAACCGGTGTTTACGCCCAAATGGAATACAAACTGGAAGAAACAGGTTGGGGATTCTTGGCAGGTGGACGCTTGGATAATCATGATTTATACGGTTCCAACTTCATACCAAAATTAGCAATTACCAAAAAAGTAAATAATGGCACTTTCAGAATCACTTATGGTAAAGGCATTGCCGTGCCATCGATTTTGAATCTTAAAGGAAAATTATTTGGCGGATTGGTATTAGGAAACGGCGAAGGATTTACATTGACGGATGGTACAAAAATCCCAAAATTGGATGTAGAAACCATCAACTCTTATGAGATTGGGTACAAGGGCAAATTATCAGACAAGTTATTTATTGATACCAATGCCTATTATAACCGATCTGATAATTTTATCAGTCCACTGGTCAACGTTGCAGATGCTGCCAATGGCAATAATGTGACCTTCGTTGGCGACAAACCAATTGGGGAGGTCGTTGAAGGTTCTAATGGCGCTTTTGTATTGACATACCTAAACTTTGGTAATGTAGATACGTACGGAGTAGATGTTGGCTTAAACTATTATTTTGATGATAGTTTCAGAGCGGTGTTCAACTATTCATACTTTGGTCGTAATCTTGATAAAGAAGACCTTGCCAACGACGGAAATTTAGATGGCAAAGTGTTGGAAAGTGAGTTGCCAATCAATACCCCAAACAACAAGTTCAGTTTAGGATTCCACTACAATAAAGGCAACTTTTATGGCGCCATTTATGGACGTTATGTGCAGAAGTATGATTTCTTTTCAGGAATCAATATCGCTGCTGAAACACAGGATTTAGATGGCGATGGTGTTAATGAAATTGTTGAAAATGCACGTAACGGTAGAACATGGAACTATGGCCAATTAGGAGGTTTCACAGTAGATGCCAATGCAGGTTACAATTTTTCAGACAGCCTATCTTTAGGGGTGAGTATCACCAACTTATTTAATGCAGAAGTGAGAGAGTTTGTAGCTTCGCCAGTAATCTCAACATTGATTTCTTTCGAGTTAAAATACAATATCAACTTCTTTAAAAACAAGTCAGTAGCAACCAATTAAGTTTCTTGACCATGTCCAAAATACAAGTGAATACTATAGAGCTTGATTATGAAGATTATGGAAAAGGAAACGTACTGCTCCTGCTTCATGGTTTAGGATCATCAAAAAAAGATTGGGACTCACAAGTCCCTTTCTTTTCTAAAACACACCGCGTTATTACTTTAGACTTAAGAGGTCATGGCGCTTCAACAAAGCCTACAGATGCTTATGGCGTTGGGTTGATGACTGAAGATGTCAAGGCATTCTTAGACCAGTTACACATCAAAAAGGCGACGTTTGTAGGGTTTTCAATGGGTGGTGCTGTGGCATTTCAAATGGCGGCCAGCTATCCAGAATATGTAGAAAATTTGGTCATTGTCAATAGTGGCCCCGATTTTAATGATATGGGCAGCATCGGTGAAGACCTCTTAAATAGCAGGACCCACTTTTTGGAGACGAAGGGATTGACATTATTGGCAAAGGAGATTTCTTTTAATATGTTTCCTGAAGATCATCAAGTCGATTTGAGAAATGCTTTTGAAACACGCTGCAAAAACAATGATTACAATGCCTATTACCAATCTTTTGTGACCTTGATGGATTGGGGTTTGGGCAATCAATTGGAACACATTAAAGCAAGAACGCTAGTGGTCGCTTCAGATATGGATTACACACCCATTGCGTTCAAGGAAGCCTATGTTGAAAGAATGCAAAACGCCAGATTGACTCTTATAGAAAACTCCAGACATGGCGTGGTGATCGATCAACCAGATGCTTTTAACACCGCACTCGAAAAATTTTTAAAAGATGAATAAAATCGTTCTTATTACAGGAAGTACCAGCGGTATTGGTCTGGCGATAGCTACTCAATTTGCGAAGGAAGGTTACAACATTATGTTTCATGGTTTAGAATCTAATGGCGATGACATTGCAAAAGAGATAGGAGAGAAGTATCAGGTGAAAGTGGCATTTTCCAAAGCCAATTTGCTTCAGTCAGAAGCTGTGGAAGGCTTGATTGCAGAAACCATAAGCACTTTCGGGCACTTGCACGTGTTAGTCAATAATGCAGGGATCCAATTTGTGTCGCCCATAGAAGATTTTCCAAATGCTAAGTATGAAACTATCATCGCCATCAATATGAATGCGGTTTTTTATGCCTCGAAAGCGGCCTGGAACCAGATGAAAACACAACAATTTGGTAGGATTATCAATATTTCCTCCGTCCACGGATTGAGAGCTTCAGAGTTCAAATCAGCTTATGTGGCCGCAAAACACGGTGTGATCGGGATGACCAAAGTATTAGCGCTAGAAGGTGCACCATTTAATATTACTTGCAATGCCATCTGTCCGGGCTATGTCAAAACGCCATTGGTTGAAGGTCAGATAAAAGACCAAGCCAAAGCCCATCATATGACAGCAGATGAGGTAGTGCAAAAGGTCATGCTTAAAAAGCAGGCCGTCAAACAATTTATACCTGTTGAAGCCATTGCTGACATGGCGCTATTGCTGGCTAAAGAGTCGTCGACAACCATCACAGGAACGTCGTTTGCTTTAGATGGGGGTTGGAGTGCGCAATAAATAAAACCCAATAATAAGGTTAAAGAATTCATATTTGAATTAGTTGATAGAAACTCCTCGATGGTTATGCTTCGGGGTTTCTTGTTTTTTTACCCTGCCGTCTTTAAACTCTTTCCGGAGCTTAATCCAGCTCCTTTTGAAGGAGGAGTGGCTTCTGCTTCCACAGAGAAGCATAAGCCAGCTGGTTTTAAAATGTCGTATGGATTATTAAACTTCTTAGTCTCTAAGTTTCGTGAAGGACTTGGTTCTTGAAAATGCCCCCTGACCTATCCGTAGCTTTTCGAAGCAGTCACATAAACCTCCTGACTCCATACTTCGGGCTTCAAGCTTCTAGCTTTTTCTATAACTTTCAATAAAATTCACCAAACTGATTTCCAATAGGTTGCCAATCCTTTCAGTATTTATATTTTATAAAAAAATAATAAGCAACTCTAATTAAAATTTTACTATGGATTATTTTTTATAAATTCGTTATAATTGAACTCAACTAAACTACCCACAATGGAAATCACTGACTATATCCTTATTATATTAAAACTAATAGTAGGAATAAGTATTTTAAACGTCTGGTTGGTACAGCCTAACAAGGCCACAAAATGGAGGGGAGGCAATGCCAAAACAATTGTTGAAGAATTTGAGGTGTATGGGCTTTCTAAAACATTTTGTTACGTTATAGGTTTTTTGAAGGTAAGTTTATCTTTGCTATTGCTGGCATCCATTTGGTTTGAGAGTTTGACAGGGTATGCCAGTTCAGGTTTGGCTCTTTTATTATTAGGCTCAATTATTATGCATATTAAGATCAAAGACCCGATGTACAAATCGGTTCCAGCCACTTTATTTCTTCTGATGAATATTGCCATTGCGCTTTTAGCAGCTTAAAAGTATTTTGAAATTGTTTTAATAGCAATCAGCAGGTTGATCGCCGCAAAAGTAAACGCTGGTGACGATTTGATGAAATTATCTTTAATTTTAAGTCGCACAATAAATCCGGCAAGCATCAACATACTCAATCCTATGGAAGCCACGAGCAATATGATTGGGCTAACATAGAGACCTACCAGCAAGCCGATGGCTCCCAAAAGTTGTAAATATCCCGTTAAACGTCTATACTGTGGTAAGCTATAGCGCATAAACTCTGATTTGATAAATTCTGAATAAAAGCAATTGATTCCGAAGTAGACGAATGCCAAGCTAGAAAACCAGGTTAGTGCGGTGAGTAAATCCAAAAGTTTTAATCAAAGATACAAAATTGTACAAGGAAATGTCATGAAAGTGGCTATTCCATTGTAATTCGAGTTCCTCTTTTTTAAGCCCTTTCGTTGGTGTTCTTATGGAAGTGCAGGAGGGAAGCATAATGGAATGAAATGGAATAAAAGTTATAAAGCATTGAACCAAAATTGTAGTTTTTTGGACTAAAAGCACAATCATTTAATTTTAAGTTGTTTTAGTTTTGAAGTATGAACATTTAAAACATAGATCATGAAAACAATCAAATTAGTTTTAATCCTTCTTGTATTTACTCTAAATTATGCACAAGCACAAAATCAAACAACCTCTGAAAACAATAGCCTTATGAAAACTTATGTGATCGAACGTATTATTCCAGGAGCAGGAGACTTAACGGTAGAACAACTAAAAGGAATCTCTCAAACGTCCTGTTCTGTACTGGAAGAAATGGGACCAAAAATTGAATGGCAACAAAGTTATGTTACAGGAGATAAAGTGTACTGTGTTTACAAAGCAGAAAATATCACATTAATTGAGGAGCATGCTAAAAAAGGAGGATTTCCTGCAAATTCGATAAGTGAAGTTAAAACTATAATTAGTCCTGCAACGGCTAAACTATAGTTTTAAATTTGCAATCATCAAGAAGCTATCTGTCTCACAGGTAGCTTCTTATATTCTAAAAATGATTATCTTTCCTAAAAGATAATCAAATGCCAATATATATGGATTTTCATGATTTGCCTGATGGTGTTACGGCGGCACATATTGCAGAAATGCATCAAGCAGATTTAAAAATTGAACATAAATATAAGTGTCGTGGATTAACCTATTGGTGTGATGAAAGACGCCAAACCGCTTTTTGCTTAATAGAGGCTCCCAATGAACAAGCCATTAAAGAACTCCATGAAAAATCTCACGGAGCTGTACCACAACGCATTATTGAAGTTAATGACATACTCGTTGAATCGTTTTTAGGTCGAATTCAAGATCCTGAAAACCCGCAAAACACAAAACTTAATATTATAAACGATTCCGCATTTAGGATTTTAATGGTTGTAAATATCAAAAAGCAGGAATTAAGAACTGAAAATATAGACATATTGCAAGCCGCTCTTAGAGGTTATAATAAATCAATACTTAACATTGCCATCAACCATAAAGGACGTGTTGTTAAACAAGTAGCAAATTCATTTCTAATATCATTTACAAGTGTTGCAAATGCCGTGGAAAGTGCTATTAAAATTCAAGAATTGTATAATTGTGTCATTACCCCAGATGTCGAATTTAAGATTGGAATAAGTGCCGGAATTCCTGTAACAGCTAAAGAAAGCATTTTTGAAACATCTATACAAGAAGCCAACTATCTGTCTTATGTTACTAACGGAAAAATAATAGTATCACCAGAAGTTGAAGATTTATATGAGCATGAAACTCAAAGCAATCCAATTAAGATAAGGGGCGTCATTGCATTAAATACTACAGACATGGAGTTCTTAATTCGCCTATTTGAATATACCGAGAAGGTATGGACAAATTCAAATATAACCGTTGTTGATTATTATAAGAATTTAGGTTATAGTAAATCAAAATTGTATCGCACCATGATGTCTATAATGGGTCAGTCTCCTAACTACTTTTTAAGAGATTACAGACTGAATAAAGCGCTTGAATTATTAGACAGACACCTCTCAAATATTTCTGAAATTGCTGATCAAACAGGATTTAGTAGCCCATCGTATTTTTCAAAATGTTTTCAGGATACTTATGGGATATTACCATCTACTTATGTTAAGCAACTAGCTTATTAGACTTTATTTCAAAATGCCAATCCGCATCTGAGATGATAGCTACCTGCTCTAAATAGGTTTTTATTTTTTTAAGGTCTGTCAATTCATGGCAACTGAACGCCGTTAAAATTCAATAGAAATCCCATGTAGGTGGGAAGCGTCATGCATGACTGCCTTTTAACGCATCACCAAAGGCCCCAAAGTCTCCCAAACCGTATCCGCCAATATCTTATGGCCTTCCACATTAGGATGGATTCCATCACTTTGATTGAGGGACGCAATGCCGCCCACATCTTTCAAAATAAAAGGAATAAATTCCACATTATTTTTTTCGGCCAAGTCTGCATAAAGTTCTCTGAATTCAGTGGTGTAATCCTGACCCATATTTGGAGGTAATTCCATCCCTGCAAGAATGATGGTGGTCTCGGGACTTTTTTCTTTCACCACATCAATAATCGCCTGCAAATTAGAACGCGTTTCAGATAGCGCTACGCCACGCAAGCCATCATTGGCGCCAAGTTCCAATAAAAACAAATCCACATTCTGTTTGATGACCCAATCAATCCGGCTTTTTCCACCAGCAGTCGTTTCACCACTAACGCCCGAATTGATCACCGTATAATTTAAATCCAACGAATCGATCTTTTGCTGCAATAGCGCTGGAAAGGCATCGGCACTATCATCAAGTCCATAGCCCGCAGTAATACTATCCCCAAAACATAATATGGTTTTCGAACTTGTTTGTGTTGCCGCAGGAGCTTCAGTTTGTTCTACAGCCTGCTGGTCTTCCGTTGTTTTTTCAGATTTAGAATCGTCACAGGAGAACATAAATAGTGGGATCATAAAATAACAAAACTTTAAGAGTTTATGCCTAAACGACGTTGGTAGATATGAATGCAATTGTTTATTTTGAGCGTTGAACATAAGTCGCTATTTAAAATTAAAATTAGATGTCAAAGATATTAAAGATTACCGGGTTGGAAAAGACATATCCCAGTGGTAACAAACAATTAACGGTATTGCACGATATCTCCTTTGAGGTGGAACGCGGACAAACCTTTTCCATCGTAGGTCCTTCGGGAAGTGGGAAGACGACATTGCTTGGCCTTTGTGCTGGCTTGGATTCCCCAAATGCAGGCAGTGTGGAATTATGCGGACAGGATTTAAATAACTTAAATGAAGACGAACGCGCCCAATTACGAAACAAGGAAGTGGGCTTCATCTTCCAGAATTTTCAATTGTTGCCAACATTGACCGCGCTTGAAAATGTAAGTGTGCCTTTGGAATTACAAGGCAATAAAGACGCCACAAAGAAGAGTAAGATTTTACTGGAAAAAGTAGGCTTGGGCGTCCGCATCCATCATTATCCGTCACAACTTTCTGGTGGTGAACAGCAACGGGTGGCATTGGCAAGAGCCTTCGCGAATGCACCGTCCATCTTATTTGCTGATGAACCTACCGGCAATTTAGATGCCGAAACCGGTGAGAAAGTGATTCAGTTATTGCTCGACCTCAATAAAGAAAATGGCACCACCTTGGTGATCATAACGCACGATTTGGAATTAGCCAATCGCACCCAACAAATCTTGAAACTTAAGGGAGGAAAAATAGTAACCAACCAACCAACGACTGTCCTGTGAGCAACTCCAATTATAACCAAAACCTACAAACACCCTGGCTTTTTAAAATGGCATGGCGTGATGCCAAGGCCAGTAAAGTGCGGCTGCTGTTATTTATGGCCTCGATTATTTTGGGCATTGCGGCCGTGGTGTCCATTCAATTATTCAGTACAAATTTAAAAGACAATATCCAGCGCCAATCGAAATCCTTAATGGGGGCTGATTTTATAATCGACTCTAGACAAGTGCCGACGGAACGTGCACAGGCCATTATCGATTCGCTACAACCTGATGCGTCAGAGGTCAACTTTGTATCCATGGTTGCTTTTCCGAAGAATGGCGGCACCAAATTGGTACAGGTTCGCGGTCTCGAAGGTGATTTTCCTTTTTATGGTACCATTGACACGCAACCGTCTGATGTCGCAACAAGCTATCAGACCTCGGGCGGCGCTTTGGTAGATGCCACATTGATGCTTCAGTTTGATGTTCAACCGGGCGATTCCATAAAAATAGGCGAACTGACCCTTCCTATTGCAGGCGCTTTAATATCAATTCCGGGAAGTTCGGCTATTTCGAGTTCTGTGGCCCCTCCTGTGATCATCCCGTATCGGTTTATTGCCGAGACGGACTTGCTCCAGTTTGGAAGCCGGAAAGAATACCAATATTTCTACAAGGTTTCAGATACTTTAAACATAACCCGACTACAAGACCAACTCGAGCCATTACTCGATTTGGAGAATGCTGATCTGGACACCCATCTGAGCACCACCAAACGCTTAGGCCAGCGTTATGAAAATGTGGGCAAATTTTTGAACTTGGCGGCTTTTATTGCCTTGCTTTTAGGGTGTATTGGCATTGCCAGTTCGGTACATATTTATATTAAAGAAAAATTGAGAGCCATTGCCGTTCTGAAATGTATGGGCGCCTCTAGACTCCAGAGTTTTCTGATTTTCCTGATTCAAATTGCAGGGATTGGGATTGTTGGAGGTCTTATCGGGTCGTTGATAGGGGTCGGACTTCAAGAGTTGTTTCCGTATCTACTCAAAGACTTTTTGCCGTTTGCACTCGAAATTACGATTACGGCGCAACCCATCATTATTGGGGTGTTGCTCGGGTTATTTATGTCAGTGTTATTTGCGCTCTTGCCATTGCTGCGTACCTGGTATGTGTCGCCATTGGATGTGCTGCGTGTGGATGAAAAAGCTTCCCAAGAACCGCAAAGCATACGATTTTTGGTCTTTGGGGCAATTTTAGTATTCCTGTTTTTATTTTCACTGTGGCTGATCAAAGATGCCCTATACGCCTTGGTTTTTGTAGTTGCCACCGTCATTACCTTTGCGGTTTTAGCGGGGGTCGCCTTGGCTTTTATAAAGACCATCAAACGGTTTTTCCCCAAGCACTGGAGCTTTACGGCACGTCAAAGTTTGCTCAACCTCTTCAGACCCAACAATCAAACCGTCGTACTGGTGGTTGCCATTGGCTTGGGTACGTTTTTAATCAGCACCTTGTATTTCACCAAGGACATTCTGTTGGCAAAAACAGAAGTAGGGCAAAGCTCTGAAAATGCGAATATCATCATCTTGGATGTCCAACGTGAGCAGCGCGATTTGGTAGCCCAAAGTATAATAAGTTCGGGCTTGCCAGTGCTCAATAGCATCCCGTTGGTGACCATGCGGATGCACAGCATCAATGGCATCTTGGTTAATGAATTGCGCCAAGATAGCACCCGTCAAGTCCGCGGTTGGATCTTAAACCATGAATTCAGGACCACTTATAGAGATGAGCTGACTCCGTCAGAAGAACTGTTGGAAGGTGAATGGATCCCGAGATTAACGGCTGACGACCCTGTGGTCATTTCCATTTCAGACAATCTCGCATCCGACGCTAAATTGAGTGTTGGCGATCCTGTGACGTTTAATGTGCAAGGCGTGTTGATGGAAACTACAGTGGGCAGCATCCGTCAGGTAGATTGGGCACAGATGCAGCTCAATTTTACCATTGTCTTTCCTGCTGGCGTACTGGAGCAAGCGCCACAGTTTAACGTTTTTACCACCACAGTTCCAGATGAGGCAAGCTCCGCCGCACTGCAGCGGAATTTGGTCTCTAAATTCCCTAATGTCACCATTATTGATTTGCGACAGGTGTACACGTTGGTAGAAGATATCTTGGATCAGGTGTCATGGGTCATCAACTTTATGGCTTTTTTCAGCATCCTTACGGGCATTATTGTGTTGATTGGCTCGGTAAGAACCAGCAAATATCAGCGGATAAAAGAAAGTGTTTTGCTCCGGACGCTCGGAGCCAAAAACACACAAATCTTAAAAATTTCAGCTTTTGAATACGTGTTTTTAGGACTGCTAGGCAGTTTGATCGGGATTTTATTGGCATTGGTGAGCAGCTTGTGTTTGGCGCTTTTTGTGTTTAAAGAACCTTTTATACCGTCGCTGATTCCTTTTGTGGTGTTTGTACCTGGCATTACGGTATTGGTTGTTGCAATAGGGTTGAGCAATATTCAGACTGTTTTAAGAAGTTCTCCGCTAGAGGTGTTGCGGAGGGAAGGGTAGAAGTGGGAATCCTATTTTAGAAAATTTGTTTTTGATTTCGGAATTGATGACCCTTCCAATTCCTTTTCTGGAATTGGAGCCACCTTCCCTTAAAAAAAGGAAGAAGCTTTATTTGGGATGTCATATTAAAATTTAGACAAATCTTAGTTCTTGATGCTCGAAGTGCTGAAGTTTTACGATGGGTCTAATTCTTTTCTACAACATTAATTCTACCTTTAGAAACATTATTCCCTATTAATTGCGTAAATTGAGAACTAACATTTAGAAAAAAACTATGCAAAATATAATATTTCCTTTACTACTACAAATACCTACAAATGCCCCAAATCCTGGAGACAGTGGAACCGTTGATTTGTCAGAGCCCTTCGATCTGATCGTCTTTATCATTCTGCCCATAGTATTTGTCATCCTTTATTTTATTTGGAAGCGGAACAAGAAGCGGGATAGGGAGTAAAAATATGAGGCATATAAACGTTGTCAATAATGCAAAAAACAATGGAGATTATTTAAGTATATTGCATAAATGATTAAAAGATGGGAAGTTTAACTATATCAAAAAAAATATTGGACAAATACTTCGGGTACTTGAAAAATTTGGATAACAACGCCAAAAAAAAGCTGATAATTAAATTGACCAAATCACTAGAAACCAAATCGGAAAAAAAATTTGAAATCGCATCGGTTTTTGGAGCTTGGGAAGATGAAAGAACTTCAGACGAAATAATCAGCGAAATCAAATCTTCAAGAGTTGAAAAGCGAAATACTGCAAATTTATAATGAAATATTTACTTGACACGAACATCTGCATCCATCTTTTTCGTGGCAAATTCAACCTGATTGAAAAATTTTAACAAATTAATATTGAAGACTGCGCAATTTCGGAAATCACTCTGGCAGAGTTGATTTTTGGTGCGGAAAACAGCCCAAAACCCAAAAAAAATAATAAAATCATCGACAACTTTTCAGAACAAGTTAAAATTCTTCCAATTTTCAACTCAATCCCAACCTACGCAAAAGAAAAAGTGAGATTACGAAAAAAAGGAATGATGATTAGTGATTTCGACCTTTTGATTGGCTCAACAGCAATTGCGAATGAGCTGATTATGATTACAGAAAATGTTAATGAATTTGAGCGGATTTCTAATATCCAAATAGAAAACTGGGTAAAGAGATGAAGCATTATTGGCAACAAAGTTATGGTAAAAACAAGCAAAAATGTATTAACTTTTTACGAAAATGCTTCTATAGGTATCTTCATTTACCAATCCTGATGTCGCAATTGCTATCACCTGTGGTTTCTGTTCTCTCATAGATTTTAGTCAACCCTTATTCAATTGCCATTGCCTTAATTGCTACTATTTCAGATAAAAAACTTTCGATTAGATGTTCTGGATGACTTGTGTCTGGAATAGGGAAGTTGAACCAATCTTGTAAGTCTTTCGTAAACCCCGTTTTGTTTAAATAACTGTGCAATGCAAGGTTTAACCCCTTCGTGTATTTGGGATGGTCAGCACCTTGAGGGTCCTCATGGTATAAATCGTTTTGAGCAAAGCCTTCAAAAACAGGTCCTGTTATGTGTATTCCGAAATCTTGAGGATTCATGCCAATGGGACTATGGATTGTGGTTGTGAACTGATGCCAAAATGCAGATTGAATACAATTTTTTTGAAATAATTGCCTCACGACCTCTAGGGAATCAATAGTTTCTTGTTCGGTTTGGGTGGGAAATCCATACATAAGGTAGGCATGGACCATAATATTGTTTTGAGAAAAGTGATGGGTCACTCTCGTAACTTGCGCGATATCTACCCCCTTTTTCATTTTACTCAATAACCGGTCAGAGGCTACTTCCAATCCGCCAGTAACAGCAATACAACCCGATTTTGCCATGAGTTGGCACAGGTGGAAGTCGAAGGTTTTTTCAAACCGAATGTTGGTCCACCAGGTGATGTTGACCTGTCGTTCTATCAACTTGTTTGATAAAGCGCGTAACATTTTGGGTGGGGCAGCTTCATCTACAAAGTGAAAGCCTGTAATGCCGGTATCACTAATAATCTTTTCAATGTTATCCACTAAATGATCTGCCGTTGTATTTTGGTAGTTGCCAATATAGTCTAGGCTCACATCACAAAAAGAGCATTGTTTCCAGTAACAGCCGTGAGAAATGGTAAGTTTATTCCATCTGGCATCCGTCCACATGCGGTGCATGGGGTTGACCACATCTAAAAAAGACACATATTTATGAAAAGGGAGCCCGGAATAATTGGGTGATGGTAAATTTTTATGATGGTAAATAGTATTTGGGAGTTTGTTTTTGTAGACAACTTGATTGTTTTCAAGAACAAACGTTCGTTCCAGATGATCGCTGTCAATGTTACCATCAAGATGATCTACTAGTTTTAGCAACGGACCTTCGCCATCATCTAACGTGATAAAATCAACAAATTCAAAAATTCTTGGGTCTTTAAGAGAGCGTAATTCCGTATTGCAATAACCGCCTCCAAATGCAACGTGAATGTCAGGAAACAGCTGTTTGATAAATTGCGAACACCGCAACGCTGCAAATAAATTCCCGGGAAAGGGAATGCTAAAACAGACCAGGTTTGGAGTCTCGCTCTCAATTTGAGCGACTAGAATATCCAGCATTTGCTCTTCAATGATGGTGGGTTGGAAGCTCAAAAATTCATCTAATTGGTCAAAACTACTAGCAGAAGTTGCTATTTGCTCAGCATACTTTGTAAATGCAAAAAACTCATCAACATTGGCTTGAATAAAATCGCCAATTTCTTCAACAAACAGTGTGGCGTGATGCTTTGCTTTGTCGATAATTCCAAGGTCTCCAACTTCCCATTTGATGTCAGTATTAACATGAGACAACCGATGCCCTAAGGGTAAAAAACCAGTTTCCAAGATGTGATGTGCGGTTTCAATATCTTGTTTTTGAAGAAATTTAATAACCACATCAACCCGTGTTATGTACATTGATTTCATTATACTAAGCTCCGGATACTGATAATTATGTAAGTCTTCCGCTTCCTCAAAAATAGCAGTCAGAAACTCACTTGTAAAGATGGCTGTAAATAACTCAATGCTCAAATCGAAATGCGATACAGAGATGTGGTGCGATTCCAAGAAACCTTTCAGATACGCCGATGCCGGATACGCGGTATTTAACTGCGTAAAAGGAGGGATGATAAAAAGGATTTTAGACGACATGCTGCAAAGATAGAATTCTCTTCAAAGAAATGGATTGAATTGGAACTGTTTTATAATGCGCTTCAGATATATTTAATAGTTGAAATTTACCTTTTTAATTTAGGCGGGTCACAACTGTTTTTCAAACCTATCATGTTATGACCTGTAAGTGCGTTGACAGGCGTTTTGATGCGTTCAATAGTGTTGCGCTTAAAATTAGCTTGGAAGAATTGAAACTGATTGAATATGGGGTTCAAGATGTCAGCCCTTCAACGGAAATGTCTCAACCCAACCAGTCCATCCTGTTGCAACTTGAACAATGTACCAAACATGATCATGCACCCACTCATCGGTCAAAATTATTGAAGCTTCGCAAAGGGAGAAATACATTATAAATGAGATCTCCTCAGTCTTGAAGCTCTTTTTCGGTGGAGCGGTAAGGTTTATCTGACTTCAGTTACACACCTTTATCGGGTTATTCAACCTAAAAACATAAAGATTCATACAGGCGTTCATTAAATTTCACAAAGCCTGTCTCATAAAAAAAGAATTTGTGGCGGAGATGATTTAATTTACGATGTAATACAGCTTTGGTAACTTTTAGAGCGCTATCTTCGTCCCGTGATAATCTACTCACATTAATTAAAATAGCCCCAAATCATGAAAATCAAAAATGTATTACAAGCCTTTGCATTGGCAGCGGTTGTTCTTTTTACAGCCTGTTCAGATGATGATACCTCTGCAACCTACCTTTCCCCATCTGCGATCGTATCAAATCCGGCAGATGACGAGATAGACGTCGCAAGAAATAAAGTTATTTCTGTAGACTTCAGCGAAGAAATGGATCCATCCACTATTAATGCTTCGACATTTATAGTAACACAAGGAGATGTCACTATAGAAGGAACAGTATCTTATTCAGGAACCACTGCAAAGTTTATTCCGAAAACTAATCTTTCAGCAGACAAGGTCTATACCATCAGCATAACCACAGGAGTAAAAAATCTGGCTGGAAATGCTCTTGAAACTCGTATGGAACGAAAATTTACAACAAACATCAACGTTGCTGGTTTAGCAGTTGTAGACCTAGGAGCTGCAGGAAATTATGTGGTTCTTGCAAAAACAGCAATCAACAACAATCCAACGTCTGCAATTACAGGCAACTTAGGATTAAGTCCAGCTGCCACTTCTTACATCACCGGATTATCCTTGACAGATTTTACGGGCTATGCAACCTCAGCTCAAGTTACTGGAAAACTATATGCAGCGGATATGGCATCACCAACTCCAATTAATCTTACCACAGCAGTAGAGAACATGACTACGGCATATAACAATGCCGCAGGACGTCCTTTACCTGATTTTCTTGAACTAGGAGCAGGAAATATTGGTGGCATAACATTAACCGCAGGTCTTTATAAATGGACAAGTACGGTAACTATACCTACTGATGTCACTATTTCAGGAACAGCAGATGATGTATGGATTTTTCAAATTTCAGGAGATCTTACCATGAGTGCCGCAGTAAACATTACCTTACAAGGCGGAGCTAAAGCTTCTAACATTTTCTGGCAGGTAGCTGGTGAAGCCACCTTTGGTACAACGTCTCATTCTGAGGGGATCATCTTGTCAATGACAGGGATCACCTTTCAAACAGGAGCTACTTTTAATGGTAGAGCGTTAGCGCAAACGGCAGTTATACTTGATGGAAACACAGTAGTACAACCACAATAAATTAAGTTCTCACCGTATTAAAAAAGAGAGATGTTCCCTATGGGTCATCTCTTTTTTTTTGTGCTTAAAAGTAATCCGCATTCTTATGGATATAAGAAACCATCTTAACGGGTTTTTTTATTTTACACCAAAAGTATTCCTATGAATGTGCCACAATTTGCTGAAGTAGCAAACATAGCATGACATGAAGATACTAGTGTTTGGAATGAGATCAATTTTTGACAGACAAGGTTTAGATTCCGTTTGACCGGCCTTAATGTTTTAGGTTATGTTACCTTCCTATTTTAAGTAAAAACCCCAACTTAAATCCAAACCATCACTCCTTCTTTTTAAGCAAATACGCATAAGCCTCCATCCCTTTGGCATGTTCATAGATCACCTTGATCACGCCCACAAGGGGAAGCGCAATAATAGCACCCACGGTGCCCCACAGCATAGAGAAAAGAATAATGCCAAACACCGTTATAAACGGATTCAAGTCTATTTCATCACCAATAATCCACGGGGTAAGAATGTAATTTTCCTCCAATTGTGCTATTGAAATAACACCAATCACAATAAGTGCAGGGGTTGTACCTGCGTATAAATACGATAAGACCACTGCAATCCCACCGCCTATAATATTTCCAACATAGGGAATGATAGAAAAAAGCGCTGCAAACAAAGCCAAAACACCGCATAAGGCACAGAAGCTAGCATAAAACCCAGATAATAGAAACCGAACAAGAACAGCATAATCTTACTTTTACCAAAAAGATAGCTGCTAATGCTGTTAGAAGCATCACTTAAAAGTGAGGTCATGGCAGCCGCATTGAAAGACATTTTTTTAAAGAAATTAATGAACCTTCGCTTCTGCATCAATAAAAGGATGATGTACACAAAAATAATAAGTGATTGCGACAGTACATTCATGAGTGACGAGAGCACAACACCTGCCACACTCTCCATCTTGTCAACCAACCGTTTGTTATTGTCTATATAATCTTTATAGTCCCAATTCAAACGCTGGTTAGCCCATTCACTTAAGATGTTCAATTTTTCGGTGGCTTTTTTCTTTATTGTAGGCCAATCTTGGGCCATGGTATTGATTTGTGAGCGTATCAACCAGGTCAGTAGTAAAAAAATCACCACCATAATTACAATAGAAAGCGTGATGGCCAGCCAATTTGGTACTCCCCAATGCTTCATTTTTTGAGCAAGTGTATCTCATAAAATAGCAATAACGGCCGCAACCACAAGGGGCAATAAAAGGCTGGATCCAATGTATAGCAGCGCCAAAAGACCGCCAACACTAAGTAACGTTTTGATCAAATAACGTCCTGAAATCTCTATTTTGGTCGCTCATAAATTGGTCTTTAAGTTAAAAGTTTGGTATTTTTACCACAGCGGGCGTTGTAAAGTTGAAATAAATTTTCCGATGCGCTTTAGGGTGCTTTTGTTTATTACGTAAACTCTGAAAGTCGCCAAAGCCAAATTTCCGCTTCAGTGTCGCTTAGCCCAAAGTAGTTACCTAAATCATCATTTAATAGAAAGTACACGCGTCATCTCATGACTAGTAATAGCATTGAGAGGCCTATTGATGGTCATCTCACAACACAGCAATCTCATAAAGTTTTTCACTTACTACAATTAAGAGCAATCACTTGCTACTTATATGAGTAATTTTGTCTTATGAACTTTACAGAATACTATTCTCGGATATTGGAAATTCAAGGCCAACAGCCCAATCTCAGTTTTGAACAGCATAAAAAAATGTTCAATATTGTTGCCCTTGAAATGCGTTTGGAAGAATTAAAACGGATTGAACACCTCCTACAAGATCCTGAACTGCAACGGAAGATCCATCGGCGTGACCAAGCGGTGCGGGAGCAACTGGCAACACTTACCAAACATGATCATGCTGCCAATCTTTTGGCGAAAATGATAGAGGCGTCGCAGAGGGATTGAGATATTCGGAATCTAAGGTTTTTGAGAGCTACGACTAACTTAATGGATGTGATGTTAATGGTGTATTACATAACTTGCATTTTGTTTAAATCTACTTCCTTTGAATAGCCACATTGTTCACTAAAACCTTGATGAGGTTAAAAGGGTACCTCTACATGTCAGGATATTTCATCACCTAAAATGCTTTTTTTTTGAGAATTTACTGCTGTTCAATCGGTCAAATGGTATATATTGTTGGACAATAAAAAACCGAAAGGTGATTCTATTCCAGCAATAGACCTGCTTGTGAACAAATTTTGTACGGTTAAGAACAAGTTGGAACAATTATGAAAAAAATAATCTTGATAATCATTGCTTTAGTTTGGATTTCAGCTTTGATTATTTTAATAATCTCACTAACAGACATATATCCGAACACTATTTTTAAAGAGCATCGGAGTGTTGTGGGAATTGGTTTTATTGTAGTATCTGGATTATTAAAACTAATTTATAATTCATTTATTAATAAAAATAAAAACGTACACATTAAATTAAAAAACTATGCTGAATCTCAGAACTCGAGAAAATGAACAAGATAAATAAGAGTGAAATCCTAGCAAACCTGTTATGGACAGCCTTTGGAGTTATTGGCGCAATACATTACTACTCAAAAGCAGACTATTGGATTTGCGGAATCTTGTCTTTAATTGGTGTTCTTTATGCTTATAAATTAGTGAAATCAGTAACGGTACAATGAAAAAAATACACTTTGATAATATGAATATCTGGATATGGATTGCTATTCCAATCCTTTCTGTAGTTTTAATATTAATTGGTTCTTTTGAGCTGATCGACTTTGATAATCCCAAAATTATTAGGAGAATTGGTGCGGTCGGATTTGGTCTCTATGGAGTGCACTCCAGTAAGTTGTTTTGGTATAAAAATTTTGTGCAGTGAACCAAAAGAGGAGCATTGATCAAAATTGAATCTTTTATGGGAACAACTTTGAACTTTAACCAAATTAAAAAGACTGAACTGATTGAAAAAAAGTTGATCATCACTAAAATCAATGGAAACCAAGTGACGTTCGACTTGAATAACATAGCGGCGTCTGATATTCAAAGACTGAATGATATTCTTGTTAAAAATACTGTTGTGAATCCCGTGTAAAAATTTGGCTTGTTTCATGATTATTAAGGGACTGTTTCGTCATTGCCAGGAGCATCGTGTTAGCGTCATTGCGAGGAGCAAAGACAGTATATGAAAATTATAATGACTGCCTCTTGCGACGAAGCAATCTCATAAAAATACCTAGACAGATAAAGTTCAATCACTACATAAAAAATCCGTCGTTGTGACTTACTGATTGCTTTGTCGTGCCTACACGCAATGACGCCAGGGCGGGCCTCGCGCTATCGCATATGTGCAACAAGTGCTGTTTTCTTTTGGCTTTTTCCGAACTTAAATAGTTCATTGCCAGTAAAACTTCATTAGTCTATTTTGTTTAATGTTTTGTTAATTGTATTAAACACTATAAATTTTTGTTATATATTTGTTTCAATAACAACCATTTAAATATAAAACTATGAACATTTTAAAAACATTATCAGTTTTTGCCGTTGCCGGATTAATTTTTACATCATGCGGTGAATCTAAGAAAGAAAACACTACTACGCAAGAGATGGAAACTTCAGTAGAGGACACCTCCAGTACAATGGCAATGAATGAAACATCAGAACCAAACATTGTAGAAGTTGCGGTAGGAAACGAGAACTTTACAACATTAGTTGCTGCAGTAAAAGCTGCCGATTTGGTAGAAACATTAAGTGGAACAGGACCATTCACCGTGTTCGCTCCAACAAATGACGCTTTTGCGAAGTTACCAGAAGGAACTGTAGAGACGTTATTGAAACCAGAGAACAAAAGTAAATTATCTGGTATTTTAACCTACCACGTGGTATCAGGTAAATTTGAAGCTGCTGCAGTTATCGATGCTATAAAAAAGAATAACGGCAAATTTACTGTGGATACAGTAAACGGAGGCGCTATCACTTTAAGTTTAAACGGTGACAAAGTGATGTTGACTGACGCTAATGGCGGGACATCTACAGTAGTTATGGCCGATGTTGCTGCATCTAACGGTGTTATTCATGCAATTGATTCGGTTGTAATGCCTAAGTAAGTAATTACCCCTAAATAAACGATTAAAGCCAGCATGTTGCTGGCTTTTTTTATGTGGTTTGGTGAACATTGGTTTGAGTGCAAATTAAATTTCACTTCACAATGTGAGTTCTTTCCTAAGTCTGTTTTTTTTCAATTTCAACAACGCAACGCTATTCCGATTCCCAAAGTAATTTTTGGGCGGTACCGAAAGCTCCCAACTGATACACGGATATGGAGGCCGCCTGGAATTTCATGGTGCGAAAATTATGTTCCGCCAAACTATCCAACAAAGACGTTTTAGCAACACCCAGGCTGATGTGTGGATTATAATTTTCAAAGCTGTGTGCACTTACAAATTTGGGCACATAGGTAATGGTAAATTCATCTATGGGCGTTCCATCTGCATTTTGTACATACGATTCCTGAGAGCCGTTGTCAAGGATGTATGGTTCCAAAAGAGAAATGGTCTTTTTATGAAGTGCCATTAGCGATTTACTTTTTTCAATTCCCATTGAAGCGAAACTCTCGGTCTTATCCTTTTTATATTGGAGCTCATCAACCAAAAGGGTATCATTCTTTATAGTTTTATAGAGGCCAAGTAATAATTTTTCTATTTTGGGCAGATTCGTTTCTTGCACGTAACACTGTAATAAGGTGATGTGAGGGATCTGATTATCGTTGAGAGTGATATTCTTGGGATGGTTTTTCAATATCGCACCATTTAATTGAATGGCTTCTCGGGCAACGTCCTCAGGTAATGTGAGCAACACATTTATAGCTATCACTTTTTGTTGATTTTGGGCGCAGGAGTTGGTGAGCGCAAATAGTATAAGCGTTATTAACAGGTAATTATTTTTCATTTTTAAATTTTTGAATATTTCTTATAGTTTTCCAATAGCATCACATAAAATCAACGGGAAGCTGCCTCTGACAACCTTAATTTTACATGTGATTGCAACTTCCAAAGCATTGATCTCTCAGTTCGTGATTTTAATGGTCTCTAAATTAGTTAAAACCAAGCACTTTCCCCATGCTAACGTTTTTATGCTTGTCCGTTTCCACCAAGCGTAATCTAAAGTCATCAAAAAAGTACGTATCTTTAACTTTCATTTTTTAAGCTAAAACCCCAGTAAATTTATGAAGTATTTTTCATTAATGTCCTGCCTGCTCGTCTTACTTTTATTTGGTTGCAATGAGGTCAATCCTAAAGACGAAAAAGAGGTAAGTAATTTTGTAGAACAATGGAACGAAGCCCATACACAACTTAAGTCTCCTTACCTACAACGCGACTATATGGATGTCGTAACCTATTACGGAAAAGAGCGCACCAAAACCCAAGTGCAGCAAGATAAGAATTTGCTGTTTCAACAATTTCCAGATTATACACAGCGTATTTTAGATGACCAGCTTATCATCACGGAAGAGGCAGGAAACTATTTAGTGACCTTCACCAAGCGCGTCAACTACAACGGAATAGAAGCAGATTATCCCTCATTTCTCTCAGTGATGAATAAAAATGGTGATTTTAAAATTCTAAGGGAAGGCGTTGCTGAAAATGCTAAAGACCTTGATGTGCCTATTTTCCCTAGTGCGCGTGAAAATAATGTGATCCTTGCTAATAAAAGGAAACTGTACGGCGATTTTAATGGCGACGGTCTATCAGACTTTGCGACTGTGATCTCTCCAGAAATAAGCGCCGTTACAACTACGGAAGACCAAAGCAGTGATTTAGTAGAATGCAAAGGAGGCTGCAACAGCGTGATCATTTTTAGTAATAAGGACTTAGAACCTATCAACATTACAGGTGCGTACCAATCACAGATAGAAAACCTGAGAGACCTTAATAACGACGGGGCCGATGAGATTGGCTTTTGGGATATTAAACCAACCACTAAAAGCCTCTATATTTTTAATGCCACTACTGGTGCTCTACTTACCGAGCCAGTTGTAATTAATACAGCCGTCCATAAAAACCTCAGGCTTATTGACGTTTTTAAAAAAACAGGCCCCTATAAAATTACAGTCACAAGCAGTGCTCAAGTTAATGGGAAGTGGATCTTAAAGAGCGAGGTGATTGTATTGGACTGAGAAGCGGATCATAGAACTATGGGAGTTTCTTCAAGATTGACAGCTGTCGCAGGTGTCTAGGCCCGTGGATTCTATACAAATTCTACACTCAAGAGAGTAAAAATTCATCTGAGACATCCGATACATTCATGGGGATAACTGTGCAGCGTTGAGCATGATATAGGCATCTCCATTCCCAAGGTTCAGTAACTAAGCCTGCTTTTTAACCGTTTCATTAATCTTAAATTGTAGCAGTAACACCATCGCCACAAAAGCGACGCCAGTGATGAGCGATAACATGGTTATCTCTGATGAAATGGACGCTAAATCGCCACCATAAAACGCAATTTTCCTAAAGCCACTCAAAAACTGCGTTACCGGAATAAATTGGGATACGCTAGTAATGGCATGAGGTATGGCTGCGGTTGGCCATGTAAAACCACTCAAAATAAAAGCGGGGGTGGAGATGACCATCAATAATTCAGTAGCTTTTAATTGGCTTGGGATGGCAATGGAAAACAACATGCCAATGAACATCGACGCCAACGTAAGAAGGACGGTCAATACTAACATTGGGAAATTAAAAATGTCAGCAGTAATCCTAAAATAAACAAAAAACGAACTTATGATCAGCCATATAAATGGCAGCATGATCAAAAACGGCGTTGATTTTAATAAAATAAGGTATAAGGACGACTTATGATCTTTTACAAGATTGGCAAAATAACCATCTTCAAAATCTCTTGAAAACGCTAAGGCCATGGCTAAAAATATGATTTGTTGCATGATGGCGGCCAAGATGCCCGGGAGCATGAACGTGACATAGTTGCCTGTAGCATTGTAAAGTTTATTGAAGTTGATTTTAAAACTCTCATAAGACGCTTTTGCTTGATCAGGGTGCATGCCTTGTTTTTTAAGACCTTCTATTTCCATACCGGCATTTAAAGTCATCAACACTGTATTGATATGATTGCTTGCGGTATTGGCATTGACGATGTTTGCCATATTGAGATCTACACGGATTTCAGGATGCTTTTTTTGGAGGACGTTTTTTTCAAAATCGGTAGGCAAGGTGATGACTGCCGCATATTGTTCGGTTGGCATCTCATCTACAATAGCACCAGGAGTAGTGCGCACATCTTTAACAAACAAGCCTTCATTAACTTCAAAGGCATCAATGATCTTATCTGTTGTGGGACTTTGGTCTTGGTCCACAATAACGATGGGCAAATCCTTAACCTTGGCTTGTTGGTACACATAGCCGAACAAAATACCATAGCCAATGGGGGCACCAAAAAAGATAGCCATCAACACGCTATTTGAAAAAATACGCTTGAATTCTACCTTGAGTAAACTTCTGAAATTTTTCATGGGTTAGCGTTTTATAAGGATGGTGGCGTTGGTGTAAAATTGTTGATCAGATATATCAACTGTTGGTACAACCTTCAGTTCATAAATAGATTCAGACAACTCATACAAAGGTGAGGTGCTGGTAATATCAGCATATTGGGCCAGTTGTTTAATGGCTACAATTTTGGCGTTTGTTTCTTCTTTCGTATAAGGATTGACCACTATGAGTGCTTTGCCCACTTCAAAATCATAAATCTCTGATTCTGGAATGGTGAATCTGAAATACATGCTATCGGTTTTATAGCCGTTGAACAAGGTATATCCGGGGGTCAGCAGTTCGCCTTCCTCCAAGGTTACGGTTTCTACAGACATGTTTGCAGGTGCAATCAGGTACTGCTCATCAGAGGCCGACATGACTTCCTCTTTGGCGCCAAGCGCTCTGTCCAATTGACCTTGGGCTTGGGCTATTTGTTCTGAACGGGCGCCTTTTTTGACCTCGTCACTTTTGGCTTCTAAGGCTTTCACCTGTGCCTTGGCCATATTGAGTTTCATTTTTACTTCATCAAATTGCTGCTGGCTCACTAAAGAGTCCTGATACATATTTTGCAATCTATTATACGATTCCTGTGCAAACTCCAATTGGGCTTTCCCAGAATTCAACTGACCTTCAATTTGGTTGAGCTGCTCTACCGTAGCGCCATTAAAGGCCATATTCAATTGTCCTTTGGCAGCGGTAATGGCGCCTTCGGCTTGCATGAGTTTGGCATTGACTTCGGGGACGTTCATCAGCGCAAGCGTGTCGCCTTTTTTGACGGTTTGGCCTTCTTCAACGTAAATCTTATCAATCCGTCCGCCTATTTTACTACTGACGGAAATGGTTTCAAACTTTACTTTTCCTCTGTTGGAAGTGATCTCTTCGTTTTTGCAAGCATTTAATGCGAGTAGGGCAAAGGTGGCCAAAACTATGGTGGTATGTGTTTTCATATGTTGGGATAGTGTGTGGTTAATAAGTGAGTATGCCTTTGGCGTGCAGCAAATCGGCCACAGCACGTCGTTCATTAAAATAGGATTCCTGTAATTTGAAATTGGCTTTTTCAACATCATTTAGCGCATCAAGCACGTCATTGATGGACGCCAGGTTGTTTTTATACTGTTTGTTGATCATTTCATAAGTCTCATTGGCCAATTCAATTTCCTTTTTGACTATGGTTGTGTTTTGAAGTGATGCCTGATAGGTCAGCTCGGCTTTGGTGATGCTCAGCGCGATCATTTCTTCCGAATCTTCTATTTGATCTCTGTATTTCTGACTTTCCAAATGTGCCTTTTTACTTTTTAATCGGGATTGGTTGCCGTCAAAGACATTCCATCGGATTCCTGCACCGATAAACCATTTTGGATCTAAGAGCGATAAATCGTCTTCAATAAATTCATAATGACCCTTGACGGCTACCTTCGGAATAAAATTACTTTTCTCCATTTTTGCTTTGTAGAGGGTTGCTTTTTCAGCTTCTTCCAACGCTTTGATTTCATTGCGTTTTTCGGCAGTGGCAGCCTCAGCAACAGAAACGGACTGTAATTGCGGCTCTAACAATCTTAAATTCGCTTTGGTTTCTCCCGTAAGTTGGTGGAGCACTTCAATGAGCAAAATGTTATTGTGTTCAAAATCCAATTGTTTGCCTGCCAATTGTTGCTGTGCCAATTCAATTTTTTTTCGGCTGATAGGTGTTGCCAACCCATTCTCAATAGCTTTTTTGACATAGAACACTTGTTCTTCCAGGTACTCTTCTGAAGTGGTCAGCACTTTTTTGGAGGCTTTGACCAAAGCCAATTTATCATAGGCTTCAATAATTTTTAAGGCGACTTTATCCTTTTCTGCAAGTCCCAAATAATTCAGGGAAGTTTCCTTATGCTGACTCGCCTTTAGGGCATTACTGGCTTCAAGGCCGCTGAACAGCACCCAATCCAAATCGACCGACGATTTTAGGATGTTTTTGTTTTGTAGATTCGGCGCATCCTCTAATGGGATGTTATCAGGAAAGGGCGAATTAAACGGTAATCCAACCGCCTCCTTAATAACGAGTTTTTGGGTGGCCAGGAGTAAGTTTTGAGTGTTCTGATCAAATGTAATGTCGTCGTTGAGTCTTGTAAAACTGCCATTAAGGGTGATTTTTGGCAAGAACACGGATTTTGCTAATTGCTGGTCTACTTGGGCCTGTTCTGCTTCAATCCGATTGGTATTCAGGTTGTGGCTTTTGTTGAGTCCTTTTTGGATTAAATTGGTCAACTCCGGATCCAATTGCTGCGCTGTCATATAAGAAGGCACTGCGGTTGCAATGACAAACAAGAGAATCGCTACTACCACTTTTTTTCTTTTCATTATAAATGGTTTTATAAATACACTACAAAGATATCACTGAAGTTTAACTCTTCTTTTGACATAGGTCAAATAGTGGGGCGATGGGAAGGTTAGGTGTGAGATGGTAGGTGTGAGGGAATTTAGAACTGTTCACTAAATGGTGGTGGTTATTTTCGGGCATCGCCTTTTCTGATGCGGCTTAAGGTTTCTTGTGTCATCCCCAAATAAGACGCGATATGACCTAAGGGTACTTGATGGGAAATATCCGGAAACTCGGCCAGCATATAATCATAACGTTCCTTTGCGGTTTGAAACTGAAGGGCGTTAAGTTTATTGACCATTTTTGTCAGCATCTCGGTAGTGACCAATCGGCCTAATTTTTCCATTTTGTGGTATTTGGCAAACAGTAGATCGAGGTCTTCCTTAGGGATACAATAGACAATTGAATTTTCGAGCACTTCTAAATTGTATAAACTCGGCGTTTGTTGAAAAAAGCTGTCTGCACTGGTCATAAACTTACCAACGCCAAAAAACCATTGGGTAATTTCTTTGCCATTCTCATTGAGATAATAACTTCGGCCCATGCCTTGTTCCACAAAATATAGGGATTTGCAAACCTCACCTTGACGGACAAGAATTTGATTTTTTGGTCAGCGATTGTTTCTTGAAATGCGCAAGAATATCAGTCAACTCGTCTGGTTTTAAAGGTACTAAGGAGATGAGGAAGTCAGTGATATTCATAGGATAGTTGCTGTTCTGGAAGCTGTTGAAGTTTTTTACAAGATAGGTAAAATTGTAGAGATGCTTAAGGATGATAAATAGATCCTATTGACCGAGGATGATTAGATTAAGTACCAAAATTGAAACATCAAATTCTAAAAATTAACAGGCGTGTCCGTTAGTATAATTCGTGTCTTGAAGATTTTTTTATGTGTTTAACTTGTGCTGAGTACAGCAGAAGTATAGGGAGGGACATACGTTTATTTTCATAGAATTTATAAGAAATAAGCATCATAAAAAAGTCACAACCATACAATGATGTAGGTGTTTTAGATCGAACATTTTTAAAAAAAATTAACGTACATTGTATTCAAAATCAAGTATATGCCAATCTATATGGATTTCCATGATCTTCCTGACGGCGTTTCAGCAAAGCACGTTGCCGAAATGCATCAAGCCGATTTAGAAATTGAACACAAATATAACTGTCGTGGCTTGACCTATTGGTGCGATGAAAAACGACAAACTGCGTTCTGCTTAATAGAAGCTCCCAACCAACAGGCGGTTTTAGATTTGCATCAAAATTCGCATGGTGCGGTGCCACAACGTATTATAGAAGTGAATGATACCATTGTAGAATCATTTTTAGGGCGCATAGAAGACCCAAAAAAATCAAAAAACACAAGCCTGAATATTATTAACGATCCTGCGTTTAGAACCATCATGGTGGTTAAACTAAAACATAAGGTCTTACGAACCTCCAGTTATGATATTTTAAACGCCGCTATTAGAGGGTATACAACCTCCATAAAAACCTTGACCTCTGAATTTCATGGACGTTTAGTTCGGCAGGAATCCAATACCTTCTTGATATCCTTTGACTCTGTCACGGATGCGATGCAGTGTGGTGTAAAAATTCAAGAAGTACACAATTGTGTCATTACGCCAGATTTAGAGTTTAAAATAGGCATTAGTGGTGGCGTACCTGTAGCTAAAAGCGAAGGGCTTTTTGAAGACACCATAAAAATCTCCGATTATTTGAGCGATATCGTCAACGGCGATTTTTCTATTACAGAAGATGTAAGAGATCTTTACGAAGGGGAAAACCAAAATATATCTATACCCGAAAATAAAGCCATACGGGTTTTATCGAGCACCGATGTTGATTTTATGACGCACTTGATGGCCTATACGGAAAGTGCTTGGTCGCAAACGACAACAAATGTCAATGATTTTGAAGAAAGTTTAGGTTTTAGTAAATCTAAATTATACCGAACCATGATGCATTTGGTTGGGAAACCACCTAATATCTTTTTAAGAGAGTATCGCCTAAATAAAGCCTTGGGATTGTTGGAAAAACAACGCTCTAATATTTCTGAAATAGCCTATCAAACAGGCTTTAGTAGTCCGGCTTACTTTTCAAAATGCTTCCATAAAAAATATGGAATTCTGCCTTCCAATATGTATACTTCCTAAATAAATTACTGTTTCACAAATAATTACCCATTACTTCTTGTCTGGTCTAAAACTATTATTATTTGGTCTATTTGTAGATTCATAGCGCATTTTTCTATGCTACTTTTGATGTAAATCAATTTATAACCACAACAATTAAATTCAAAAGACATGAAAATTTCAAAAGACGACATCGAGGTGAAAATGGAGATTCCTGGCGCTATTCTACGTCAAAGAACAAACTTTGGAGATGCCACAGGACTAGGGAAAATGAGTGCAGAATATTTTAGTTTGTCTGCAGGAGTGGACACAACGCCCTTATTTATGGGACTTGAAGGGAATCTATGCCAATGCCCACATTGGGGTTACTTGTTAAGCGGCGAGATTACTACAACTGATGCCAACGGAATGGAAGAGAATGTAGGTTCAAAGGAATTGTTTTATTGGCCGGCAGGACACAATGTAAAGGTCAATGCAGATGCGGAAATCGTGATGTTCAGTCCTCAGAAAGAGCACACACATGTCATCAATCACATGATTGAAATGACCAAAAGTTAAAATCTTTTGCTTACTTAATTTCCAATCATAGATCATTTAAAATAATAGCTCCGAAGATTCCAAAAAAGTGGGATTGGCCATTTTATGGTCCTTAATAAGAATGATTGTTTCAAAATAAATAAACTCTAACCAACTTAAAACCAAGAATCATGTCAAATTCAGTAAAATCACTAGACCCTTCAATAATTGAAGCATTTGCCTCACAATTAAGAGGAAGCCTCATCCAACCATCGCACGCAGACTATCATGACACACGAAAAGTCTACAACGCCATGATTGATAAACGCCCAGGACTTTTCGCTATGTGTGTAGACGTTGCCGATGTAATTGCATCCGTGAATTTTGGCAGAGAAAACAATTTACTTGTTGCTGTCAGAGGCGGCGGACATAATGGCGGCGGATTAGGTCTTTGTGATGGCGGCTTAGTCATCGATTTATCTGGACTTAAATCGGTTCGTGTAGATACCTCAAACAATACCGTGAGAGTCGGTGGCGGAAACCTTTGGGGAGAAGTAGACCACGCCACACATCCTTTCGGATTGGCGGTGCCTTCAGGCATCATTTCTACAACTGGTGTTGGTGGCTTGACCCTCGGTGGTGGCGTTGGCCATTTATCTCGGAAATATGGATTGACCATCGATAATTTATTGGAAGCAGATTTGGTGCTGGCGGATGGCTCTTTTGTTACGGTCAATAAAGACCAAAAAACAGATCTGTTTTGGGCAATTCGTGGTGGTGGCGGAAACTTCGGCATTGTCACGTCATTTAAATTTCAAGCGCATCCTTTAAAAACAGTGATTGGTGGACCCACCTTATTTCCTATTGAAAAAACAGAAGAGATTATGGCATGGTATCATGATTTTATCATGAATGCGCCAGATGACTTAAATGGTTTTATCGCGACGATGGTTATTCCTGGAGCGCCTTTTCCTAAAGAATTGCACAACAAAAAATTCTGCGCCATTGTATGGTGCTATACGGGGAGTCAAGAAGAGTTTGACACACTTTTCAAAACAGTATTAGACCTCAATCCCGTGTTTGCGCATGTTGGCGAAATGCCTTATCCTGCAATACAGGCCCTATTTGACGGCTTTTTCCCTCACGGTTTACAATGGTATTGGCGAGCCGATTTCTTTAAAGAATTAAGTCCAGAAGTAAGCGTGCAACATTTAAAGTTCGGTTCTAAAATACCAACGCCCTTATCACAAATGCATTTATATCCTATCAGTGGTGCCGCAAGTAGAGTAGGCGCGGAAGAAACGCCTTGGGCGTATCGAGATGCCAATTATGCAGGCGTCATTGTTGGCGTAGATCCAGATCCTAAAAATGCGGATACAATTACGAATTGGTGTAAAGACTATTGGGAAGCATTACATCCCTATTCATCGGGCGGTGCGTATTCCAATTTTTTGATGGATGAAGGGCAAGAACGTGTGAAAGCCAGTTACAAACATAATTACGAGCGATTGTTAAAAATCAAAGCCGCCTATGATCCAGGGAATTTATTTAGGGTGAATCAGAATATTAAGGTGTGATAGGCATCATTTAATTGTTGATCACCAAATCCACGCAACTTTTTCAGCGCTTCCATAACAAAAGCAACAACCTGACTTTATACCCTTTTTTTGCCATACCATAAGTTGGCCCTATAATGCAGGCATGAAATGAATTCTATGTAATCATTTTTTTATATATTTACTTAACCACTTTATTATGAGTGATTAAGATCTCCCCACGTAAGAATTACAATTGTACAATCAATACCCTTTGTTGGGTATGTTCTCTCGATTTAACCTGTAATATTTTTATAACTAATACTCTGTTACCAACGTCATGAAAAAACTAATGATCATCTTCGTCATCCTGCTTATAAGTGGTTGTGCAACCATTCCACCCGAAATCACAAAGGCTCATTCCAAAGAATTAGAAATTATTGAGGCTTTAAAAGTGTCTCATTTGGCTATGGTGGACTCGTTCATTGATCAAAAAATCACAGTGTTTGAAAACTTCTTCTTTTCTAAATATGGACCAGTGTTTCGCGCCAACTGGATGGCATCTTTCAAGGAAATAAATAATCGAGAGTATGACGAAGAGCAGGATTTCCCGAGTTTGTATAATGACTTGGTGGCTGAATACCAAGAACTCATTGCACCAATTGAAAAGATCAGATTCGATTTAAAAACCTCTATAACGACAGAATATACCAATGCAGTTTCCTTGCACACTACCACTGGAAATTGGATAGAGAACCTCAAAAAGTTAAATGATTCTCAGCGTAAAACAATTAATTCTACTTTAGACACCATTAAACCAGGACTGTCGATAGATGCCATTAACATTGCTGTTGAAGAAGCAATTACTAAAGTTAAAGCTAAGTATCAATTGTAAAATAATGATTAACTAATTATAAGATTATGGCAAAAAAGAGCGAAATAGGCGAAGCCGCAAGTGAAAAGAGCAAGAAAATTTTTGCAGATGAAATTTCAAGCTTGACCATGTTAACTGCTGAAGAGATTCTAACACTATTTCCAAAGGAAACAGATAGAAAGGAACTTGAAGAACTTTTGAAAATAATTAATGCTGATAGTGAAGATAAAGTTAAGCAGCAAAAATTGGTTGACAACATTAATAAAATAAGCGGTGCAATCCTGACAATTGGAAAGAAATTTATTGGTGTGGTTTGAAAACCGAAATAAAAGTACCTATGACTTTAGATTAACTTACCGCTGACACAGGTCAGTAGGTTTTCAGATCTTAATAATTTATCAAATACTGATATTAAGGATTTTAAATGTTATTTGAAGAGATTGAAAGTTTAATAATATTCTAAATTATTTATTATGGCTTCACAAAATTACTTCTCCCTTTACCGAGAAGCGGCAGGACCTTCTATTTTTAAATCAGATTCAGAAGGTGATACTACTGGGACTGGTCCAAAAGCAATATTTCAATGGTTAGCACTTTTTTTAGGTGTATTAATACAACCATTTTATGCCTTTTATAAAGAGGCTAGAAATCTAGGTTCTCTAGGTGAAGTCTACCAAGATTATTACTTTGTATTGTTTGCAATAATAGTTTCTGTAGTTGCTTTTCCTAGTGTTTATAGAAATTCTTTCGATGTTAACAGGCCCAAATGGATGCAGTTAATTCCAGTATTTACAGCGGGTTTGGGCTGGCAAACTATTGTTGATACTGCGGTAGAAATAGCAAGCTCATCGCCACAGAAAGTAGAATCTGTTACTGCTGTATTAAATTTTATCAATAGCATATTAGTCTAAAAAACTATCATGCAAAAAATGCAATTATAACTTGAAGCCTATTTGTCCTATAATGTATTTGCTTTATGTAACTTGAACTATATTCACTAGATTTTACTTAAATTTCTGATTTGTTGAATCTTTCACTAAACCAAAAAATCAGGTTATATGTTACAGAACGTTTTATTAGCACGCGAAATATACGCATCAGAAGAACATCAAATGATGCAAACAATGATCCGGGATTTTATACACAATGAAATTATAGATCAAACAGATGCATGGGAAAAAAATGGGATGGTGAGCAGAGACATCTGGGAACGTGCAGGAGCTTTGGGTTTACTATGCATAGATATGCCTGAACAGTATGGTGGCAGTGGTTTGGATTTCAGCTTTAACGCCTTATTTATTGAAGAATTAGCAAAGGAAGGCATCAGCGGACCAGGTTTTTCATTACATTCTGATATTGTTGCGCCCTATCTCGTAAAGTATGGTACCAAAGCCCAAAAGCAAAAGTATCTCCCGCCAATGGCTACCGGAAAAATGATTACTTCCATCGGTATGACTGAGCCCAGCTGTGGTAGTGATCTTCAGTCTATCACAACAAACGCCGTAGATAAAGGCGACCACTATCTGGTAAACGGACAAAAAACCTTTATTACCAATGGGTATATGTGTGACATGTCTGTCGTTGCAGTTAAAACCAACGTAGGAACAGCCAAAGAAGGTGTGTCTTTATTGATTATGGAAAGTACTTTTGAAGGTTTTGAAAAAGGGGTGCCTTTCAAAAAAATAGGGATGAAAGCCCAAGATACCTGCGAATTGTTCTTTGATAACGTAAAAGTTCCAAAAGAAAATTTATTGGGTGAAGAAGGCTCAGGATTCAAAATTATGATGACCGAATTGGCTAGAGAGCGTTTGACAGTAGCGCTCAATGCTATTGGTGGCGCAGAAGGCGCCATTGAAAAAACGATTGCCTATACCTCGACAAGAACTGCTTTTAAACAGCCCATTGCCGGATTTCAAAACACACAATTTAAATTGGCCGAATGTGCCACACAATTACAAGTGCATCAAGCTTTTTTAGACCGCTGCACACTGTTAGTGTCAAGTCATCAACTCACTGCTGAAAGCGCATCCATGGCGAAATATTCTGCCACAGAAATGCACAATAACGTGGTAGATGAGTGCTTGCAGTTATTTGGAGGATATGGGTATATATGGGATTATCCAATTGCCCGTATGTATGCGGATAATAGGGTAGCCAGAATTTACGCTGGCACAAATGAGATCATGAAAGTATTGATTGCCCGTGGTTTGTTTAAAGAATTGTTTCAAGAAATGAAAACGAAGAAAAGAGAAAAAACAAAATAAATTTATCCAAAACCAGTGTGCAAATCCTTATTCTGGATTCTTAATACTTTGTACTAAATACTGAATTCTATTCAAACGTATGCCTTTGTTCCGCGGTTGCAGAGGCATTCAGTAATTGATTAAATAATTTTACGGTATTAAAATCGCGGGTAATTTCTCCCGATACCGCAATTCCCGAAATACCTGTTTCTAAAATAGCTGTAACATCATCTGTGGTGATGCCACCAACACCAATAATGGGCGTTTCCGTTTCTAAGACGTCCATAATCGCGGTATAGCCGTTTAATCCTAGAACCGGAGCCAAATTATCTTTGGTTGTCGTCAACCTAAAAGGCCCTAAACTGATATAATCAACTTCCTTGGTAAGTAATGCTTCACAATCTTGCAAAGTATTTGCTGTGCCGCCAATCATTTGCCAAGTGTATAAATGTTTTCTCGCTAGAGTAGGGCAGGCGTCTGTTTTTCCTAAATGGACACCATCAGCTTTGACGGTTTTTGCTATTTTGTAATAATCGTTTATAAGTAACCGGGTTTGAAAATGAGAAGTAATTTCTCTCGCTTCCCCAGCTATTTTTAAGACTTTTTTTTCTGACACATTTTTTAAACGCAATTGTACTAATTCTGCACCAGAAGAACACGCCTTTTGAATGTTTTCCAAATGTTCTTTCGGAGAGTTTCCTTGAGATATGTAATGGAGTTTAGGGATGATCATAACTTAGATTTTTTGCTATTGGGTATATTTTTGGCAAGGTACATATTTTAGGTGCGACATCATTCGGAAACATGGCCTGTAAAGTCCGAGGACCGTCAGAGATACCATTTTAACTACATTTAAAGGTTTATCGACACCAGTTTTATTATGTCAAATAGATTCAAAAATCTAGGTTGTTACATATCTTGCACAATTTGTTACATATGTTATATTGCTTATATACAAAGAGATATACCTTTATAATTGAAATGTAATTGTCCCTTGCAAAAGCGATTCCTTTGCCTTTCAAATCAAAACATAATTTTAATAGTTAAACCTTTATAAATGAAAAAACAACTACTCACTTTGTTATTTATTTTATTTGCGTCTTTAATTTCAATAGCGCAAACCACTGCAATTCCTGATCCAAATTTTGAACAAGCTCTTATTGATCTAGGCCTTGATTCCGGTCCTATTGATGGCGTAGTTACAACAGCAAATATTGAATATAATGTCTCTTCTTTAAATGTTTCTAATAAAAACATAACCGACTTAACAGGAATTGCAGATTTTGTTAATCTGAAACAATTATACTGTCAAGATAATAAGATTACCTCTTTGGATCTATCACAAAATTTAGCACTGGCATTTCTTGCTTGTTATAACAACGGAATGACAAATTTAAATCTGAACGGTAACATATTTCTAAAAAGTTTAAGCTGTTATAACAATCAATTAACGACTTTGGATCTGAGCTCGTTAGACAAACTCGATTACCTAAGGTGTGATCAAAATCAACTGAAAGCTTTAGATGTGAGCAATAACAAAGAGCTAAAAGTTCTTTACTGTTGGAACAACGAAATAGAAACATTAGATGTGAGCCTATTAACAAGGTTGGAGTTCCTTAATTTTTCAAATAATCAAATTTCAACACTAGATGTTAGCAATGCACCAAACCTTGAAGATTTGGTATGCTTTAGTAACAATCTAACTACATTGGATGTGTCACAAAATCCGAAGTTAATTAATTTAAATTATGGAAATAATAAAATGACAACAGCTGTTGACGTTACTCAAAACTTAGCGCTGGAACAATATTACTGTTATGAGAATGGTCTAACAAGTATTGATGTGTCAAAAAATGTGGCTTTGAAAAACTTAGGATGCTATAGAAATGAATTAACTGAGATTGATGTTTCTGGTAATCCCAAATTAGAAAGGCTATTTTCTTATATCAACCCGCTTACAACTAATCTCGATCTTACCAATAACCCACTTTTGGAACGTTTATGGTGTTATGCAAATGGACTTACAGCTCTAGATTTAAGCCAAAACGTATTAATTGAATCTTTGCAATGTGGTGGTGGTGATCCAATAACGAGTTTAGATTTAAGTAAGCAAACAGCGTTAACTTTTGTGAATGTTGGAGCTGCTCAATTAACGGAGTTAGATTTACGAAATGGTAATAACACAAATATCACTGATTTTAGAGCTGGCGGGAACCCAAACCTAACGTGTATTTTAGTGGACAACGCCGCATATAGTAGCACTAATTGGACAGTAAAAGATAACGCAAGCACTTTTGTGGAAAGCGAAGTGGCTTGTAGGGCTTTGAGTATAGGTGATGCTGATTTGGCAAATTTTACTGTGTATCCAAATCCTGCAAGAAATTTTATTAATATTAGCTCATCCACACCAATTTCAAAAATAGAAATTTATTCGCTTTTAGGAACCAAGGTTCTTGAAACCCTACAGACAGAACAAATAAATATCAGTACATTACCCGCAGGCGTTTACATATTAAATGCTCATACAAAAAATGCTAAAACTGCTGCTAGGATTATAATTAATTAAAATTTACGAAAGCATAAATGAATTCAAATTTCAAAACCTAGCGGCACTAATTCCCAACCAGACAAACATTCCTTATGGAGGTTTTCCAAATGTTTATTGGAAAGCTTCCTTGAGATTTGTAGTTCAAACGCATTATTATAAATAATAAGTAACAGCACTTTAATTTTAAATGTGGTCATTAAATCGATAGTTGAACCCTCTAAATCTAAGACTGGTATTGAAGTTATGACGTTGTTCATTTTAGATGTTGCTGCGTTTGGAAATGGCTGCAAAGTCAGGGATTTAATGCTTTTAAGTGTTTTTAATCAAAACTATTTAATGGTTACGTTTTCAATAGTATTTTGATCCACCAACATCTTTTGAGGTCAATCTGATCCTTAATTTTTATTGCGCTTTATCTCAGATCTTCTCATAGGCATGCCATCAATAGTCACAAAGATATCCTCCATAGGAGTGAGGCTGTATGTACGCAGTTTGATGCTCCCATCAAGACCAATTAACACTAGTTCAAAACCACTATCCTTTGATATGTATTTTTTGTACAAAGAACCACCAGTATTCCAACGGTCATCATTGGCGTTAAAATTTTTATAAGCGTCTGGGGAGGCAAGATAGATTTGTAGTTTTCGTTCTTCAAGTCCCGGTCGATTGTTTTCAAATAGCTGAACTTGTTTCTTAAAAGCATCACTAGAAGAATCTGTAGTTAAAACAATCAATATCCTTTCTTTCCATTGGTGGGAAGACATGTTTTGGGCGACTGTAGCGAAGGTTGTTAGAAGAATCATGAGTATGGAAAACACTATTTTTTTCATCTTCTTAAGATAAGGAATTAATTTGGAATTGATATAAAGAAGAAACTCATTCCGATGGCTTGATTGAAGTAAATGTTGCTGTTTTTAAATTATTTTGTATGAGCGAAATTTAATAATGATTGTGAGCTTTTTTTAATGCAATCATTTCAAATGTTACCTATTAAATCTAATTGTGATAAGTCTAAAGGTGTTAAATCTGTATCTATGTGAACTAAAATAAAAGGTTCAATTCGCAATTCTATTTAAACACATGTGCCTAATAATTGTTCTATAATTTATATTATGTAAAATAGAATATTTGGAGTACCTTATAAATCATGCACTTCGCCATCCTTCATTTTATTCCTCCTCTTTTATCTTTGTTTCCATTGATGACCTTCACTGCAATTGGATCTTCAGAACTATTATTAGTATTAATACCGAACTCCGGCCCAGATATTATTGTTTACGTCCACCCAAACATCATAGACTAAAAGTTTTTGGCCCGGCTGTACAAATAAACCGTTACGCTCATAATTTTCTCCTTCGTAGAGTTCGCTTTTAAACAATGGAGTTATGATATCTTCGTATTGTGGTGGTGTCGTTTGATCCCCAGCATAATACAGATGCTTACTGAAATTAAAATCGCCACCCTTGCTACCATACCAAACTGCTGCGGTTTTGGGAAGGAATTTGTTTATTTCACTATAAGCATCCGTATAATATTTTGTTGTTTTTCCGTAGTGATATAAAAAGGCAATATAACTGTCCAAATTATTTTTAGTGTAAGTGCTATTCCAATCTTGGTCCTCGACCGTTGTATTGAGCTGAGTTTCTTGATAGGCGTTTTCTGAATCATAGTCACCACCGTCTATGTTGTCAGAATCTGGAGTGAATACAGCTACTAAAAGAATAATAAAAGCCACGACCATTATGCCGCCCAAAATAATGCCTCCGATTATATATACAAGATTATTGTTAGACTTTGGCTTCGGTGTTGGAAAAACTGGCGCCGTATGTTGTTTTGGAGGAACAAAAGTTCCCTTTGGTACCTGTACAGTGTCATCATCCATTAATTGAAGGTTGATATCCTTTACCAACCTTTCAAATCCCAAATCGTGGCCAAGGATTGCAAAATCAATGAATTGTTTCCGCGCCAAGCGCATGGGCACATTGCACTCCTCTATTTTTATAGGGTTGACGCTTTTCCCTAAACTCAACGCGTAGGACATCTCATCTTTTACATTTTCTGAAGCCACCGAGGTCTTTGACAGAATAAGAATCAGAGCGTCTGCATTTTTTATTTCCTCTTCAATGGTGTCGTCCCAATCATTGCCTGTCATTATATTTTTGTCAAACCAAACATCAAAGCCCTGTTGGCGAAGTGCCTGTACAAGCGATGATACATACTCTGTATCCTTTTTGGAATAACTGATGAATATCTTTTTTGAAGCCATAACCTGAAGTTTTAAAATTTTAGCTCACGTTGTACAAAATTCTAAAGGAGAATATTTTTGTAATCCAAATTTACAAAGACTAAGGATTTTTTCAAATGTTGCCTTGTCACAGACATGTTTCTCAACAATTACTCGCAATATCAATCAAAAAGCTCATCTTGATTGCATAAGAGCATTACCGTCAAATTTTGAAATTAAATTACGATAAAAAATTGACTTTAAGGGATTTAATAAATGGTTCTTCTATGCTTTCGGCACCTATCAAACGGGTAAGGTCATTGAATGCATCGGAGTACCTCGATTTTTTTTCAGAAATTCCTGCCATTTTCGCGGCTTTTACTTCATAGTTATGAATTTTTCAACATACTATATTTAGCGATGTACCGCGCTGATTGGAGTTTTCCACATACTGTAAAATGGGTCTTTTTGGGTGCGCTACCTGTTTTGGTGGAAAAATGGATTAGCGCTGGGTTGGTCTTCATTTAATCGACTTAGAAGAGTGAGTTTAATTGCGGGAAAATAAACCAGTTTGTAGTCTGGATGAGTTCGGCCATCAATTGGGATTGCTTATAATATTTAATTTTATTCAGTCAAGTTTGGGTTGAAAAAGTGTTCAAATATTTTGGTCTGTACCTACCCCCTGTTAATCCTTAACCTCTTCCAGTGGACTTACACGTCCTGTGTATTCAATAGAACTTCTTGTTGTAGATTGTATTCTTATAGTACTTCTGTTATTTGGATATAGTGTGATCATGACATTATAATGTTCATTGCTGCGATGTTCGTCGTCAATTTTAAACCGAATATCAACCGCATGTTTTCTATTGTCATTTACAACTTTATAATTTTCGGGTACGTCATTAAATTCGATACCTGAATGGTTTCCGTTATAACCGCCACCAAAATTCTGTTCTCCAAAATAGGGTAAATACCCCTGAATGCTGTCGCCTTTAATGATCAATCTGTTGGCGTTTGTTGTAAGATCAATATTATTAGCACTGTTTCCTGGACCTAAAATATTGGAATTTGCCACTCGGCTAAACGCTGCACTCGCAAATGGCGACGCACTATTGGAGACTATCTCCAAAGATTTTGAAGCTATCAAATCCTGTAAATTTTGATACGCTTGGTTCTCTTGTTCGGTATAGTTTCTGTTGGAGCCACAGCCCATAAGTAACACGAATACCACACTATATAATAAGACTTGTTTCATAATTATTAATTTACGACATCTACTTGAAATTAGATTGATTTTGCGTGCTAAACTATTCTTAAATTTTTCTCGCAGAGGCGCGGAATAGTGTTTCTCGCAGAGGCGCCGAGTCGCGGAGTTGGTTGTTGCAGAATTGTAAATTCTCGCAGAGTCGCAGAGTCGCAGAGTCGCAGAGGGCAGGTAGGTTGCTGAAAACTCTATGTATCCCTTTTTGATTTTAAAAAAACGCAAAGCACTGAACACTAGTGCTAACTAGATAAGTCCACTAAAAGAAAAGGGTTAATTACAGTCGCCTGCAAATAACCCAATTTCTTTACTACTCTACAAGGGTAGATTCTATTTAGGATCTAAAATCAATTCAATCCGCTTTACAGCATCTTGATAATGGTATTTGGTTTCTGTATTTGAAACCGAGTTTTTACGGCTGTTCAATTGAGTTTTGAGTGTATTCAATTCGCCTCTAACCAAAGCCCTGACATCCGACTGATCAACATTATAGTAATCTCCAAAACGACTTGGTTTCAAAACTTCGGTCATTAAATACGCCATACGCTCAATATAAGCACGTTGCAAATTACGACGGTAAACATCTACGGTTTGGTTGCCGCTCAGCTCTTTCCAAATGCCTTTGCGCACGTCTTGCAACATCTCCAACGTTGAGTAATTATCCTCGCTGATGGCGCTTCCGTTAATCAATCTTCCCATCACATCAAAAGCAAGGATGCTGTTGAGATGTCTTGCTTGGGCACTTCTAAACATTTCTGTATACCCAGTGTGATCGATGTTACGGAGAATATTAAAGTTAACCATCCACGTTGGTGTTGCAAAAGCATTGTCGTGTAACCATGCCATCGCTTCATTTTGATCAGCTTTTGAGGCTGCTGTATAAATCACGCCGCCTTGGTTTGGTTTTTTAGTGTCTTCATAAACGCCACCAATATGAGTGGTAACGTGACCGATATAGCGGTTCCAAACACCCAACAACTCCCCTTGCAATTCTTTTAAATCGTCATAATCATTGCTTTTGTCACTGGTCCATTCTGGAAGATGCTCTGCCACATATTTTAAATTTTTGAGTCCGTAGCTACTGGCTTTTATAGAATTATTGCCAATATCCTCAGTTTGTGATGACGGATCAAAACGACTGCTTTGTTTGCCATATTTATAACGCGGATCGTCTGCTTTATCTAAGATCCATTTATTCAAGGTTGGGGTCTCCCCTTCTGTAGTTGCACCATTAATATAGCGGTAGCCCCAATTGGTCGCATAATGATCATAAGGTCCCATCTGACGGATAAAACGTACATTCTCATCTCCAGGTTGGGCTATATAATTGTAACGTGCATAATCCATTATACTTGCGGCAATTCCGTTTTCTCTTGTGAAAGCGCCATTACGGTAACTTTCCACATCATAGGCATTACTGGCGCCCATATTATGCGGAAATCCTAAGGCATGACCCACCTCATGGGCAATCACCATGCGCATCATTTCTCCTATTTCTTCATCGCTGGTATTTAAAGTGCGTGCCGTCGGGTTGGCAGCACCAGTCTCAAGCATGTAACGGTTTCTGTACGAACGTAAATGGTTATGGTACCAAATGATATCACTTTCAATGATTTCCCCGGTCCGCGGATCAGACACACTTGGCCCTACGGCATTTCTTGTGGTGCTTGCCACATAGCGTACTACGGAATAACGGATATCCTCCGGACTGAAATCTGGATCTTCTTCAAAACTAGGTGGATCTTTCGCAATGATGGCATTTTTAAAACCAGCCGTTTCGAAGGGTTTGTTCCATTCTTCAATGCCTTTTTTTATGTATTTACGCAGCTTTTCAGGTGTTGCAGGATCTAGATAATAGACAATTGGTTTGATAGGCTCAACCAATTCGCCACGATTATAAGCGGCAAGATCTTTGGGTTCCAAACGCCAGCGGCGGATGTATGTTTTTTGGTCTGATTTTAAAGCTTCACTGCTATAATCATATTGACTGACAGTGAAAAAGCCCACACGCGGATCAGCAAGTCTCGGCTGCATTGGTATGGATGGCAATAAGACCATAGACTGGTTCATTTGCAGACTAATGGTTTCTGTTTCCGGAAGCATCGGAGGTTTTGCAGCGTTGTAGCTAAAATCTTGTACGACTTCAATATTCAACGGAAAACTTTTTGCCGAGGTGATAAAACTACGGGAATCATCTAAATTGCGCACTTTGTAAGTCTCCCGCAAACTGCTTGACAAACCGCTGATGGCCTTTACATCACTGCTGTAAAATTTGGTCACATCAATAACCACTGCTGATGAATCTTTGTTAAAAGCTGCAATATCAAAAGCATATAAGATGGGTTCATAATTATTTGCCTTTACGGAAATGTTGATAGGCAAACTGTCATTGGCCACGGCGTTATACGATTTGACTTTGATTACTATTTTGTCTTGAAAACGCTCCCAGTTGATGAGTTGCTCATTGGCTTTAGAACCGGCGTTGACATAGCCTCCACCAAGATCAGAAGGTAATTTAGCAATACGACTCACGAGCAGCATGTCTTTATTGAGCAAGCTGTCCTGAATCTCAAAGAAATAGGTGTCCTTTATTTTATGGACCTTAAACAGACCTTCATCAGTCACGGCATCTTTGGTGATCACCTTGTCATAGGGTTTGATGGCCTCCTCTTTCTTTTTTTCAGGTGCTGGTGCCTCTACCTGATTTTTTGACTTCCTTTTTTTGTTTTTTGTGGATTGTGCATGGGTTGCCAGTGGATTTATAAGACAGCCAACAAACAGTGCTAAAAGACATAGTTTCTTCATTCGTTAATTTGTTTTATTAAGGTTGATAAAGATAGGAATAAGTTTTTAACAAGGATAACTTGACTATGTAAGTTGGAACTTATTGAAAATAAAAATGACCTTATCAGTTTATAGATAAGGTCATTTTTGTATGTACTATAATTTATGTTAGAGCATCGCTTCCAATTCTGCCCTATTCACAGATTTGCCATATATTTTCTGGTCAGGATCCATGATTTTAGTTTTGCTCAAATCGCCCACATAAACGGCATCGAAACCAATGTCTTCTATCAGTTGTCGGGTCACTTGTTTACTGTCTTCATCCTGTGCAGCATACGGAATCGCAATCCTATCCTGATCTCTCCAGGCTCTATTTTTGAGATGCTCTGCTTTGATCGTATTAAAAGCCTTAGCTGTTTTTGCAGTCCCAAATTTCATCGCCGTATATTCTGATGCATTTTCATTCCCGTCCCTAACGTCTTGTGCCATTTTTCCATCGCGTTCTGGATATGGATTTGTAGCATCAATAATCACCCGGTTGCCATATTCTCCTGCATACAATTCTGCTAACTGGTCAATCGCCTTAAAAGGGACGGCTAGCAAATACACATCAGCATTAGCTTCAAATGCTTTTTCAACACTCACTGCTTTCGCATTCCCTTCGGTCTCTCTGATCAAATTACTTAATTCTTCTGGGTGACGTGAACTGAAAAGTACCTCATGGCCCGCTTTGGCCCAATGTTTTCCTAAATTTCCACCAATATTTCCGCTACCTATAACTCCTATTTTCATGTATCTACCTATTATGTAATGTTATTGATTATTTTTTTATCGCCGTTGGCAACACAGCCTTGAAGTTCAAGGTCTACAATAACCCTAAGATATGTTGATATCAGAAAGAAACGTTGTTGGAATGCACAAGATGTTGACCCAATCCGTGTTTGGTTAGGGTAAATGAAAATCTTAGACTATAAAATTTAAAGGTAATTGAAGTTTGTTTGATTATTCTTCAGGTGGATGGCCATGGATGTCTTCAAACACCGTATCAAAGTTTTCTCTGATGTAAGCACGAAGTTTCATCCGGTAATCGTCATGCAGCCATTTCACAAAGTTATAGGTACTTTTACTGATGCACTGTGTGTAACGTTCCAAGCGGTGATTGATATCATCTTCCAACAATTTCATCAAGGCCAACGCATCATAAACATCTTCACTATTTTCAACACATATATGAGTGTGGTGTGCGATAGACTGCTCTAAAAGCACTTTTGAAGAATCGCCTTTATTGACAGAATCGATATAGGCCTGTTTCATGTCAAAATACACCTCTTCAGAATTGGCAAATTCCTTACGGATGGCATCAGGCATCTCATATCTAAAATTGGATTCAATATCGTCATCGTTAACAAGACTATCCAAGTAATAGTTAGGAGAACCAAAGATTTTATTCCAATCAATATCAGCACCCCATGGTCCAAAACGGTGGAGGTTGTTGCCCAAATCGATGATCTTAAAGACTTCTTTATCTTTATAGATACGTGACCCACGCCCTACCATTTGATAATATAATGCCAATGATTTAGTAGCTCTATTAAGGATGATGGTATCTACGGAAGGCTCATCAAAACCTGTAGTCAAAATACTCACGGATGATAAAATAGCATTTGGGGTTTCCTTAAACCATTTCAAAATCATCTTACGCTCCTTTTTGGTAGCTGTATTATCTAAATGGGCAATAGTATACCCAGCTCTTTTAAAGGTGTCATAAACATGTAGAGACGTATTGATGCCATTGTTGAAAATCAGCGTTTTCTTATTTAGCGAATGTTGCTCATAAGCATACACCACTTTTCTCAACATGTCTGTATTGGTATACAAATCTTCAGAAGATTTTACAGTATAGTCACCATTGGAGCCTATTTCCAAAGAGGTCAATCCCACATTATACTGATAGGTTTCTGCTGGAGATAGGAACTTATTTTCAATGAGTGATTCAATGGTTTCACCCGTAATAAGTTCATTATAATTGTCCTTCATTGGCAAATCTTTATTAGAGCTCAACGGCGTTGCCGTAACGCCCAAAATAAAGGATTTTTCGAAGTATTTGAAGAGTTTTGTAAATGAGTTGTAATGGGCCTCATCAATGATAACCAAGCCAACGTCAGAAATATCCAACATGTCTTCTTGAAGTCTGTTGTTCAGGGTTTCCACCATCGCCACAAAGCAGCTGTAATCTGCCTGATCATCCAAATTGGCCTTACTGTCCACCACTTTATTGGTGACATTAAATTCCGTCAGCATTCTTGAGGTCTGTTTCAACAATTCAATACGGTGGGTTAAAATCACTACTTTCTTATCGTGATTTTTGATATATTGTCTCACAAATTCAGAAAAAATAACCGTTTTTCCACCACCAGTAGGCAATTGGTAAAGCAAATGGTAATCTTCAGGAGCTTCATCAAAAGCTTTAAACACCTTGTCGATAGCTTTTTTCTGGTAATTGTATAAATCTTTACCGGTTTGACGTTCTAAATTTTCTGAAAGAGTTTTTACAGACATTGGTAATGTGGCTTAGGCGATTGGAATATTAAGAAGCTACAAAGGTAAGTGTATTAGAGGGGTATTACAATTTTTAGTCTAAAAGATATTTGTAATTTGCGAAGGTTAATCATGGATTTAAACAATTTACAACGCAATTTCGAGGGGTATTTGAACACTCCAATATTATGGTGTGATGATGATTTATATCGTTTAAAACCTTATATACTAAGGACTAGCGCCCCTGAACCATTTGAAGAACATCTTGGTCATAATCTCAGACTTGGGAAAATGGTGGAGCGATTTGTGTTCCATCAACTGGCAGCTGACCTCTCATGCACTATTTTAGCTGACAACATACAGATACAAGATGGTAAGCGAACAATTGGCGAATTGGATGTACTCCTTATGACTAAAGCTGGCCCCGTCCATTTAGAAATTATCTATAAATTTTACCTGTATGATCCCGATGAAGGCGATACTGAAATTTCACATTGGATCGGTCCGAATAGACAAGATGCATTGGTTCAAAAACTCAGCAAGCTCAAAGAAAAACAGTTGCCTCTCCTCTACCATCCCAAAACTCAACCCTTACTTGAACATTTAGGTCTTGCCCTCACTAAAATTAAACAAGAAGTGTTATTTAAAGCCCAATTATTTTTGCCGCTTGATCTTAAAGACGCAGTATTTCATAAATTGAATCCGGCATGTGTTGTCGGGTTTTATATCAGGAGAGATCAACTTTGTCGGTTTAAAAGTGCTCAATTTTTTATTCCCGAAAAAGGAGATTGGATCATGAATTGCCATGAAAATGTAGCTTGGTTGGATGATGTCGATTTTACAACTGAGGTCAATACCTGGCTCGATAAAAAGCGGTCACCTTTGTGCTGGTTAAAGGAGGGTGACACTATTGAAAAATTCTTTGTGGTCTGGTGGTGATTTGTGTGCTCAGTTGATCAGCGGGACCTTCGTGTGTTTTATCTTAATTCTTGCAGTATCCCTTCAAAAAGTTTTACTTTGCACACGCCAATTTTTAGATGGTGTGACATCGTCTGAAATCTAATTACTCATCATTCAACAACTTAAATATAAACTCTTATTTTGAAAGTCTGTATCGCCGAAAAACCAAGCGTAGCGCGAGAAATCGCCACTATATTGGGAGCCAATAGTAAACATGATGGGTATTATGAAGGCAACGGTTATGCAGTAACCTATACATTTGGACATTTGTGCACCTTGATGGAGCCCAATGACTATAAGCCGCATTGGAAAAGTTGGGATTTGAACAATTTGCCCATGCTGCCCGAAAAGTTTAAAACGAAGGTGGTGAGCAATTCTGGCATTCAAAAGCAGTTTATGATTGTCAAGAAGTTATTTGATACTGCTGATGTGGTTATTAATTGTGGAGATGCTGGTCAGGAAGGGGAATTGATCCAACGTTGGGTTTTGGACCAGGCGAATTACAAAGGCAAAGTGCAGCGTTTATGGATTTCTTCATTAACTGCCGAAGCCATTAAGGAAGGTTTTGAAAATCTGAAACCGTCAGAACAGTATGATAATCTTTTTTACGCAGGATTTTCTCGCGCCATTGGCGATTGGCTTTTGGGGATGAACGCCACACGTCTGTACACTCTGAAGCACGGCGGCTACAAGCAGGTATTGTCTGTGGGCCGCGTGCAAACGCCAACCTTGGCCATGGTGGTCAACAGGTTTAAAGAGATTGAAAACTTTGTGCCTCAACCCTATTGGGAATTGCAAACACTTTATAGAGACACGTTGTTCAGTTATGAAGAAGGTCGCTTTACCAAAATGGAAAATGGTGAAGTATTGGCCAATAAAGTTAAGGAGCACGAGTTCGAAATTGTGTCCATTACCAAGAAAAAAGGAAAGGATTACGCACCAAAATTGTTCGACTTGACAGGGTTGCAGGTGTATTGCAATACGAAATTCGGATTCTCGGCAGATGAAACCCTTAAGATTGTTCAGAAACTGTATGAGCAGAAAGTCGTCACCTATCCAAGAGTTGACACCACGTTTCTACCCAACGATATTTACCCTAAAGTGCCAGGCATATTAAGTAACCTTTCAAAATATGCATCGTTAACGACGCCAATTTTAGGAAAAAAGATTAAGAAATCGTCAAAAGTCTTTAATGACAAGAAAGTTACAGACCATCACGCGATAATTCCTACTGGTGTTGAAAGCAATTTGCAGTATAACCAACAGCAGGTGTATGACATTATTACAAGACGTTTTATCGCCGTGTTTTATGACGATAGTACGGTATCAAACACGACCGTTATTGGAAAAGCAGCAGATGTAAATTTTAAAGCCACCGGCAAAGAGATTTTGAGCAAAGGCTGGCGGGTTGTTTTTGAAACTGCCAATGGCACTAGTGGTACTGCAAAAGAAAACTTATTGCCAAGCTTTGTCAAAGGTGAAAAAGGATCACATGAACCGTCCTTTTTGGAAAAACAGACCAAGCCACCCAATCAATTTACAGAAGCGTCCCTTTTACGTGCCATGGAAACCGCAGGAAAGCAAGTTGATGATGATGAGATGCGCGAATTGATGAAAGAAAATGGAATTGGCCGTCCTTCAACACGCGCCAACATTATTGAGACCCTCTTCAAACGTAAATACATTGAGCGTAATAAAAAGCAAGTTCTGCCTACACAAATAGGCATTCAACTCATTGATACAATTCAAAATGAATTGCTGAAATCGGCCGAATTGACCGGCATGTGGGAAAAGCAATTGAAAGACATTGAAAAAGGCACCTATAGCGCAGCCCAATTTATTGCCAATATGAAAAAAATGGTGGATGCCTTGGTGTACGAAGTGCGGAGTGAAACCCAACGTGCCAACATCTCCCATATAAAGATTGAAGATAAGGCGGTAGCGAAAAAGGAGCCTAAGAAAAAAGCAGGAATCACTTCAATAACCTGTCCGAAATGTAAAAACGGAACATTGATCACAGGGAAAACGGCTTATGGTTGCAGTGACTTTAAAAATGGCTGTCGTTTTTTGCTACCATTTAAGTTTAAGGATAAAAAGGTTTCAGAAAAACAATACCTGCGCTTGCTTCAAAAAGGCTCTACAGTAAATCTTAAAGGATTCAAAAATGAAACTGGAGAATTGGAAGGACTCATCAGATTTGATGATATGTTTCAATTGGTATTGGAACCAAAAAAAATGGCCAAAAAAGAAACTTCAGACAGTTTGACTTGTCCAAAGTGTAAGAAAGGCACTGTCATAAAAGGGAAAACTGCTTATGGTTGTAGCCATTATAAAGAAGGTTGTGATTTTAGGTTTACGTTTGATGATGTGCGAAAAAAAGGTGAAGGAAAAAAAATGAGCAAAGAACTGGTTTACAGTATTTTAAATGGAAGAATCTAAATCATCACAACACGTTCATTATCTGCTTCATAAACCCTTAGGATACCTCAGTCAATTTATGAGCAACGCCAAACATGAGCGCAATAAAAAGTTTTTAGGTGCCCTTTATGAGTTCCCTGATGGTGTGATGCCTATTGGGCGCTTGGATAAAAATTCAGAAGGACTTTTATTGCTGACCACTGATGGTTTTTTGAGCAACACAATCTGTAGCAACCACGTTGAAAAGGAATATTATGTGCAGGTAGATGGTGCCATTACAGATACCGCAGTTGAAGAACTTCAGCGAAGTGTAACCATAGGATTCAAAGGCATTAAATACGACACCCAGCCCTGTAAAGTTTTCAAATTGAAGCATACGCCCAATTTTGCAGAGCGATCTAAAAAAATAAGGGATGCACGCCATGGGCCAACCTCATGGATTTCAATCACCTTAAATGAAGGAAAGTTTAAGCAGGTGCGCAAAATGACTTCTGCGGTTGGTTTTCCTACCCTGAGATTGGTACGTGTGCGCATTGGTAGCATTCATTTAAACAGAATGGCACCAGGAGATGTTATTAAAATGGATGAATTAAAGGTGGATTAAACGCGCTTTACTCTTACAGCATTCATACCTTTCATACCGCGTTCCAATTCAAAAGTTACTTTGTCATTTTCAGCGATATCATCTAAGAGTCCACTAACGTGACAAAAATACTTTTCATTGTTTTCAAGGTCGATGATAAATCCGAAGCCTTTAGAACTGTCATAGAATGACACTTTTCCTTGTCTTATTGGATCTTCTTCTTCACCTTCTTCTTTTTTGGGTACACCCAAAACAATATCTTCTGCTTCTACTTTAATCTTATCTGCAGGATTTGGTGGTGTATCTGTCAAATTGCCGTGAGCATCAACGTAAGCAAATTGGATACCATCGGTTCCTCCTTCTGCTTTACGGGCTTCTTTTTTCTTTCTTTTATCTTCACGCTTTTTTGCACGTGCTTTTTCTTTTTCAATTTTGTTAAAGGTCTGTTGCGACTTAGCCATTCTTTTTTTTTAATATGTTTTAAGGGTTAATTTTGAAATACCAATCAATACTTAGGATAAGCAATTTTGGAAATTGAAATGTCGAAAGATTAATCTAGTGATTGCAATGTAAATAAATAATACAGTAACATAAGTCTCTGATTATCTATATACCTTACAAATATAGGATTTTGATTTTAAATTCCATCTTTCAATACACTATTCTTTATGCGTGTCTGTTCAATTAATTAATCTGAGGGCCTTATTATAGTATATATCTTATGATTTAATTAAAGAATTTGAATTTCACTTTTAATAGCAAAAAAGAGCGACTAGTGATTAATAAATAATCCTTACGTTAATAACAGGCAGAGCGATCAGATTGATAAATGTCGTCTCAACTAATATTACTTGGAAAAAACTGACCTAATAATGCAATCTTATTTTAGCATTTAATTTCATATGAAAACGAACGAGCTGACAAGGGACATTGAGAAGGGATTCTTAAGAAGTGTTTTCCAAAATAGAGAATGCGGCTGTTTTTCCTTTAACTTAATTATAACACCTCCAAAAATCTTAAGATTAAGAAGTTACCTTCAATAGGCGTCAAAACCTTTTATAAAGCCGAACTGCATTAGGTGAAGTCTAATTATTTATCTAATTTTATAGTTAGAATCACATTAAACGTTTAAGAAAATGACTTTTATCTCTGAAAATATAATTCCTGGAAATTACGGCAAAAAATTCACAACAGATGTTGATGAAGCCTCTGAACAAGCAAAACTTGAAGCGGCCATTATGGATGTTGAGGGCGTCAAGGATGTTGTTTTTGAAAAAGATGTTTTCCCATTAGTGTTTACCGTGTATACAAATCAAGTTGTAGACATCACTGACCTGCAAAACAAAGCACTAGAGTTAGGATTTCATGTCATTGCCAAAGAGCCTTTCTTCCCTTTATTCTAAAAACTATTTCTCTTTTACAATTATAATACTGGCCGTTACACCAGTGAGAAGATTCCATTTTTTTGAAGATACCTGCAGACCATTATCATCAAAGACATGGAATTCTGCTGTATTTGGCCCTGACTCACCTTGGTTGAGCGCCACAAATTCTATTTTGTTGATACCTTCTACCAAAGGGACATCAAAATTCTTATAGCCTCCTGTCAGTAAAAGATCGGGTATAAAAACGATGCCATTTACAAAAACACGCACGCGGTCTCCATCAGGATATTCATGGTCTCTACATTTTATGTTGGCTTTCTTTCCGGTCATCCTAAAAGTGCCCAAAAACTGATCTTCCATGGTTTCCATCCTAAAACCTTGCTCTACAGCTTTACTGTTCCATTTTTTATCAAAGATTTCACCCGGATCTCTAAGGGTGCTGTTGTCAAACATTGAAAACTCTGTTTTCTCTTTTTCAAATGTGATGGGATTCTTAACCGTAGGTTTTTCTTCCTTTTTGACCGGTTCAATTTTAATAGGTGTAGGTGCTGGTTCCTTTTTGTCATCCTCTCGCTCTACGGCAGGAATAGGAATACTTTTAATTGGAATTTCCTGAGCCTTCATTTGAAAAATGGCAACGAGAAAGAAAATGCCTAAAAGATTATATTTATAAAATGCCATAAGCCTAAAACCGATTTTGAGTACTTAAATCAAAAACTGTACCTCTTAGCGAAACTAACGATTAATTCTGACTCTAATTTTTAAGGAAACGTTAAAACTTGCCGTTGAAACTCAACCTTAGCTTTCGGATGTATTCATCTATGAGCCAATCTTTGTAATTCTGGGTACTGTTCATCATACAATAGGAATATTGCTTGATTCTATAAGAAATATCATCCTGCAAATATTTGATCAAATCGCGTGCATCAAAAATAGTTTCGGCATTGGCAATGATCATCTGAGAGTGCTGTTCTATTGAACGTTCAATAGCAGTAATGGATTTTCGTCCTTCTGAAACAACTTTTTCATACTCTGCCTTAACATCAAAATCAATATTTTCAGAGTTGCTGAAACGTTCTCTGACCGAGTCTGGCATGACATAAACAAAGTCGCGCTCAATATCTTCATCATTGCGAAGGTTTTCAAGATAAAGATCTGGATATTTAAAAATGTGTTGCCAATCTACAGCTTGATTCCATGGTCCAAAACGAACAGCATTATTACCCAAGTCTAACACCAAAAAAGATTTTTTATCTGAAAGGATGCGAGAGCCACGCCCGATCATCTGAAAATATAATGTCAATGATCGTGTGGCACGATTCAAGATTACAGATTCTACGGTAGGTTCATCAAATCCGGTAGTCAAAATACTGACAGAGGTCAAGATGCCATCTGGTGTGTTTTTAAACCACTTCAAAATTTCCTTCCGCTCTTGTTTACTACAGGTGTTGTCTAAATGCCTCACATTATAACCCGCACGTTGAAATGAATAATACACCTCTTTTGAGGTTTGGATACCGTTGTTGAAAATTAAGGTTTTCTTGCCTTTAGACATTTCTTCATAAGCAAAAATAAGCTTGCTCAACATATAGGAATTGGTGTAGAGCGCTTCTGAAGATTTTACAGTATAATCGCCATTGATGCCAATTTTTAAGGTATTCAATTCCACATCAAAATTATACAGCTCTGCATTTGCCAAAAATCCATTTTTTATCAAGGTTGAAATATCATCACCAACTATCAATTTTTGGTAATTATCCTTCATTGGCAATTTGATATTGGAACTCAAAGGCGTAGCCGTGACACCAAGAATAAAACAGTTTTCGAAGAATTTAAACAGTTTTCTGAAAGAGTTATAATGGGCCTCATCAATAATAACCAATCCAATATCTTCCAAACGAAGCTTTTTTTCATTGAGACGGTTGTTCAAGGTTTCAACCATGGCCACAAAACACTTGTACTGATCTTGGTCTGGAAGTTCCTTAACCTTGCTGTTGATAATCTTGTTGTGGACATCAAAGCTGGTCAGCATTTTTGAAGTTTGCTTGCACAGTTCAATCCTATGGGTCAAAATAACCACTTTCTTATTATGGTTTTTGATATAGCGTCTAACAATTTCAGAAAAAATAACCGTCTTCCCTCCTCCCGTTGGCAGTTGGTACAATAAATTATAATTGTCTGGAGCAGTTTCCAATACCTCAAAAATCCTGTTGAGATCAGCAAGCTGATAATCATAAAGATTCTTTTTGGTTTTGGCTTCGTTAAGGTGTTCTGCAGTTTCAGACATAGAAATAGGACGTTCGGAAAAAATTTCCACAAAATTAAGGTATTATAGGGGTTAATGTTAGTTAATGTTGAAAAGATTTAACAAGTTGAGGATCATTGTCTCTAACCAATGCTTGAAGTACACTCCCTTCTAATTAAAGTCGGTTCAAAAAAAGCTTTCAGGTAAAATTCATTCTGCTAGAAGTACTTTTAAAAGAGATGAAGTGACTGTTTTAATACATGATGAGGCTGTGTCTATATTATTTAAAAATTATTTTCAGAATTAACATATTGATAAATAAGGACTTATCTATTTAAAAAAATATAAATTACTTTGTATTGCATAGTACTGTAACAAAACATTATTTGCTTCGTCTCTATAGTATAAACAACAACAAACCATCTAAAAATGTGGTACATTAAATTATAGAAATCATGAGAACATTAAACAGTAATCAAACAACAGGAACATTTCAGAACTCAAAAACCCTTACTTGGAACAGTAAAAGACGTTTTAAGAATTAATTTCAAAATTTCATCAATCATTTATACCAAGGTAACTATGAAAGCTTTAGCTAAAATAATCGATTCTTCAGGCAGTCTCGACGACGATCTAGACACTTTCAAAATGTAACCACCCCATTCAATCTGGCGCTCTCATCAAGCGCCAGTTTTTTATTTGGCACCAATTTTGTGATTTCTTTAACACATCCTTAAAACTTCACACTATGAGACACTCACAAAACTCTTCGCCACAAGTTAATGCTGGTTCAATGGCCGATATTGCCTTTTTATTGTTGATCTTCTTTTTGGTGGCCACCACCATCTCGGCCGATAAGGGTATCAATAGAAAACTTCCTCCTGAATGTCCGCCAGGTACGGACTGTTCTGCAGAAATCAACGAGCGTAATATTTTGAGAATAGAATTGAACTCTAAAAATGAGCTCATGGTTGATGGTGAAATTATAGAACTACAAGATCTAAGAGAGGTTACAAAAGCCTTCTTGGACAATAATGGCAATGGCACCTGTACGTATTGCAACGGAAATTCTCTTGAGCTATTTTCTGACCATCCTAAAGAAGCGGTTGTATCCTTAACCACGAGCGATACTTCTAACTATGCCGCCTTTATTGCAGCACAAGATGAATTATCAAAAGCCTACTATGAACTTCGTGAAGTATATTGCTATGCTGTTTTTGGGAGATCTCCAAAAGATTTAAATCCTGCACAATTAAAGGAAGTCAAAGAAGCCTATCCCTTTATCCTTTCTGAAGCTGAAACAAAATAAACTTTAAAAGCTGGTTCTTGATGTTAACTAGAACCAGCTTTTAATTTGAAGTCTTCTACACTCTATTTTAAATTTTTTCGATCTAAATTGATAAAAAACGCATAGGTTAATGCAGTGCGTTTGTAGCGTTCAAAACGACCTGAAGCGCCACCATGACCGGTATCCATGTTAACGTCCATCAACAATAGATTATCATCAGTTTTCATCTCACGCAATTTAGCGACCCATTTTGCTGGCTCCCAATATTGGACCTGACTGTCCCAATAGCCTGTTGTGACCAGCATGTTTGGATAGTCTTTTGCTTCTACATTATCATAAGGAGAATAGGATTTCATATAGTCATAATAGACTTTTTCTTTCGGATTTCCCCATTCATCAAACTCAAAGGTGGTTAAAGGAATCGTTTCATCGAGCATTGTAGAAACCACATCAACAAATGGAACAGCAGCCACAACGCCATTAAACAAATCCGGTTCCATATTAATAACCGCCCCAATCAATAAACCACCAGCACTACCGCCCATTCCATAAAGGTGTTCTTTGCTTGTAAACCTTTCATTAATCAAAAATTTTCCACAATCTATAAAATCTGTAAACGTATTTTTCTTTTTGAGCAATTTGCCATTTTCATACCAATCACGTCCCATTTCCTGTCCACCTCTAATATGCGCTATGGCATACACAAAACCTCTATCCAACAGGCTTAAAATGTTTGAAGAGAAAGCGGCTTCCTGATTAATCCCATAAGATCCATAGGCATATAATAACAACGGATTTTTGCCATTTTTCTCTACTCCTTTTTTATAAACCAATGAAATTGGAATTTGAGTGCCATCAGTAGCTGTTGCAAATAGGCGATTAGAAACGTAGTTTTTGCCGTCAAAAGTACCGCCAACAACTTCCTCCTGCTTTAGCAATTTCTGAGATTTCGAGTCCATATTATACTCATAGGTAGTAGAAGGCGTTGTCAATGAAGTATACACGTAGCGTAAAATGTTGGTATTGAAATCGAGATTGTTTGTGGTATATGTCCTGTAACTTGGGTCTTGAAAATCCAGATAATAATCCTGCGATTTGTCCCAAGTCATGACACGTATTTCACTTAATCCGTTTTTACGTTCAGAGGTGACCAAATGGTTCTTAAAAAGTTCAAAATCCTGTAAATACACATCCTCTCTATGTGGAATGACATCTACCCAATTTTCTTTGGCAGTATCATTTACAGGCGTTTTAACAAGTTTAAAGTTATGGGCATCCAAATTTGTTCTGATATAAAAATCATTGGCATAATGATCTACAGAATATTCGAGATTTTTTTCTCTTGGCTGTATAATTTTAAATTTTCCATTAGGTGTATTGGCATCTAAAAATTGAAATTCTGATGATAGGGTTTGGCTACTTCCAATAATAATGTAGGCATTGGATTTTGTTTTGTAAACATACGTGTTGAAGGTTTCGTCCTTTTCTTCAAAAACCAGTACATCCTGAGATTGATCTGTACCCAGAACATGTTTGTAAATTTTATTGTCCCGCAATGTTTGTGGGTCCTGTTGTGCATAAAAAAGGGTCTTATTGTCATTGGCCCAAATAGCGCTACCGCTGGTATTGCTTAATTTGTCTGTCAATAATGTACCAGTTTCTAAATTTTTGATATAAAGAACATACTCTCTACGTGAAATAGTATCAATACCAAACACCATGAGGTTATTGTCTGGACTTACAGAACGTCCACCAATACCATAATAGGTGTATCCATCAGCCAATTCAGGTCCATTCAAAAGGATTTCCTCATTGTCGCTTCCAGTTTTCTTTCTGCAATACAATGGGTAATCCATCCCTTCTTCATAGCGGGTATAGTAGCTGTAACCATTGTCAGTAACTGGAACAGATTGATCATCTTTTTTGATACGGCCTACCATTTCTTTGTATAAGGTATCCTGAAGTTGTTCAGTACCGCTCATCATCGTTTTCAAGTAGCTGTTCTCAGCTTCAAGATAGTTGAGTACATCTTGGGTTTGGGCATCAGGAGTTTGGGCATTTTTTTGTGCATCACTCAACCGCATCCAAAAATAATTATCGATGCGTTTGTCATCATTTGCAATCAGTTCTTTAGGGACTTTCTTTGCAATTGGATTCTCATGTTCATCAGCTACAGCAATTTGCTCATTTTTTTTACATGCAGAAAGCACGATTAAAAATGACATCAAGACATAAAATTTAATTTTCATAACACCCTTTATTTGTTAGTGGTTACAACGCTTAATTTTTAATAGGTAATCGAAAATCAATACAAACTTTTCTCCTTCCCCACTGCCTTGCGGCTTCAACATCAGTACCCATATAGATATCGATATGTTTACGCCATTTATGGTGCATTTTATCCTTTACCAAATACACACCTTCAAAACCTTCAATAACCACAGGCGTGTTGTACTCTAGTCCATTTTTCAAGAGATCTCGGGATACCGCAATATATTTCATGCCTGGTTTTAAACTGTCGCCAAAAGCGGTAATTTGAGGATTGTTGCCTGTTTGCCTAACTGTTGAGTTATAAGCACTTGCGATGACCGTAACGGAGTCCCAGTAATATTCGGGTTCTTCTTTTTGTGCTTCAGCACAACTCGTTAACATCAAGAGTAGTATTAAAAAACGTATTTGCATGAAATAAATATACAACTTAAAGAAACATAAATTCATTTTTGTAACTTGTCACATCATAAATTTATTGTAAAATCCATGACAAAAACTATGCTTTCTTTAAGTTTAATCACGCTTTTTATGAGCTGTAAAACTGACAACAAAAAAATGACAGATACCAATTCAAGTCAAGATTCCATCGCACTTATAGAGCGTGCAAAGGCTATTCATGAGCGTGTAATTACCTTAGACACTCACTGTGATTTTAACGTTAAAAACTTTACTGACTCTACTAATTACACCCAAGATTTAGAATCACAGGTGACATTGCCAAAAATGAACCAAGGCGGATTGGATGTGGCGTGGTTTATTGTCTATACAGGGCAAGAAGACTTGACGGACGAAGGTTTCAAGAAGGCTCATGAAACGGCTATGGGCAAGTTCAATGCCATTCATAAACTGGTAGATGATTTTGCACCTGAGCAAATTGAGTTGGCCCTGACTTCAGATGATGTAAGACGTATTGTCAAATCTGGAAAAAAGGTAGCCATGATTGGCATTGAAAACGGCTATTCGGTCGGAACGGACATTACAAATGTGGAGAAATTTTATGATTTGGGCGGACGTTATATGTCTTTGGCCCACAATGGCCACAGTCAATTGAGCGACAGTAATACTGGAGAATTGGATTCCATTTGGTTACATAACGGATTGAGTGCTTTAGGAAAACAGGTCATAACAGAAATGAACCGTGTAGGGATGATGATTGATGTGTCGCACCCAAGCAAAGAAGCGATGAGAGCTATGATTGATTTATCTCCAGTGCCACTTATCGCCTCTCATTCTTCAGCAAGAGCGTTATGCGATCATAGCCGAAATTTGGATGACGAGCAATTGGAATGGTTAAAAAAGAATGGTGGCGTTGTGCAAGCAGTGGCATTTTCGGCTTATTTGAACACTGAAAAGCACGAAAAATATGCGGCTTTCAAAAAGGAGATCGCTTTGAAAATAATGGACTCCATGAATGTGGCATATTTGGAACGAAGTGATCTTAAGGAATTATCAGAAGAAGAGCGAGATGCCTATTACAGTGTTCTTCAAAAGGTAAATCCTTTGGTAGACGCAAAATTAAAGACGATGAAAAATGTACCAGAAGCTGTAAACGTTTCAGATTTTATAGACCATATTGATTACATGGTGAATAAAATTGGAATAGAACACGTGGGTATCAGTAGTGATTTTGATGGTGGTGGCGGTATCGAAGGTTGGAAAGATGCTTCTGAAACTTTCAATGTAACATTAGAACTCGTTAAACGTGGCTATACTGAAGAACAGATTGCTATGCTTTGGAGCGGCAATTTGTTGCGTGTATTAGATGCAGTGCAGGCATTTGCAAAAAACATGCAAAGTTAAAACTCAAACATATAAATGTAAAAAGTCCGCTACACGCGGACTTTTTGCATTTATAATCAATAACGATTTACTTTGTTCTACTGTCTAAAATCAACTGTGCTTTTTCAGCATCAGCTTCAGAAACAAACAGCTGTATTTCACCAAGGAGCCCTGCATAAGAAGAATCCAATTTGTTCATTTCGTGGAACGCAATACCTTCATTTTCCAATAAATTTTTGATTTCCATAACTCTCACTTGGGAGGTGCCGGAATATATTTTTATGTCGCTCATGCTATCTGATTTTTAAAATTGAGGATTGAACTTTCTAAGTTAGGAAAAAAAAGTGACTTAAAAAGAGTTATTGCAGATTTGAACTAGCTTTTGATTTTAGTTTATGAGTGTGAATCAATAAAGTGTTGTGCTCTAAAACATCAACAATGGGTTAGATTTAGAAATTGAGCATTTAAAATATAATGGTTCGTGTATTCGTGGCAAAAATAACCCATGCAAAAAAAGAATCAATACGCTAAAACCTCCCTCAATGCCTTTTCAAACTTACCTTTTGACAAATACTGATCTTCCAATTGGTTGATGAACGGAATAGGTGTTTCCATACTCGCGACACGTTTTACTGGTGCGTCCAAATATTCAAAGCAGGTTTCCATAATCATGGCGCTCAAATCGCTCGCAATACCACCGAACATAGAATCCTCCTGAAGAATGATCACACGCCCTGTTTTCTTGACTGAGGTAAAAATAGCTTCGGTATCTAGAGGTTGCAGCGTTCTTAAATCGATAAGATCAGCTGCGATGTCTTCATTTTTTTCTAAGGTATCCAATGCCCAATGCACACCGGCACCGTAAGTTATAATTGTTACTGATTCGCCTTCTTTTAAAAGTGCTGCTTTGCCAAATGGAATGGTAAAATAATCCGTCGGTACTTCTTGACGAATGCTTCTATACAAAGCTTTATGCTCAAAATACAACACCGGATTTGGATCATTGATTGCGGTGGCCAACAAGCCTTTGGCATCATAAGGAAATGCTGGATAAACTACTTTTAATCCTGGGGTTTTTGTAAACCATGCTTCATTGGTTTGTGAATGGAAAGGTCCCGCGGCAACACCTGCGCCACAGGGCATTCTTACCACCACATCGGCATTTTGGTTCCAGCGGTAATGGGATTTTGCCAAATAGTTGACAATCGGATTAAAACCTGATGTCACAAAATCAGCAAACTGCATTTCTACAACCGCCTTCATTCCTGCAATGGATAAGCCCATGCCGGCTTCAATTATGGCCGATTCACATATAGGCGTATTTCGGACACGGTGGTTTCCAAACTCTTCTACAAAACCTTCGGTAATTTTAAAAACACCACCATATTCTGCAACATCCTGTCCCATAATAACAAGATCCTCATGCCGTTGCATACTTTGTCTCAATCCTTGGGAAATGGCATCTATAAAACGAATTTCTTCCTGTTTTGATTGTGGTTCAATGTGCTGATATTCATGCGATTTGTATACGTCGTTTAACTCAATACTTTCATCCGCAATAATCGCTTCTTCCGCGCCTGCGGTTTGTAAAGCCTTGTCAATTTCTGCCTTGATGGCGTGGTGCATTTCTTCATCGGTGGTTGTATTTAATACCCCTAAATTGAGAAGATATTTCCTATAATTATTTATAGGGTCTTTAGCTTCCCATTCTGCAATCAACTCCTGAGGAACATATTTGGTGCCACTCGCCTCTTCATGACCTCGCATTCTAAAGGTCTTGAACTCAATCAAGATTGGACGCGAACGCTTGCGCACACTTTCTGCAAGTTTTGAAATTTTACCATACACTTCAAGAATATTATTGCCATCTAATATAAAGGATTCGATGCCATAGCCTTTGCCTCTATCTGCCAAATCCTTGCAATAATACTGCTCGTTGGTTGGCGTTGACAAACCGTAACCATTATTTTCAATACAAAAAATGACTGGCAATTGCCATACAGCGGCAACGTTAAGGGCTTCGTGGAAGTCGCCTTCACTGGTACCTCCTTCTCCAGTAAAAACTGCGGTCACCTGATTTTTATTTTGGAGTTTGCTCGCCAAGGCAATACCATCAGCAACGCCTAATTGTGGTCCTAAATGAGAAATCATACCTACAATATGAAATTCTTGCGTTCCAAAGTGAAATGAACGGTCACGGCCTTTAGTAAAGCCATTTGCTTTTCCTTGCCACTGACTGAACAATCTGCTTAAAGGAATCTCACGTGTGGTAAACACCCCTAAATTTCTGTGCATTGGCAAAATATATTCTTCAGGTTGCAATGCCATAGTCACCCCAACAGAAATGGCCTCCTGGCCAATACCAGAAAACCATTTTGAAACTTTGCCCTGACGTAGAAGAATCAACATCTTCTCTTCTATCAATCTAGGCTTCAACATATTTTTGTAGAGCTGAAGAAGCGTCTTGTTGTCAAGATTTTTCTTATCATATTTAATAGCGCTCTTGGTAGGTGTCAACATAAGGTTGGATTTTAACTCTCAAATGTAAATAAAAATAGAGAGATTGACTCAAAACACTTGTTTTTTTAGCGTAATAAAGCGACTACGTTTTACAGTATTTTAGTTACTTTTGTAATAAAGCAGTTAAATCTAAAACCATATATAGCGATGAATGTGATACCAAGTGTAAACCTTCAGGATTTCGTTTCAGGCGATCCAGTCAGAAAACAGAAATTTATTGATGAAATTGGAAAAGCTTATGAAGAAATAGGTTTTGTAGCCCTTAAGGGTCATTTTTTAGATGATGCGTTAGTGGACAATCTTTATGGAGAGGTCAAGAATTTCTTTTCTTTACCTACAGAAGCCAAACAAAACTATGAAATTCCTGGTATTGGAGGTCAACGCGGATATGTCTCTTTTGGAAAAGAAAGCGCTAAGGGCCAGAAGCAAGGCGATTTGAAAGAGTTTTGGCACTTTGGACAGTATGTGGAAGATGATCCCGTACGGGCAAAAGAATATCCTGAAAACGTTACTGTTACTGAATTGCCAAGGTTTAATGAAGTGGGCAAAGAAGCTTACGCCATGCTTGAAAAAACGGCCAAATATGTACTCAGAGCCCTAGCGCTCCATTTAGATTTAGAAGAAACCTATTTTGATAATTACATTCATAATGGCAACTCTATTTTGAGACCTATCCACTATCCGCCAATTAAGGAAGAACCAAAAGATGCTGTACGTGCGGCGGCTCATGGAGATATAAATTTGATCACCCTTTTAATGGGGGCCCAAGGGCGTGGACTTCAGGTGCAAAACCATAAAGGCGAATGGCTTGATGCTATTGCACAGCCCGATGAAATTATGATAAATGTTGGTGACATGCTTTCAAGACATACCAATAACAAACTAAAATCTACCATCCATCGCGTGGTCAATCCACCAAGGGAGTTATGGGGTACTTCCCGTTATTCTATTCCATTTTTTATGCATCCAATCAGCGAAATGAAGTTGGATGTGTTAGAAAGCTGTGTTGATAAAGACCATCCCAAACAGTTTGAGGACATCACTGCTGGCGAATTTTTACATGAACGCCTAATTGAACTAGGGTTAATCAAAAAATAGTTTGCACTCGGCAGTCTTTAGTTGGCGTTCTTGTAACCACCGTAAACTGGAGACTGACGACTGAAGACTCAAGACTAAAAAAATGGATTTACAAGATCAACTTAAAAATTTGTTCCCTGAGCATACACCGGAAGATGCACCAGAAGCTGAGTCCTCCAACGTATGGCTACAAGATGACCCGATCATTTGCAAATATGAAAAGCGAAAGGGAAAACCAATCACTATTTTGGAAGGCTATACGGGAGCAACTGAAGATTTCAAAATTTTAGCCAAAGAACTTAAAACAACATTGAGTGTTGGCGGAAGTTTCAAAGATGATAAAATCATTATCCAAGGTGATTTCCGAACCCAAATTATGGAGATCTTAAAAGAAAAAGGTTTTGCTGTAAAACGTGTTGGTGGCTAATGTTACCTCAAACCCTACATATCACCAACGGCAATAATCTGACCGATTATTTGAAGGACCTTCATTATGAAGGTCACTTTTTGACTTGGCAAGAAATGCTTTGTGAAGGCCCAACCATAGAACGTATCGATTCTGACAAATTTTTCAATCTCAGAAAAAACTTTTTATTGGACTTTTATGACATTGAAATCAATGAAGATGAGCTCCGGCAAGAATTGGATATCTTAAACCATACTGATCAATTTCAAGAAATTGTCTTATGGTTTGAATATGATTTATTTTGCCATATTAACCTGATTGCTATCCTGAGTCTGTTACATCAAAAAAATGTCGAGCTCCCACTCTATTTGGTGTGCAGTGGCAGAGTAAAAGGAGAAAAAGAACTTAAAAGCCTGACCGAATTAAAACCGGAACAACTGCAGGAACATTATAACAACAAAATTGCGTTGTCTCGCAGAGATAGTGATTTGATGCATTCCTTATGGCAAGTATATTGCGGAAAAGACCATAATTTGTTCAAGCCATACATTGTTCAACAATCTTCTTTTCCCTATTTGAGCAATTGTTTGAAGGCTCATCTGGAGCGCTTTCCTGATTCAGAGACCGGCCTTTCAACTTTAGAGACGCATACGCTTCAAATGATATCAGATTATAAAATAAAATCAAAGCGTCACCTTTTGGGGTACATTCTTAATTTCCAAGGGTACTATGGCTTTGGTGATATGCAGATTAACAGAATGGTTGACGTGCTTGAGATATTCTTTTCTAAAGAAGGAGAGCAACTTGTTCTTAACAAAAAGGGATATGAAGCTATTGAAGAGCAGCATGATTTTTCTTCAGAATTTAATGCTCCAATGATTTTTGGAGGTGTCATAAAACATGATTTTAAGTTCAGTAAAATTCAAAATAAACTTATAAAAACAAATTAATGTCTATACAAGCATCAGAACTTATATTAAATCCAGATGGTAGCGTATATCATCTCAATTTGAAACCAGAACATTTGGCCAACACTATTATTACTGTTGGCGATCCTGATCGTGTGGACAGTATCACCAAACATTTTGATACCGTAGAATTTCAAACCAAAAAAAGAGAATTCCATACCCAAACCGGGACTTATAAAGGCAAACGTATCACGGTCATTTCTACAGGAATTGGTACCGATAATATTGATATCGTGTTTAATGAGTTGGATGCATTGGTGAATATTGACTTGGAAAATCGTGAAATAAGAAAGAAACTCACCACTTTAGAAATCATCAGAATAGGAACTTCAGGTTCCATCCAAAAGGAAATCGCAATAGATGCTTTTTTAATCAGTGAGTATGCCGCGGGTTTTGATAGTTTATTGCATTTTTATAAAAATGAAAATATTCAAGATCACGAGATTTCAGATGCTCTTGTAAAGCATACCAACTGGAATCCGTTAAAGTCAAAGCCCTATATTGTAAAATGCAATAACGCCTTATTTCGTAAATTTAGTTCTGACAAAACAGTAAAGGGTTTTACGGCTACGAATGTCGGGTTTTACGGACCTCAAGGCAGGGTTTTGAGACTCGCTTTAGAGGATGATGAACTGAATGCTAAGTTGGCAAGTTTTAGTTATAACACTATGCCTATAACCAATCTTGAAATGGAAACCGCAGGGATATATGGCTTATCAGCACTTTTAGGCCATAAGGCCATCTCGATGAATGCTATCATCGCGAATAGAGCGACGGGCGAATTTAGTGCGGATCCAAAAGCTGTTGTTGATGCCTTAATAGCATATACCTTGAACAAATTAGTAGAGTAATTAGGCTAAAAAGTATCCAGTACAATAGTAAAATTAACAAAAATATATTTCCTCACGATCACATTGATCTTGTGGGAATTAATTATAAAATATGCAATGAAGACTGTAAACATTGGAGGTGTTCCAGAACATTTCAATTTGGCGTGGTACTTAACGCTTAAGGGTGGGGAGTATAAAGATGAGGATATCAATTTGCGTTGGAAAGATTACCACGGCGGCACGGGCGCTATGACTGAAGCGCTCAGAACTGGCACCATTGATATGGCCGTTATACTGACAGAAGGAATTGTTAAGGATATTGCTGAAGGAAACCCGAGCAAAATTGTGCAGACTTTTGTACAAACACCTCTTATCTGGGGCATTCATGTAGCTCATGGTTCTGAATTTAAATCGGTTGAAGATTTAAAGGGAAAACGATGCGCTATTAGTAGATATGGGTCAGGTTCTCACTTAATGGCTTATATCAATGCTGAAAACCATGGCTGGAATTTGGAAACGGATCTAAATTTTGAAGTGGTACAAGACTTGGACGGAGCCGTTGAAGCTTTGAGCAATGGCAATGCTGATTATTTTATGTGGGAAAAGTTCATGACCAAGCCCATTGTAGATTCCGGTATATTTAGGCGCATTGCCAATTGTCCAACGCCATGGCCCTGTTTTGTCATTGCCGTAAGAAATGAATTCTTGGAAGCCAATGAACGTATCGTCAAAATTATTCTGGAAATCATTAATAATACAACTATTGATTTTAAGGAGATCCCAAGTATTGATCGGATGATTGCCAATAGATATGCTCTCAAATTAGAAGACGTTCAAGAATGGTTGACACTAACAGAATGGTCACAGAGTCATTTAGATGAAGCCACAGTAAAGAAAGTTCAGCAAAAATTAATTCAGCTAGATATTCTATCAGCACAACGCCCTTACCATCAAATTGTTAAAAATGTATAGATGAGTTTTAATTTTAACGTTTTATTAAGTTATTATGGTTTCATGATCCACGCGTAAAATTTTTTTATAGATTTGTACTCTCAAATCTTCATAGCCCTTTGACACAACCTATAAATTATGATCATCACTATTCTTGTTGTTGCTTTTTTAATTGCTTTAAATTTTCTACTGCTTGCCTTTAGTTGTAATAAAATCATGAAAAAAGACTTTATTCAGGCTCCTAAACCTGATCATCAATCTGACGCAGTAGTTACCAAACAATTGCACGAGCGTCAACTTGCTCCAACTGGGAGTTAGTTTTACTAAAACTTTTATTTCCAAACCAATATCCTCTATTTGCACTTAATGGTGACGGATGGCCTGAAGTAATGATCCTGTGTTTTGACGCATCAATAAATTTCAATTTTTGCTTTGCAAAACCTCCCCAAAGTATGAAAACTACATCCCTCTTCTGTTCGCTTATGGTTTTTATGACACTGCTTGTAAAGGTTTCCCAGCCTCTCTTTTGATGGCTTCCTGCTGCTCCTGCACGTACTGTTAAAGTAGCGTTGAGCAAAAGCACCCCTTGTTTTGCCCATGGTTCCAGATCTCCTGATATTGGATAGGGTTTACCCACATCTGTTTCCAACTCCTTAAAAATGTTTTTTAGCGATGGCGGATGTGCAATCCCATAGTTTACAGAAAAGCATAACCCATTGGCTTGGCCAGGTCCGTGATAGGGATCTTGTCCTATGATGACCACTTTTACCTGATCAAATGGGCACCAATCAAAAGCATTGAAAATGTCTTCTTCTTTTGGATAACAGGTATGCATACTATATTCCTCCCTAACAAATTTGGTCAAGTCCTTAAAATAAGATTTTTCAAACTCTGACTTCAATTGCTTTAGCCAACTGGAATGCATTTTGACGTCCATAATCATTTTTTTTATTTTGAATAAAAATAAAGCCATTTTTGTATGTGTTAAAATATATATTCCAAAACTTTAAATTTCCTTAAATTTGAACTTAATTATAAGATCCACCAAAAGCGAATGCACATTCAAGAGAAAACCCTAATAGACATTGAATTCCACACCGTCTTAAATCAAATGTCGTCCTATTGCATTACTCATTTGGGAACAGAGAAAGCCTTGCAGACGGCTCCTTTCGCCAACAAAGAAGTCTTGTTGAAGGCTTTGCTGCTTACCAACGATTATTTGTCGTCTTTTGATAATGATAATCGGATTCCAAACCACGGATTTGAACCAATTACCAGAGAAATCCAACTTCTTAAAATAGAAAACTCGGTTTTGGAGACTGAAAGTTTTAGAAAGATTAAAGCCATTTCCTTAGCGAGTAATGAGATTATTAATTTCCTGAAAAAATTTAAGGATTATTATCCCAACCTCTTTAATTATTCATTAAGTATTACGGTTACCGTAGAATTGATCAATGATATTGATGCGGTGATTGATCGTTTTGGGGATGTAAAAGACAATGCTTCGGAAGAGCTTTTTAAACTCCGCAAAGACATTAACAGCGTGAGGGGAAAAATCAACCAAAGTTTCGGATCGGCTTTAAACTCTTATATCGCTTTGGATTATTTAGATGACATTAGAGAATCTGTAGTTGAAAATAAGCGCGTTTTGGCGGTAAAGGCGATGTACAGGCGCAAAGTGAAAGGCAGTATTTTAGGGGGAAGTAAAACCGGAAGTATTGTTTATATAGAGCCGGATGCCACTTTTAGATACTCGCGGGAGCTCAACAATTTGGAGTTTGAAGAGAAGGAAGAAGTGACCAGAATCTTAAAGCAGCTCACGGATTACATCAGGCCATTTCATAATTTGCTAAAAGAATATCAGATTTATTTGACAGAATTGGATGTTATTTTTGCAAAAGCCAAGTATGCAGCGTCCATGAACGGTATTTTACCTGAAATTACTGACAACAGAGAATATGTCTTGAGAGATGCCATTCATCCTTTGCTCTATATTTCAAACCAAAAGAAGAATATAAAAACTTTTCCGCAATCAATTGAACTGCATCCCGACAATAGGATTATCGTGATTTCAGGACCAAATGCCGGCGGGAAAAGTATCACATTAAAAACGGTTGGTTTGCTGCAAGTGATGTTACAAAGCGGCTTGTTGATTCCTGTACATGTGCGGAGCAAATTGTGTTTGTTTGATCGGATACTGACAGATATTGGTGACAACCAATCGATAGAAAATCATTTGAGCACCTACAGTTACCGTTTGAAACAGATGAATTATTTCTTGAAAAAGTGCAATAAGAATACACTTTTTTTAATTGATGAGTTTGGTACAGGTAGTGACCCTGAATTGGGAGGCGCTTTAGCAGAAACCTTTTTGGAAGAATTTTACCATAGAGAAGCCTTCGGTATTATTACCACCCACTACTCCAACCTTAAGGTATTGGCCAATGAGTTGCCCTTTATGCAAAATGCCAATATGATGTTTGACGAAATAAGCTTGGAACCCATGTACAAATTGGCTTTAGGTCAGGCAGGTAGTTCATTCACCTTTGAGGTGGCGCAAAAAAACGGCATACCCTATAGTTTGATCAATCGTGCAAAAAAGAAAATAGAACGCGGTAAAGTCCGCTTTGATGCCACCATTGCAAAGCTCCAGAAAGAACGCAGCAAGCTTGAAAAAACAGAGCAATCCCTAAAGATTAACGAGCGGAAAACACAATCTGAAGCAGAAAAGCTTGAAGAAACCAATATTAAAATCCAAAAGAAGCTGGAAAGCTATCAAGAATTGTATGATAGCAATCAACGGTTGATTTATTTGGGTCAGAAAATGAATGATCTTTCTGAAAAATATTTTGACAACAAGAGAAAGCGAGAATTGATGGACGAGTTGTTCAAGTTGGTGCAGATTGAAAACTCAAAACGAAAGAAGCTTTCTGCCAAAGTGAAAAAAGTTCAGAAAGCCAAAGAAGAAAAAGTCATTAAAGAGGCTGAAAAAACGGTGGACGTCATTCGACAAAAAAAGAAAGCAGCGAAGATCAAAGTAGAAGCAGCACCAAAACCGAAAGCTATTTTTAAAATTGGAGACCGGGTCCGGTTACAAGATGGAAGGGCCGTCGGCAGCATTGACAAACTCGAAAAAAATAAAGCTACCATAAATTATGGCATGTTTACGACTAACGTGAGTGTGGACCAGTTGGAATTGGTTGAAAGAGTGAAGTAGCTATTAGTGGGCAGTTGGCAATTTTGAATGGTCTGTTTGTCAGTTTCAGTGTAATACATAAATATAAAAGTTAACATATCATGGCGCTAAATTTAGGAAACAACAAACAGCTGATTCTTTTTGACGGGGTTTGTAACCTTTGTGACGCATCGGTGCAATACATCGTCAAACATGATCAGCATGATATGTTCAGGTATACAGCGCTGCAAAGTGATGTGGGGAAAGAAATTATAGAGACATTTAATATTGACACCGCAAAAATGGATTCTATTCTGCTTTATTCGGTAGAGAAAGGAATTTACTATAAATCGACAGCCGCATTGAAAATTGCATCACAACTTGGGTTCCCAAGAAATCTCATGGCCATATTTCTAATTGTCCCTCCATTTATTAGAAATTGGGTGTATGATTATATTGCGAAAAACAGGTATGAATGGTACGGCAAGAAGGAAGAATGTATGATTCCGACAGCGGAATTGAAATCTAAATTTTTATAAATCAGAACCTACAGAATACAAAAAAAGTCCTCGGCAAAGAACTTTTTTAAAATTTAACAACTTAGTTGAAAATTAATCGAAACTAAAAAACGGAACTTTTAATAGTATCGAGGGAATACTCTTTGATGTAGCACATTATTTTGATACAGTAAATTTATAGCATTGGGCTGCACTCCAAAAACAAAATCGTTGTATGCCTCAAAATATTTGATAAAAAAGAGAAACGTGCACAAAACAACTGAAAACCGACATTTCGCTGAAAAAAAGCCTCAAAATAAATCTTTCAAATAAATCCAACCTTTAAAAGTTGGGAATGACTGAAAATCTTCAATTCCATTAATTTACACCGTCGACCCCTATCAAGCCAATAGAAAAACTCTTAATTTAAGGCCATATCTTATAATGTTGCCAATCTGCTATTGTACAAATAATCTTTATACATACTCTTGTAATAAACTTTACGCTCAATCGATTCAATCACGGGAGTTGCAAAATCAGCATCGTACATTTGCCCCATTACATTTAATCCGCCAGGACTGAACACGTTTATTTCCATCAGTTTTGAGCCCACGATATCAATTCCTACCAAAAACATACCGTCTTGCACAAGTTTAGGTCTCACAATATCTGCCAGCTCCATGATTTGATCGGTCATCTTAACTTTTTGGGGTTGCCCACCTGCGTGAATATTACTTCTGATATCTCCGGAGGCATTTACGCGCTGCATTATGGCATATTGCCCGTTGGCCTTCAACGGTTCGCCATTCATTAAAAATAAACGTGTGTCGCCTTTTGTGGCTTCGGTTAGATATTCTTGTGCAATCACAAAGCCGTCTCTACAAATGGCATCAATAGTTTGCGAAAGGTTGTGTTCATTTTTTTTATCCATCATAAACACATTGGTACCTCCTGAGCCTTGCAATGGTTTAAGGATCATTTTTTGTTTCTGGTCCTTGAAAAACTCTTTGATTTCGTTGTGATCTCTGGTGATGATGGTTTTTGGACGGAGGATTTCAGGAAAATGCTGAAAGTACATTTTGTTGACAGCGCCAGCTAAGCTACTGGGATGGTTAAGAACAATAACGCCGTTTGCCGCAGCAATTTCACCAAAAATAAAGGCCGCATTATAGGCCCAATCACGTTCATTGATTTCATCGGCAGGATTGTTTCTTAAGAACAGGACATCCAAATTTTTGGATGACATATTAACAAATTCTTCCTTTTGCAGGGCTTTAAAATACGTTTCTTCACTTTTAAAAACCCTGTCTTTTATAGTTTTGCAGCGTACTGACAGATGCCCTTGAGAGGCATATGACAGCTCGCCAACACCAATAAAAAATACGTCATGCCCTCTTTTGTAGGCCGCATAGCCCAAAGCGGGCGTTGTATAATTCCATTTTTCTGTGGAATGTTCATTTATTATAAATCCTATTTTCATTTTATTTAATTTACAAGTTCAACAATGGTAATGCCTTCACGTAGCTTTTGTAATCGTAATTTTACGTCGTTACGATCTAAAAATCTTGGTAAAATAGGCTCTTTCAAAACCTTTCGGTAAAGTAATTCTTCAATTAATTTAATATGCGTCACATTAAACTTACCTGTATAAAGAGGTTCAAGCTTGCCACCGTTTTTCAAATAGGCCATTAAATCAATTAGTCCTGCAAGATAGACCGCATCTTTTGTTAGTCCGCCGCCTCTAAATACACGCATCGTAATGTAATACGCAGTACGCTCAGAGAATGAATAGGTTTCTCTTAGCATATCAAAAGTTTCTATAAAGCTGGCATTATCAACCATAGATTGTACAGCAATAACCCGTCCTGCCAAAAGCCTGAGTCTATTAACTGTTAAACCTCCCACCAAATACTCTGCTATTACCGCTAAGCCTTCCTGCAATTGATCATAGCCTTCAAAACCTTCATACATTTGCTTCAAGGGTTGGCTTTTTCCATTACAATAGGTTAAGATATGTGTACCAATTTCATGCTGAATAAGCGCGTCACATCTATTGGCATCAAGGTCCATTTCAATATTTATGAGTAATTTTGACTTTGAGACCATGATGCCTGCAACATCATCCCTAATTTCAATACCGAGGTCTAAATCTGGAAATAGTTCTACATAATGATTCATTTCTCTTTGTGCGTATGCTGCAAATTCTACCCCGTTTAAACGCTTTGAACTTTTAATGTTTTCTGTTTGGGGGTATACTTTTAAAATATGCTCTGCAGTGGCTAAAACGTCTTCTCTAATCACGCCATAGAGACTTTCTCCTATAAATCTAAAATTATCAGTACCGCGTTCCTCCAGCATAATCAGTTGCTTTTCTATTTCAAGACGTTTACCTCTCAAAATAAAGGCTATGGTGGGGTCTTCTATAAGATCTAAAGGGATGTTATAAAGTTTACGTTTTTCAAGTTCCGGATCAATGGCAAGGAGTCTGTATTTGAAAGAAGGAACGGTTTTGAATTGATTTTGCTCAAATTTGTCCCATTCTTCATTACTGTTTACAGGTGTAACTCTTAGCAGGAAAGACATACCTTCACTAATCTCTGCCAATTTTGCATCTGATGATAAGGTCACCTCATCAATGTGGGTTTTACCAAGCATCAAATAGTTTTCAAATGCATCTGTAGTTTGCACTCTTATAAATTCATAAACAGCCCTTTTAATTGTTTCGGAGAAAATGGTATAAAACTTCCTGAAAAACAGAGTGAACAATTTATTGGTGTACGTGTTTTTGTAAACTACCGGTATTGAAATTCCTATAATCAGTGTTCCTGATTTTTTAGACGCATTAATATCTAGTAAAGACGTTAAGTGTTTTGGGTGCCTAAATTCCGTTTGGATGATTTTACAACTTACATTGGACAAGGTTTTTTTGATTTCGCTAAACCCATCGCTTAAAGCATTCACCGTCTCCAATGATTTATTTTTAGGAGCGTAAATTTGAAACTGATTTCTCAAAGAGTCCTCGTTTGGCCATAATTCTAAGATCAAAAAAGTATCAAACTTTTCAGAAGTCATTAGTCTAATGGCTTCCAATAGATGCGAAATATCAATACTTTCGTCCACAATAACATAAGACGCCTGTGTTTTCAAAAGCCTTGAAAAATAAACATCTCGCTCTTTAAATCTGTAAACACAAATAAAGGGAAGCAGTTTATCAATATGCAATAAGCCTTTTCTTGGCAACGCCACATTTACTGGAACATTTTCAGTAATATTTTTGCAAATTGTTTCAATTAATTCAGCAGCTATATGGTGTTGTTCAATCATTTAATTGGAATATATATTATAAAAATTTGAAGCGTGTTCAGGAAGCCGCTTTTTAAGACCTTTTCTAATGGCAGACACCACTTCTGGGTATGAGACTTGACCTTCTTCATCACAATATATTTTAGCCACTTCTGTAGCCAAGACCAAAGAGTTATCGAAATTGTTGGTAATAAATTTTAAAAAATAGCCATTTCCTTGGAAGGTATCATTTACTTTGGCTGTTGTTGGGATACCATTAGGCAGTTTAATTTCAGATAATTCTTTCCTCCAATCTTCCACCGAATTTCTGTAGCGTTCATTATCAATATTTGAAGTCCCTAAATTCCAGGTTGGCACTTCTCTGTCCCAACGTTTCCAATTATAGCTATGCATATCATAAACAATACAGCATCCAAATTTCATCTCCAACGTTTTAATGAGCGCATAAACAACTTTATAAAAATTTTGATGTTTTTCAAGACTTCTTGACTTCTCATCTTCAGTCAATGGTTCTTTCCACAGTTGTTTGCCCCAAGCATCTTCATAGATTGCAGTATCAGGGTCTCTGTTTAAATCATATTCAAATCTTGAGTCTAGGCCCGAAATCACTATAGGATGGGGTTTCAACATGTTTTTGGTTTTTGGATCTTCTTCATACCAACGGTCATATTCCGAATGCAGACATTTTGACCATAATTCTTTCCGGAACTGATGCCCGTTATGTATTGCTGCACAAGCATAGGGTACATAGTCGTCAATTTTGATAGTGAAGGAATAATCAGAGGCCACGGCATGAAATAACTCTTCAGATTCAATTTTTGAGATAATGTCTTTAACTGATAATTTCCGCATATGCTAAAATTTTAATTAAATTTAAAATTAGTGCTTTCAAAATAGGTAGACTGACTCATATCATAGCAATTGTGTCGGTAATTGATTTGTCATACAGTATTAAGAATTTATTAAGAGTTTACTAAGTTTCAGTCTGCCTAAGTACATCAGAAACTTCTGTAAATTATAATATTTTACGTGTGATTTTTGGGATACATTTGCCAACTTATTTTAAACATTGCGATGAACTCTAAATATTATGTTGCAGTTATTACCGCCTTTAGCATTTGGGGCTTTTTTAGTGTGGTGCTCAAGTCTCTTGAAGCATTTACAGCATTTGATATTTTGAGCTATCGAACCTTAGGTTCTGTTGTTATTATGCTTTTTGTGTCGTTACTGCTTCGGCCAAAGGCTTTGAAAGCAAATTTAGATTTGTTCAAAGGATTGGGGCAGCTAGACAAACGACGGATTATCATTGTCAACATTCTGAGTGGTCTCTTCTTGGCTTTAAATTGGTATATCTATATCTATGTAATGAACAATGTTAGCGTAAGTGCTACGTCATTGGCCTATTTGATATGTCCTATTTTAACCATGGTGTTGGCGTATGCAATTCTGAAGGAAAAGCTTTTTAAATTGCAGTGGGTTGCTGTGGCATTGAGTTTGACAGGATGTTTGATGCTCTCTTTAGGTAATTTAACTGACTTGTTTTACAGTATGATTATTGCACTTACCTACGCTTTGTATTTGGTTTTACAACGAAAGAATCAAGAGATGGATCGGTTTTTAGTCTTAACCTGTCAGGTTTTTTTTGCGGTTCTTTTTCTTTTGCCATTTATAGTCACCTACGATTCTCCAAATGAAAAAACACCTTTTTTCTATGGCATGTTGGCATTAATCGCGGTGGTATTCACCATTATTCCAATGTTTCTTAATATTTATGCGCTAAGAGGTTTAAACTCGTCTGTTGTAGGTGTTTTTATTTATTTAAATCCGCTCATCAATTTTATGTTCGCCATTTTCTATTTTGATGAAAAGGTCAGTTTTTTGGAAGCGATATGTTATTTTCTCATCCTTGTTTCTATTGTCATTTTTAATTTTTCAGCGATAAAAAACAGGATCAACAGAAGGCGCGCGGCACATATTTAATAGCTGTTATATTCTAGAAAAGAACCAAAACCGCTAACTTAATATATTAGAATCGAGACTCAAACCGCAGATAATACGGTAAAATATCAAACTTAAGGCCGGCTTAATTTTAATTGGAGATGAATGATTCGAAGCTAGGGCATATTCCTGAAATTACCACAGGATTTGGATTACCCTTAGTTCTAGTTGTTATTCCGTTAAAGTTCCATATTCTGTCCAAGAGCCGTCGTAAACAGAAATGTTATTGTAATCAGCTAAGGTCGCTCCGAGCGCCACAACACAAGCTGTTATACCAGAACCGCATGAAAAGGTCAGTGCGTCTGATGGTTTGGCTAGCGTATTGAAGATATGTTTTAATTCATTAGTGCTTTTAAGACAATACTCGTCTATTAGACTTTCAAAAGGTAAATTAATCGAATTTGGAATCGTACCTCTTCTCAAACCGGCCTTTGGTTCATCAACCAGACAATTAAAGCGTTTTTCCGACCGTGCATCAATAATAATTTGAGACTTATCTTGAGTTTCAGCGCTGACATCCTCGAAAGATTTCATCAAATTGTTATCCTTAAGGCCAACAAAATTGCCTTTCTGTCCCTTATATGATTGATAGGGCCCAGTCTTGTATTTGAATTTATTCCATTCAGGAAGTCCACCGTCCAAAACAGCGACATTGTGATGACCAAACACCCTGAAAAGCCACCACGCCCTTGCACTCGAATAAATCCCTTTATCGTCATAAACAACGATAACACTATCTTTATTTATGCCAAGAGTTTGTGCTTCTTGTGTAAACTGCCCTTCTGAAGGACATGTGCTCGGAAAGGGTGCTAAAACATCACTAAATTTAATTTTAATATCAAAAAACCGTGTGTGTGGAATTAGTCTTTCAGCTAAAACAGTTTCAGATACTTCACCTGCTTTTGGAATGCTGGCATTCAAAACAATAAGCTCGGGTGCTTCTAAATTATCTTTTAGCCACTTAACTGACACGATAGGATGCATAATTGCTGATGGTTAAGAATCGAGATCAAATGTTTCCGTTGGGCTTTTATGATCTTTATAATCCATCATGTTTTCGCCATCGGCTATAATAGAACAAACCGTGGCATCTCCAGTAACGTTAACCACGGTTCTGAACATGTCCAGAATCCGGTCCACTGGAAAAATAATTGCAATCCAAGCGGGATTTAGTCCTACAGAATCCAACACAATAATCAACATGACCAAACCTGCACTCGGCACTGCGGCTGAGCCAATAGATGCTAACGTAGTGGTCATCACAACGGTCAATTGCTGGCCAATAGTCAAATCAATCATATGTAATTGCGCCAAGAATATAACGGCAACTGCTTGGTAAAGACTCGTCCCATCCATGTTGACAGTAGCTCCAATAGGGAGTACAAAACTGCTTATTTTTTTGTTGACGCCAAGGTTTTGCTCTACACACTCCATTGTTACAGGAAGTGTTGCTGCACTACTGGATGTAGAGAATGCCAAGGTTTGCGCTGGGCTCATAGCTTTAAAGAAGCCTGCGTAAGGAATTCTTTTAACAAAACCCTTCAATATTAAAGGATAGGTTACAAATATCATGATGAGGAGCCCCGATAGAACCGTCAAGGAATACCAACTCAAGCCTTTGAAAATTTCAATTACCTTTCCAATATCATTACCTGCCATTTTGCTAACGACCCCTGCCAATAATGCAAATACAAAAAATGGTGCAGCTTGCATGACAATATCTACCATTTTGAGGAAGACCTCATTGATGCCATCGACCAATTTTAGCACAGGACCCGATTTATCATCGGGAATAAACAGCAGACAGACTCCAAAGAAAATTGCGAAAAAGATAATTTGCAACATCAGGCCATTGTTGGAGAGTGCATAAAAGAAATTATCAGGCACAATATCCACCAATGGCTGTAAGGGTGTGGATTCCTTTTGCTTACCGGCAGTTTCAATCTTATCTGAAACAGAAACTTCTCTCAAATCCTTTTTGGTCAAATCAGAAATTTCCTGTGCTCTTTTAAAAAATTTAGGATCTTTTAAATAATTGATCCCATCTTTAATTTGATACCCTTGCGAATCTGCCCAGATTTCATAGTTGATCCGGTTGTCTATTCGGCTTTGCTTGTCAATAAGTTCGCCTGGTTTTACCGTGTTTACCAATAAGAGTCCAAGTGAAATTGCAAGAATTGTGGTTACTAAATAGATAAGTAAGGTCTTCCCTCCCATTCTTCCTAAACTCGACGGGTCTCCAATATTAGCAACACCACTTATAATTGAAAATAATACTAAAGGAACGGCAATCAACTTTAATAAGTTGATGAAAATGGTTCCAAACGGATCAATCCAGTTGATGGTAAATGCGCTCCAGCCCATAGTGCTGGAAACTAATGCCCAAATAATACCAAGGACCATTCCGATGATGATTTTCCAGTGTAATGCTAGTTTCTTCATAAGCTGCATTCCTGCAAAGGCAAGAATCTTTTCTATTAATTAATTATAAATTATAAAGCTCAAGGCATCTCAATTTAGTGATGAGACTCCTGCCTGCGCAAGAGCTGGTAGTCTGCTAAAACCAGCGCTGCCATGGCTTCCACAATAGGGATTGCTCTGGGTACTACACAAGGATCATGTCTTCCTTTACCTTGCATTTCTACAATGTCTCCTTTATTGTCGAGAGTGTTTTGCTTTTGGATGATGGTTGCAACAGGTTTAAACGCGACCCTGAAATAGATATCCATTCCGTTGCTGATGCCTCCTTGGATGCCACCAGATAAATTGGTTTTTGTACTACCGTCTTCATTGAATTGATCGTTATGCTCACTGCCCTTCATTTTAGCACCACAGAATCCGCTGCCATATTCAAATCCTTTAACGGCATTAATGGAAAGCATTGCTTTACCTAGTTCGGCATGTAATTTATCAAAGACAGGTTCTCCAAGACCTACTGGTAGATTCTGAATGACACAAGTGACCGTTCCTCCTATGGTATCGCCTTGCTTCCTGATTTCTCTTATTTTTTCAATCATTTGATTGGCAATCGTTTCGTCAGGGCAACGTACAGTATTGCTTTCAATCTTTGAAAAATCTAAATCTTGATAAGGTTTGTCCAAAAAGAGATCCCCTACAGACGATGTATAGGCATGAATCTTCACGTCTTTTAACATTTGTTTTGCAATGGCACCTGCCACAACTCTACATGCGGTTTCTCTTGCAGAGCTTCTTCCGCCGCCTCTGTAATCGCGTACCCCATATTTCTGATCGTAGGTATAATCTGCGTGACTTGGGCGGTATACATCTTTTATGTGCGAGTAATCATTTGATTTTTGATCGGTATTTTTGATGATAAACCCTATTGGGGTTCCTGTCGTTTGCCCTTCAAAAATTCCAGATAAAAATTCAACTACATCTGACTCTTTTCTTTGGGTTACAATATCAGACTGTCCGGGCTTGCGACGGTCCATTTCTAATTGTATGGCTTCAAAATCTAAGGGTATTCCTGACGGGCAACCATCAATAATACCGCCAATAGCGACACCGTGGGACTCTCCAAAAGTGGTGAGCTTGAACAATTTTCCGAAGGAATTTCCTGCCATATATGTTATTTTATGCTAATGTAATTGTATTCTGAGAGAAACAAAAATAGAATTTTAAAACCTTTTTTGACTTTTTAATTGCACAAACGTAACAATTCCTTAATAAAATGCTCATAATTAATTAATTGTGCAGTAACCTTTAAGACATATTTAATTTTTTCCTTTGTCTGCAGAAACTGAATCTAAACCATTGAAATTAAAAAGAAAAGTTGAAGTTGCAGTCATCTCAGATGTACATTTGGGAACTTACGGCTGCCATGCTAAAGAATTGCTCACGTACCTTAGTAGTATAGATCCGAAGAAGCTGGTCTTGAATGGAGACATTGTGGACATTTGGCAGTTTAGCAAGCGCTATTTCCCTAAATCACATTTAAAAGTCATTAAGAAGCTTATAGATATGGCTGCTGATGGCGTTGAAGTGATTTACATTACGGGAAACCACGATGAAATGTTGCGTAAATTTAGTGGGACTTCCATTGGTAATATTTCTATTGTAGATAAAACTGTCTTAGAATTAGATGGTAAGAAAGCGTGGATTTTTCATGGTGATGTGTTTGATGTTTCAATTCAAAATGCTAAATGGCTTGCCAAACTAGGAGGTTATGGCTATGACATGCTTATTGTTTTGAATGGTATCATCAATTGGTGTTTGGAAAAATCTGGAAGAGAGCGTTATTCGTTGTCCAAAAAAATAAAAACAGTGTCAAAAGTGCTTTAAAATACATCAACAATTTTGAAGATGTCGTTTCTGATCTCGCTATTGAAAACAATTATGATTACGTTATTTGTGGACACATCCATCAACCTAAAATGCTGCTAAAGGAAAACAAGATGGGTAAAACAATGTACTTAAATTCAGGCGATTGGGTCGAGAATTTTACCGCGTTGGAATATCAATTTAAGCGTTGGAAAATCTACAATTACCAACATGATAAACTGTCTGCTTTTTTTGGTGATGAGGAGCTAAAAGACATGGATATCAAAGACTTAATTGCAGCAATCACCATTATCGACCCAAAAAAAATAAGTTTTAGGCGGTTATGAATGAGGTGTCACTTAAATTCTATTCTTGTAAAATCTAACTTCGTCAAAGCATCCAGTAATTCATAAGGACCTTACAGAAGTGCGCGTCTCAAAATAGTGATAGGGTGCAACGCCTCTCTTTGTGTGCCATCTTTAATTTGGTGTCTGCAGCTGGTTCCATTTGCTGAAATTACAGTGTCTACTGTGGTGCTTCTTACCGCAGGGAATAGCGTCTGCTCACCCACTTGCATGCTGACTTCGTAATGTTCTGCTTCATAACCAAAACTCCCTGCCATTCCGCAACACCCACTTGGGATAATGGTCACTTTATAATTCTCTGGCAGATTTAAGACCTCGAAACTTGAAAGTTGGTTGCGCAGCGCCTTTTGGTGGCAATGGCCATGAAATTTGATGGTTTTGGTGTTCTGGGTAAATTGTGAGGGTTTAATGTTGCCTAATAGGATTTCTTGTTGGATAAACTCTTCAATCAAAAAGGTGTGTTTCGCTATGCTTCTGGCAGCTTCTTTTTCATCGGCTAACTTTGGATATTCATCCGTAAAAGTTAAAATTGCAGAGGGTTCTATTCCTACCAATGGCGATTCTGAAGAAATGAGCTCTTTAAAAATAGCCACATTTTCATTCGCCACTTTTTTGGCCTGTTCGAGCAGTCCTTTGGATAAAAATGCGCGACCTGATTCTGAGTGCGAAATAAACTTAATGTGGTAGTTTAAACCTACTAATAATTCGATGGCATCTTGTCCAATGGACGCATCTAAATGATTTGTAAACTCGTCATTAAAGAAGTAAACCGTTTTTATATTTTTTGATCCAACTATCTGATTAACATTCTTTTTTATATAGTTATTTAAGCTTTTGGTTGAGATCAATGGCAAGGTCCTTTTTTTGGCAATCTTGAACGTGTTTTTCAGCAATGAGGACGTCAATTTATTATTAAAAAAGAAATTTGTGAGTTGAGGCATTCTACTCGCAAAATTGTTCAAATCATTATTATAGGCAAAGAGTTTTGTCCTTAAAGAGACACCATTTGCTTTTTGATATTGGTACTGAAATTCTGCCTTTAAACTCGCGACATCCACACTGCTAGGACATTCACTCGCGCAAGCTTTACAACTCAAGCAGAGGTCAAAAACCTCTTTCAATTCATGGTGATCGAACTTATTTACTTTTTCCGAATTTGTCAAAAACTCCCTCAGGGCATTTGCCCTGGCTCGGGTAGTATCTTTTTCATTTCTTGTGGCTCTGTAACTTGGGCACATCGTCCCGCCAAATTCAGGGAGTTTCCTGCAATCACCAGAACCATTGCATTTTTCAGCTTCCCTTAGGATTCCTAATGATGCTGAAAAGTCCAATAAGGTTTCTATTTCTGGCTCGACTCTATCCGATTGATAACGCAGATTTTCATCCATAGGATAGGCATCTACAATTTTGCCAGGATTGAAAATATTTTGAGGATCGAAAACAGTTTTGATACGTTTCAGGAGTTGGTAATTTTCCTCACCAATCATTAAAGGTATAAATTCAGCTCTGACAATACCGTCACCATGCTCCCCACTCATGGAGCCTTTGTACTTTTTTACCAAATGTGCCACGTCAGTTGTTATTTGCCTGAAAAGCGCCACATCCCCACTCTTTTTTAAGTTTAGGATGGGTCTTAAATGCAACTCTCCTGCGCCAGCGTGTGCATAGTATATGGCTTTTTGATCATGGCGCTTCATTAATTGTGTAAACTCATTGATATAATTGGCCAGATCAGGTAAGGCTACAGCCGTATCTTCAATACACGCTGCCGATTTTTTATCGCCCACCATATTGCCAAGTAGTCCCAGGCCTGCCTTTCTTAGTTCTACTGCTTTATCAATCTCTGATCCAACCAAAACAGGCGTTGCATAGCTCAATCCTGAATCTTGAATGACTTTCACGAGAGCGTCAGCTTGTTTTTGAACATCTTCAAACGAGTTCGCTCTGACTTCACACATCAAAATCGCCTCTGGATCACCAATAATAAAGGTTCTGTTCTCTGCTTGGGTTTTATTTTGTTTGGTACAATCTAAGATGGTCTTATCCATCATTTCACAGGTAAAAAGATGGTGCTGCATGGTCATTTCTACACTTTGCAAGCACGCTTCTATACTTTCAAAATGTGCTGCAACCATTATGCTTTCACTCGGTGGCAGTAGATCTAGGTGTAATGTAATTTCTGTTGTAAAGGCTAAAGTACCTTCACTCCCAGACAAGAGTTTACACATATTGAACTCTTCTGAAGTTGTACTGAACACCTCACTTTTTAGAAGTTCATCAATGGCATAACCTGTATTGCGGCGGTGGATTTCTGGCTTGGGGAAACTATCAGTGATACGTTGTTGCACGTCTTGTGGTTGAAGCTCTCGATACAGTTCCTCATAGATACGTCCTTCTAAGCTGTTCAGTTTCGTATTCGAAAAGAAATCTTCCTTAGATGTATTTGCAAAGACCGCCTCACTCCCATCACTTAATATGGTTTTCATTTTTAGAACCTTGTCCCTGGTAACGCCATATTGAATTGAGGTGGTGCCAGAAGAATTGTTTCCCACCATACCGCCAATCATACACCGGTTGGATGTAGATGTATTGGGTCCAAAAAAGAGTCCAAAAGGCTTTAAATAGTTATTGAGTTCATCTCGTACAACGCCTGGCTGTAGGGTAACAGTCCTTGCTTTTTCATTGATATCGAGAATTCTGGTAAAATGTTTAGAAACATCCACAACAATCCCTTCTCCAACACACTGGCCTGCCAAAGATGTGCCTGCCGTACGTGGAATCAAGGAGGTTTTATTGACTGTTGCAAAATTAATCAGCAATTTTAAATCGGTTATGGTTTTGGGATATGCCACGGCCAAGGGCAACTTTCTATAAACTGAAGCATCCGTAGCATAAAGCGCTTTCATTAAGTCATCTGTAAAAAACTGTCCTTCCAATTGATCCTTAAGACCTTGTAATTCGGCGCTGAACTCTTTATTCATCTATAGGTGTAAAATTCTGATTAAGACTAATAATAATGGCTTAAAATTAGGTGTATTTTGCCAATTTTAACATAAAGTTGGCGGATTATTTTAGCTTCTATAGCAATTCAAAATGTACATTTGTTAAAACTTAAAAACTCAAATTATGAAAAAAATACTTTTAATTGCTGTTGCATTTGTTGGTGGTACCATGATGATGAATGCTCAGGATATTGCTGACAATGCTATTGGTTTACGTATAGGCGGAAACAGCGATGGTTCTGGTGCTGAAGTTTCTTACCAGCGTGCACTTGGAGATTCTAATCGTTTGGAATTAGACTTAGGTTTCATAAACTCTAATAAGAAAAATGATGAATATGACGGATTTAAACTTGCTGGTATATACCAATGGGTATGGAATATTGATGGCGGCTTTAACTGGTATGCTGGTCCTGGTGCTGGTATTGCAAGTAAAAATTATAATAAATATAGAGGATTAGATATTGACGAAACGCAAACGTTTGTTTTTATAGGAGGAGACGTAGGAATTGAATATAATTTCGATTTTCCATTATTATTATCTCTTGATTTCAGACCAGAATTTGGTTTAGGAAATGACGAGTTTAATAATAATGAATTAGATTTTGCATTAGCCTTAGGTGTAAGATACCAATTCTAAAACGCAACCAATTTTCTTTAAGGAAGATATGACACGAAAAACCATCATTTTAAAAAATGATGGTTTTTTTTATTGTTATTTTTTTAGATGCAGATTGCGATATTCGGTAGGCGTCATCTGATATTCTTCTTTAAAGATTTTAGAAAAGTAGCTGCGACTAGTTAAGCCAATTTTATAAACCACTTCAGAGATATTGAAATTTGTGCCTCTTAACAATGTTGACGCAAGATCTAAACGCACCGTGTTGATGTAGTTGTTAATAGTAGCTTTATATAGAATTTTGAATCCTTCTTGAAGTTTTGCTTCGGTTAGCCCTACTTCTTTACAGATATCACCGATGGTAAATGTCTTTTCAATATTCTGTCTGATATATTGCACAGCCTCTCTAACTTTAGAGACTTCATACTGCCTTAAAACATGTCGGTTTTCTTCGCTCATCAAATCGTCTTGGTACTGTAAAATTTGTTTTCCCAACAATTGATATCCACTACTGATCATAAAAATGGATCTTAGGAGAAAGTTATCTTCAAAATTTTTAATCTCTTCAAACACTTCGGCAAGTGCCAAACTGTAGTAGCCTTCGTGATAAAAACTATTTTTGGCAAGGACATCTCCAAATATAGTGTTGAGCTCAGATTTGATAATTTCTGAAGAACATTCTCCATAAAGCGCAAACTGTTCTCTGTCCATTTCCAAACTGTAAAGGTTGATCTCTTGATCTTTCTTAAACCGTATCACATGACCATTATAATCTTTACTGGCAACAATAGCTTGTTGATATTCATGCAAATCGTGCACTTGAGCTTCATTGGAAAACCTATGATCAAAATTGCCTTTAGTGCAGTACAAAAATTTTAATGGATGGGTTAAATCTTTGACGAACTGAATTTCCACATCCATTTTAAACTGACAATGGTATTCTATAATGCCCAATCCAGATTCAAGCATCATCGCTTTTATATAGCCTGTGCCTACGTTTTCGGTAAGTTCTAGGTGATACTCTCTGCAATGGAGCTGGTAAGATAATTGCAATGCTTCAGCCAAATCTTTGATGACCAAATCCACTGGTAAAGAGTTAACTTTTATCGTAATCATGAAATGAAAATTTTAAGTTTTGGAATTTTGAATGATGGCAGCATTTATATTGGAAGCTTTATTTAGTAAGGGCACATTCTTTTAAAGTTCGAACATAGATGGCTTCATATTGTGGTACGACATTGGTGATCGCAAATTTTGCTGCTTCTTTGGTGGCATTCAACTTAAATGTTTGCAGTCGGTCTTCATCGCTCAAAATATGAATAGCATTTTTTGACATGTCCTCAACATCACTCACATTGCTTAAAAATCCGGAGACACCTTCGATGTTGACTTCAGGAATTCCCCCAGTATTACTAGAAATAACTGGTACTCCTGACGCCATTGCTTCTAATGCTGCCAAACCAAAACTTTCGGTTTGCGAAGGCAATAGAAACAAATCGCTAAAGCATAATATTTTATCAATTTCATTACTGTTTCCAAAAAAGACCACTTTATCTTCAATCCCCAATTTTTCACAAAGACGCTCAGCTTCCAATTTTTCAGGGCCTTCCCCTACCATCATTAATTTTGCGGGCATCGCTTTCTGAATGTTATAGAATATCTTGATGACATCAGGAATTTGTTTCACTTTACGGAAATTACTGATATGGGTGATGATCTTTTCATTATCCTCTGCCATAATACCTCTTTGGCAATCAGTAAATTGTGTTTTATGTCTGCTAAAATCTATAAAATTGGGAATGACATCAATATCTTTCTTAATATCGAATAAACGTAGGGTGTCGTCTTTCAAACTTTGGGAAACTGAAGTGACGGCATCAGATTTGTTGATGCTAAACGTGACCGCTGGTTTATAGAACGGGTGGCTTCCTACCAGAGTAATATCTGTGCCGTGGAGTGTGGTTACAATAGGAACATAAATGCCCTCTTCCTGCAACATTTTTTTGGCCATATAGGCCGCGTACGCATGTGGTATGGCATAATGGACGTGCAAAATTTCTATGCCGTGCAATTTGACCATATCTACCAACTTGCTGGACAGCGCCAGCTCATAGGGTTGGTATAAGAACAAGGGATATTCAGGAACAGTAACCTCATGATAATGGACATGTTCTCCCAACAAATCCAATCTTACAGGTTGGCTATAGGTTATAAAATGAATTTCATGACCACGTTTGGACAGCGCAAGACCCAACTCTGTTGCCACCACACCACTACCGCCAAAGGTTGGGTAACATACAATTCCTATTTTCATGTTTTAGTTTTTAATTGAAATACCTAAATGCACTTAGGGTTCGGGTTTATAAATTTATAAAATTTAAAATTAAAGTTTTTTAACCTTTTAAGAGTGTGGCTGCATACTTTACGTACTTACAACTTGTCCTCAGTTTAATCAATGATTGCTTCGTAGATCAATCTCTGAATTTCAGTTCTGATCCCTTCTTTGAGCAAAATATTATTATTGGCGGTTGGATAGGTTCTGTTTGACAAAAATACATATATAATTTCCTCATCAGGATCAGCCCAAGCATAAGTACCTGTAAAACCGGAGTGCCCAAAGCTAGATAAAGAGACACATCCACAGGTGGGTCCCGCCGTTCCCAATTGCGGTTTGTCAAATCCAACGCCACGTCTTACCCCATCTTCACAGTAATAGCAGGTGTTAAATTTATCAATCGTTTCTGTTTTCAAATACCGTTTACCACCATAAAACCCTTTTTGAAGGTACATCTGCATAATTTTGGCAACATCGTTACTATTGCTAAATATCCCGGCATGTCCGCCTACGCCATTTTGCATTGCCGCACCCATATCATGCACATAGCCCTGAATGGTTTGGTATCTGTAATAATCATCTTCCTCACTAGGCACCAATTGTGAATTACTAAATTTTGAAGCGGGATTATACGTGGTATGGTTGGCACCCATAGGTTGGTAAAAATGTTCTTGCACCAACTCATCCAATCCTTTATTATAATAACGTTCAATGTATTTTTTCAGAATAAAATAAGGGAAGTCGCTATACCTGTAACTCAAACTTGGTAATAAATCAGTATCCCTTATTATTTTTTGGATGGTGTCAGGATAATCGTGTCTTAAATACATCTCCTCTGCTACCTTAACGTTGAACATCGGACTGGACTTTCTTCTGTAAAACTTAGGATCTGGTTTTTTGTTGGCATCAAGAGTAGCTGTGTAAAAAGGGATCCAAGGTTTCAATCGCGCATAATGTGATAACATTTGTTTTAAAGTGATATTTTTTTTGTTGGAGTCTCTATACTCAGGTAAAATTTGAGACAGCTTTGTTTCTGTAGAGACAATGCCTTTCCCTTCCAGTTCCATCAGTAACGGTAAAGTTGCCAGAATCTTTGTCAGCGAAGCTACGTCATACATATCATCTAAATCCACCATTTCATTGCCGTCATAGGTGTGTTTGCCAAACGCTTTGTTATAGATGACCTTGCCTTTTCGTGCCACCAAGATTTGTAACCCTGGTGCTGCTTTATGAGCAATAGTAATATTGGCCATAGAGTCCAATTTTTTCAATTTTTCTGAACTCATCCCTACCGATTCCGGAAGTCCATAACTTAATGACTGTAAGCTATTATATATATACCCGACACCAACCTTAAAATGTTCAGCGGTCGAAACGGGTAATGTGCCTTTTGCAGGAATGGCTCCAAAGATAAGTTGGGCCGATTTGCGCATGGAAATTTCACTGTTTTGATAGCTCACCACGATGCCCTCAATATTTTCTATAGAATGTAAGTCGATAAGCGCATAAGGACTTGCAAAAACATCTAGAATAACCGTGTTGGTGCGTGCCATTTCATAAAGCCAAATCATTTCCTTATCTGAAAATTGATAGGGTTTCCATGGATTGACGTTCGACTTATGAAGGCCCACAATCACTGTATTGTAATTTTGAAGTTTGGTCAGCAGCTCATCTAACTTATCAGCTTTAATGTGATGGACCTTGGTATATTTTCTCAATTCCTCAAGATAGGCGGAGTTATCAAGAGAATCACCCAGTTCTACATAGGCTATTTCTTTTGTTGCCAAATGTCTTAAAGGCAGAATTTCCTTCTGGTTACGCACCACTGTAATGGCATTTTCAATAAGTTTTTCGTAAAGCAAATCATCTTTCAATCGGTTGAGATCTTCTACCAAATTTGCAGTCCCTATAGGTATGTAATCCTGAAGGCCCACTTTGTATTTGGCCATTAGTATTTTTTTGACAGAATGTGCCAATCGTTCTTCAGTATAAACATTGTTTACATAAGCGTCCACCATTTTATCAATGGCGATAGGCACGTTTTCAGAAATTAAAAGTACATCATTGCCCGCCAGAAAAGCCGCAAGATCAATATCTCCAGGTGTACTGAAATTAGACACCCCTTTCATTTCTAGGGCATCAGTGAAAATAAGTCCTTCAAATTGTAAGCGCTCCTTTAAGATATCTGTAACAATATGTTTTGATAAAGAGGAAGGTGTTCCTTCTATAGGCTCTAAACTCGGTACGTTTAAATGGGCCACCATAACACTGGATAAGCCTTCACTGATCAGTTTTTTATAGGGGTAGAGTTCAATGGAGTCGATCCGTCTTTCATTAAAATTAATGGTAGGCAGTGTTTTATGACTATCTGTATCTGTATCTCCATGACCAGGAAAATGTTTGGCGTTTGCCAGCACTCCGGCACCCTGCATTCCTTTCATAAATGCCAAGGCTTTGGCGGTCACATTGTCTCTATCTTCTCCAAAAGAGCGGTTTCCGATAATTGGATTTTTAGGATTGGTATTAATGTCTACAGCTGGCGCAAAATTAAAATGAACACCAATACGCTTGCAATGTTCCCCAAGTTGATGGCCCATTTGCTCTATCAGAGTGTTATCTTTAATTGCGCCAAGTGTCATATTATATGGAAACGCATAAGTAGAATCCAAACGCATGCTCAGGCCCCACTCGGCATCCATACCTATCAACAGAGGCACTTTGGAAATGGCTTGGTATTGGTTGTTTAGTTTTGCTTGTTTAACAGGACCACCTTTAGAATAAATGAGCCCTCCAATGTGATAATCATTAATAAGCTTGGCAATCTCAGTTTCATTAGATTTGCTGTTGTTGGACAGTGCCCTAGCCATAAACAATTGCCCTATACGCTGACGAAGATTCAACCCGTCATAAATGCTATCCACCCATTTTTGTTGTGCCACTGCATCTGTTGTTGCTAATGGATTTTTAGAGTTCTGGGCTGAACTCGGAAAAATATAGAAACAAAAAATGAGGGAGAATATAAAGCGCATATAGATTAGGTATTTTAAGCTAAGTAATCAATTTAGATACGGTGGCAAAGTACCACTTTTACTCGTAAGCCTATAAAATTTTAAGATAGTTTTATAACGAGCCTCAGCAATTAAATAGCTTGAAATTTTAGACAGTATTTTGTAGAAAAAAATTGGTATTCAATGCTTTAAGAGAATAGAATTCAAAAAAGATACCTCGTAAGAGATGAATAGTTTAATTTAAGAAACGATTGTGCCAACTTTCACTTGCAGGGACTTCCCAATTCTCATTAAATTCTGCAATGTTGATGACCAAATTATTGAAAACAATGGTGTTTTTTGAAACTGCCTTTTCCTTCGCCATTTTTTTGAAATCCAATAGTGTTTTATAGGCAATGAAATCCCCCTGTTTGTAAGACACATTCATCTTGTCCATAAGGTCTACATTGTAATCTTTTTCCAATTGCTGAACAAAATGCACCGAAGCATCAATGCTGCAACCCGTGGCCTTGTTTAAGTTTTGATTTAAAGCAAAAACGATAAACCGCTTGTACTTGATAAGATATCCAGACCGTAAATCACTACCATGTGCGGTCCAGTTTGTAATAAAGGTATCTATTTTAGATTCTAACTCTACAATCTCTTCATCTGTAAATGAACGATTGGCTTGATAGATCCAAACTCTAGATTCTTCAGGTAAGGTATTAAAATCGACTAGCATATTTTTGTTTTTTCTGACTACAAAAGTACACTTTTACATCCAATTCTTATCTTGGGATTCAATCTTAAATAACAGATAATCATAGATGGATCTGGCGTCATGTTCTTTAATGTATGGAATTTTAACCTGCTCTGATGCCGTAGCGATGTAAACGGACGCGATATTTTTTTGTTTCTGAAAAATGCTCTGTTTCAACTCTACTGATTGAATTTTGTGGAGTTCGCTGATATTCCGTAACCGATCAATAAATCCGCTAGTGATGGTGAGATAGGTATCGGTAATTTGGTAGCTGGCCTTTTTATAGGTGTAATGGACAAATAAAACTATCCACGTTATACTAATGAAATTAATGAGCCAAAAGTAGGCTCCAAATACAAAAAAAGCAGGAATATTAACCAGAGCGCCAATACCAATGGAGCGCCACATTAGCAAACGTTTGTAATACCTATCGGGTTTTTGGTACACTCCTTCATCATTATAATCCTTAAAAAATTTTTGGACCAAGTGAGAAACCTGATCTTTTTCTAGAGCTACAATCTTAAAGTTTTTCTGTTGTTTTTTATTGACCATCGCCTGTTTGATGGACAGGGTGTGCAACCCCAAATACCTTTTAAGGCGGTTGGTTTTAATGACTAGATTTTGGATCTTTGCTGGTGTTAAAGTCAATGACACTTTGTTAAACAGCCCTTTATTGATCTCAATGGTGTCTTCATTTTCAATCACTTCCAGATTATAATTAGAAACAAATGTTTTGATCACCGAAAACAGCATCGAAATAAGGATAGCAAGAGCGACAATGAGCAGGTTGGCCAAAATAAAATTGAGGATATTGCCAGTTTCAAACTCTACAGAAGATTCTAGTCGATCTTCAAGATTGAGATCTTGAACGTATTTGCCAAATTCACTATACAATCCAAATACAAAGGAAACGATGATCAAAAAACTTTGGATATGACTTTGTGACAGGCCTTCCAATAACAAGCGTTTCACTGAAGCCTTAAAAAACACGGTGGTCTGCATTTGTTTTTCATCAAGTTCCAAATCAACAAGGTGATTCTTACTGAACAATTGCTGTTTGAGATCAAGAGCAGTTTCACGATCAAGAGCATTGATTTCAATTTCAGCCTTGTCATCTCCTGCGGTTTCGATGTTTAGCGAAACGACATTGATAAGTTGCTGAATAAAATTTTGCTTAACGTAGACATTCTGGATCTTTGACTTCGGAATGATTGTGGTGTCCTTATTTATGATACCTGTGGATAAGTGAAACTCATCTGTATCCAAATAAAATTTAAAATTTCGAAATTTGAGAATCGCTAACACCAGAATCACTATAAAAATACTCAGAATGATAAGTGTGATGTGTGTGGTGGATAAAAATGCAAGTGATTTATTTTTAGATATCGATAGCCCATACACCAAAAAAAGGCCAAAGAAATTCCTGATAAACTTGTACGAATTGAGTGCGAAGATAACGAGAATCCCTTTTGACGATTGCCGTGTTGGCTTTGAAAAATCAGTTAGTTCCATTGACCTTTCCACTTAAAAAGTCATTGATTTGCTTTGCCTCATCGTAGTTTAAACCATCAATGCTCAAATCAATTCCAGATTCTCCTGCGGTAAAAATCTTCAGGGTCGCCAGGTTAAATTTTCGAGCTAACCAACTTCTGGAAATCTCTAAATGCTGGATCCGTGAAATTGGCACCGCAGAAATTGAATTCACCAATAAGCCTTTTGAATAAATAACATCCTGCTCTCTAATGGCATATTTGCGCTTTTTAAAGGCTAATACAGTGATGACGACATCAATTATGCAAACTAACACAACACCCCATAGGACATACCAGAATACCAAATGGAAATTTACAGCTTCGACCATAAATTTGGCAATGATCAATGCTGAAAACAGAAGGCTATAGAATAAGCTTCTGTTAAGAACAATAATTTTAAGATATCGTTTTGAAATAGGTTTAAAGACTATATCATCAATGGTGGGCAAAGTCTCTAAGTCAATTTGCTGATTGGTGAACATAGGCACTTTGAGTGTTTTTTTTAAAGGCGTATTATTTTTTGTTGTGTTTCTTTAAATTTCTATAGGTTAAAAACCCATACATAACTACGGCAAACGGGAAATAAAATGCCAATCGTTGCCAACTAAATTCACGACCCAAGATATAGTCAACAAATAATATCACGACACAAAATATAGTTCCACCAACAAGTGCTGCAACAATCACTCTCTTTTTACTGACTTCTGGCATGTTATAGATCTTGTGCATTTGCTATCAACTCTGCAATATCCATGACGGCAATTTCAGATTCTTTATCCTTGGCCTTAACACCATCCGTCATCATGGTATTGCAAAAAGGGCAGCCTGCAGCAATAATTTCAGGTTTCACGTCAATGGCTTGCTCAGTGCGTGCCACATTTATTTCTTTATTACCAGGTTCAGCATCTTTAAACATTTGGGCACCACCGGCACCACAGCAGAGTCCGCGCGATTTGCAACTTTTCATTTCCACCAGCTCCGCATCCAATTTGCGGATAAGCTCTCTTGGTGCTTCATAAATATCATTGCCACGACCTAAATAACACGGGTCATGAAAAGTAATGCGCTTGCCTTTAAATTGACCGCCTTCAATGGTAAGGCGTCCTTCATCTAAAAGAGATTTAAGAAATTGGGTATGATGCATTACTTGGTAACTGCCACCAAGTCCTGGGTATTCATTTTTTATCGTATTGAAACAATGCGGACAGGCCGTAACGATTTTCTTAATTTCATAAGCATTAAGCACCTCAATGTTGGTGACGGCCTGCATTTGAAAAAGAAATTCATTGCCCGCGCGTTTGGCAGGATCTCCTGTACAGCTTTCTTCAGTCCCTAAAACAGCAAAATCGACATTGGCCCTATGTAGTAGCTTTACAAAAGCTTTGGTTACTTTCTTCGCTCTGTCATCAAAACTTCCCATGCAACCCACCCAAAAAAGTACTTCGGGTTGTTTTCCTTCTGCCAGATATTCTGCCATCGTTGGCACTTTCAATGTGTTACTCATATATAATGGTTTGAGGTTTGAGTTCTATAACTTGAAACTCAAACCTTTTTAAACGTTATTAGTCGTGTTGACCATCATCAAAAACCTGAATGGTCACATTTTTGTCTACAAGATCTGTGAACTTCCCTTTATAGCGTGTTGCTTTTACCAAATGGTTATCAATCCAGTGGTAATTACCACCTCTTGGTTTGCCCATAAGCAGGGTGTGGTATTTGAAACCGTGTTTCTTTAACCACGTTTCTGTATACCCTCGATGCTCTTCCATACGAGAGGTAAAGAAACAGATCATATGGCCTTCTTTAAACCATTTATTACAGGTGATCAATGCATCTGGATAAACTTCTGCCGTGAGCATGCGTTCTGGTTCTTCATTTGGGATGTCATCGCAAATGGTACCATCAATATCTATTAAGTAATTCTTAACGCCTTTAGGAAGCACAGGACTTACCTTTTCTCCTTTTTCTACTTTGTCATGTAAAAACTTGTCTGCCTCTTCTCTTTTCATAAATTTTCACCCTTTTGAACGTCGGGATTTTTTTTATTAATTATACACTTGACTTAAAAAATTCAAGCTTAAAACTAATATTATTCTTTTAAATGACCCTTGATAGTGCCTTTATTATAATCTTTTTCAAGAATACGCAATAATTAAAGTCTTCTGTAACATTAAGTTCAATTATTGGATTGATTTTCAACACATCTTGAAAAGGCAATTTCGAAACCTATTCGTTTTTCCAGTTCAATCTATCCATTTGATTGTAAGGCCAAGGTGCGCCATTATTTTCAACATTTGTCATCATGTTATTCAGTTCCAAGGGTGCTGCAGATTGCTCCATCACCAAATAGCGGCGCATCTCCATAATAATAGATAAGGGGTCAATACTCACAGGACAGGCCTCAACACAGGCATTGCAAGTGGTACAGGCCCAAAGCTCTTCTTTGGTAATATAATCATTCAACAATTGTTTGCCATCATCTTTGAACGTACCACCGTTGGCGTCAATATTTTTTCCTACTTCTTCAAGACGGTCTCTAGTATCCATCATGATTTTACGAGGCGATAATTTTTTACCGGTTTGGTTGGCAGGGCATTCACTGGTGCATCGTCCGCATTCCGTACAGGTATAGGCATTGAGTAATTGTACCCAACTCAAATCTTGAACATCACTAGCTCCAAATTTTGCAGGTGCTTCTGTATTTTCTGGTTGGGCGGCAAAAGGATCAATGTTTGGATCCATCATCATTTTGACCTCATTGGTCACGGATTCCAAATTATCAAATTCTCCTTGTGGTTCTACTCTTCCAAAATAAGTGTTTGGAAATGCCAAAAGAATATGCAAATGCTTGGAGAAATAAAGGTAATTTAAGAATGCCAAAATACCTAAGATATGCAACCACCAAGCACCACGTTCAATGATGTGAATGGTACTTTCTGAAAATCCGTTAAATAAAGGCGCAATAAACTGACTGATCACATTGCCACTGTTCATGGCTTGAAATTTTAGGTCGGTAGCATTCATAACCAGAAACAATACCATGAGCACCATTTCAATATAGAGAATATAGTTGGCATCATTTTTTGGCCAACTCGTCATTTCATTGGCCCAAAACCGTTTGATTTTTAAGGTGTTCCGTCGCAACCAAAAGACAACCACAGAAACAAACACAAGTGTGGCGAGGATTTCAAAGCTCGCAATCAGAAAACCATAGACTGATTGAGGTAATATGGATAGAAACACTCGATGGTCTTCATAGAGTATGCCAGCAAATAAACCATCAATAATGATTTCTAAAACTTCAATATTAATAATAATGAAGCCTAAATAAACGATGACATGCAGAAAACCAGAAATAGGTCTTTTTACCATTTTGCTTTGGCCTAGCGCAATCTTTGCCATGTTTTTCCAACGCTGTGGCTTGTGATCATTGGCATCAACATCATGACCTAATTTAATATTGCGGATTAGCTTTTTTACATTTTTTGCAAAATAACCAATGCCAACAATGAGTGCTATGGCAAAAAGGATATTTGGAATGTAATTCATTATACGTTGGTTAGTTATTTTCTAGTTCTACTTGAATTTCTTCTGGTTGTGATTTTACATCTTCAATGATGTTACCTTCAGCATCAAACTGCTTTGCTTTTTTTCCGAAGACCGAAAAATGGACGTAACGTTTTGGATTCAACTTAACGTCTTGGAGCAGTTGTTCCAATTGTAAGGAGGCCATTTCAAGATTTGTATATAATTGATCGTCATTGAGCATTTTGCCAAGGGTGCCTTTGCCATCCTTAACACTTGCCAACAAATCATTGACTTCTTGAAGTGTATTATCCAGACTTGCGAATGTTTTTGAAATTTCGACCTGCTTAAATTCTGTAGTAATCTCAGCCAGGTTGCCAGATAAGGTATCAAAATTACCGATTGCAGAGGTTAAGGCAGCATCATTTTTAACCACCAAAGTACTCATGGCATTCGATACGGATCTAAAGGAGATAATAGTTTTGTTTAGTTCTGCAATGGCAGACCTCAAACCATCCTCGTTTTCATTAATGATTAACGTATTGAAATTGCTCATTAATGAATCGGCGGTTTTTAAGGTCACACCCAAGTTACTGCTGATTCCTGAAAAGTTTTTGGTTAAGCTTGTGATAAGGCCTTCTTCAATTTCAGATTCCAAAAATTCACCATCTTCAGCAAGTTCTGGTCCAGGCATTGGAATAATTGCCAAGGCATTTCCACCCATAAGGCCTGTTTCATACATGCGAATTTTACTGTTTGTTGAAAACTTGACGTTTTCAGTAACCACAATCGTCACAATTGTTTTGCCCGTAAGGTCGTCATAAGATATTTCTTCAACCTTACCTATTTTGTTCCCTTTAATAGTTACTATAGATGATGTACTCAACGCGTTGTAATCAAATTGTGTTTGGTAGCGATTATGCTCATTTAAGATGTTGATACCTTTCAAATAATTAATCGTAAAAACCATAAGTAATATCCCTGATATTACTAAAATGGCTGTTTTAACTTCTCTTGATATTTTCAAAGTCCTTGAGATTTAGTTGCACAAAATTAGGTATAAATATATTAAGAATCTTTTTAATTAGAGGGAGATTTTAGAACCTCAGAGACCTCCACACGCTTGCCATTTTGATAGGCAACAACAAAAGCGGAAGGATAGCCTTTGCTCTTTGCAACCTCTGCAAGATCTTTAACCTCATTATAATCAGAAGTATGGCCGTAGAAATATTTAAAATACTTACCCTCCTTTTCTCTTGAAATATCCTGCAACCCTTTAAAATTAAAAGATTTTGGCTCAATTTTATTTGAACTGGCCGCTAATTGTACTTTAAAAATAGTATTCAGATAAACAGCTTTAGTAGATTCTTTAGGCTTAATCTCTTGATCAACAGCTTCTTTAATCATTTCAGTATTAGCCACTTCTTTGTAAATATTTTGTCCTACATTTCTATCTAAGATCATTTTATAATCCATAATTCCTTTGTAAATGGACAAGGACATTTCGTTTTGTCCTTTGGTAGAATTGAGATAAGAACCCTCTGATTTATAAGTTAAAAATCCAGTTTCTACTAAAACACTAGGCATATACGTATTGTGCAACACCCAAAAACCTGCTTGTTTAACGCCCCTATCATTTCGCTTCAAAGAACTGGTAAAATTATCCTGAACCAATCGCGCCAATTGTGTGCTTTGATCTAGATAATCTTCTTGCATTAAGGTGAGACCTATAAAAGATTCCGGAGAATTGGGATCAAAACCATCATAATGGGATTTGTAATCATCCTCCAAGAAAATTACCTCATTTTCCTTTTTGGCAATTTCAAAGTTTTGCTGATTGGCATGTAAACCCAAAACAAAAGTTTCAGCACCATGGGCACTTGAGTGGTGAGCGTTGCAATGGACAGAAACGAATAAATCAGCATCAGCATCGTTCGCTATTTTTGCCCGCCCTCTAAGAGTTACAAAAACATCAGTTTTACGGGTGTAAATCACTTTAATATCAGGATGCTTCTCTAAGGCCTTCCCTACTGTTAAAACAATATTAAGTGCGATTTCTTTTTCCTTGTAACCGTTTCCCGTATTTCCTGGGTCATGGCCACCATGTCCAGCATCAAGAACGACTACAAATTTGCCCTTGTTTTTCTGAAAGGGATGTGCAGTTGTAATAAAACCAGCAAATAAAAGGATATGTAATACGAATATGTAATGAAGGTGCGTTCTCATAAAGGCTTTAACGAATAAAAAACTCGGTTTATTTTAATTTGAAATTTTAAATGAATAATAATCAATCACAAAAAAATATATGTAATTTTGACTTTTCAAAAACCGAGCCATACTTTTACAAAAATACACTTAAAAGCATTGCAGACAAACAGCTTTAATATTCTTTTTTCCCTGAGTTTTACAGTGTTTATTAACACTTTGGGGTTCTCTCAAGAAATCCCTAAAACCCAAACTCCCATATTGCCAAAAACAGAAAATGATACGATGAGGGTTACTATTGATGTTGACTCTCTATTAAAGCCCACCGTCAATCTTAAGGAAACCGATAGCACATTACAAGACACACTCCCCAAAAAAAAAGAATTTCTAACTGATGTAGTCAACTATAAGGCATTAGGCTATGTGACTCTCAACCAAAGGTTAAAACAGACCACCCTGTATGATGAAGCTGAAGTAAATTATCAGGATATGGAAATTAAGGCTGGCATAATTGTCATTGACCATAACAAAAATTTGGTGTATGCCGGACGATTAAAAGATTCAGCGGGTGTCTATTCTCAAGCGCCTACTTTTAAACAAGGCGCTAATTTAGTAGAACCAGATTCTATTATTTTCAATACAGAAACCAAAAAAGCCCTGATTTTTAATTCGAGGACTGAACAAAGTGGTGGCTATATCATTGCTGATGTGACCAAAAAGGAAAATGATTCTGTCTATTTTATCAATCGCGGAAAGTTTACGACCTCTGAAAATAAAGATGATCCAGAGTTTTACTTTTTAATGCGCAAGGCTAAAATTGTTCCCAATAAAAAAGTGGTAACAGGCTTGACCAATATGTATATCTATAATGTTCCTACACCCATTGGCTTGCCTTTTGCTTTTTTTCCATTGACAAAAAAGCAGACTTCAGGCATCCTTTTTCCTACGTTTGGTCAGGACAGTAGGCGTGGTTACAACCTTCAAAATGGAGGATATTATTTTGCCATTAGTGATTATGTGGATTTGGCGGTTTATGGTGATTATTATACTAATGGTAGCTACGGATTGCGCACGGAAAGCAGCTATGCCGTACGTTATAAATTTAGAGGAAATTTTGGCTTCAGGTACGAGAATTTAATTAATGAAGAACGCGGTTTTCCAAATTACTCTAAGACCTCTATTTATAATCTCAGATGGTCACACTCCCAAGATTCAAAGGCGAATCCAAGTTCACGATTCTCAGCTTCTGTCAATTTAGGGAGTAGTAAATATTATCAAGAATCTGTCAATCAAATCAACGCGTCCAATTTCTTGAATAACACGTTGTCATCGTCAGTGTCCTATGCCAAGTCATTTACAGGTGAGCCACAGGTCAACCTGAGTGTTACCGCTACCCACTCACAAAATACCAGGACGCAACAAATTGACATGACCTTACCTACTTTTCAAGGAAGTGTGAGTAGGATCTTCCCTTTTGCACCAAAAATCGGGACCAAAAAAGGAATTATTGATAATATCAATTTTCAATATAATGTCAATGCCCAAAATAAGATCAACACTACCGATTCTCTCTTTTTTACTAAAGAAATGTTCGATGATGCCAGGGTTGGCGTACAACAAAGCATTCCCATCTCAACAAACTTCAAAGTGTTTAAGCATTTTAGTGTGAGCGCAAGCACCAATTTTCAAGAAAACTGGACGCTCAATACGATTCGTAAATATTATGATGACGAGGAAAATAAAATATTAAAACAAGATTTAAGTGGCTTTGATAGCTTTAGGACTTATAATTTCAGTACAAGTATTGGAACCACCATTTACGGGATGTTCAATTTTGAAAAGAAAGGACAGGATGCGACGATTAAAGCAATCAGGCATATCATGAGGCCTTCCATAAGTTATAACATTAACCCTTCCTTTGATGAATATTATGATTCCTTTGATTATATCACTGCGAATGGCGATCTAACAAGAGCAGAATACAGCCGATTTGAAGAATCCATTTATGGCTCACCAAACAAAAACTTTTCAAGCTCATTGGGCCTGAACTTAGGAAATAATCTTGAAGCCAAGGTAAGAGATCGGGATTCTACAAAAACAGAACCCAAAAAAATCATTTTATTGAACAACCTTAATTTCTCAACCTCCTATAATTTTGCGGGTGATTCGTTACAATGGAGTCCCGTAAGAGTTTCTGGTGGTACGCAACTGTTTGATAATAAAATGAGTGTTAATTTTGGGATGACCTTAGATCCTTACGCACTTGATAATAACAATAGACGTGTAGACCGATTTAATGTCAACAATGGTGGTAGTCCGTTTAGATTGACCTCGGCAAGTTTAAATGTAAGCTACTCCTTGAGTAGTGATAGTTTTTCTGGAGAAAAAGAAGTAGATCAGGATGCTATTGACGAATCTGTAAGAAGTGGTGGACGTGCGGATGATCTTTTTGGGGAACCGCAGAATTTTGCCAATCAACGCTTAGGCGATGAAGAGCGTGATAATGAAAAAGAGATGGACTCTGAGTTTTATAAATTCACCATTCCCTGGAGTTTACGTTTAGCCTATGCTGTTAATTATTCCAACAGTTCACGACAAAACGAGATTTCATCAAATTCCCTGATGTTTTCTGGAGATGTAGATTTATCGCCACGGTGGACAGTTGGGGTGTCTTCAGGTTATGATTTCAAGAATCAAGGTTTTACGTATACACAATTGCGTTTTGAGCGCGATTTGATGAGCTGGAAGATGAACTTTAGTTGGATTCCATTCAGTCAACGTGCTTCATGGAACTTCTTTATTGGGATCAAATCAGGCTTGTTGAAGGATATCAAATACGATAAGCAACGTGAACCTGATCAAAGATTATAGTTGAAATTAAAAAAAAACTAAAAAGCTAAATTCCAAATTCTAAATTCCAAATTCCAAAAAAGTATAAAATCGTCATGAAAAAAATCATTAACACACCCAATGCTCCTGCTCCTATTGGCCCCTATAATCAGGCCGTTTTAACTGGAAATACGCTATATACTTCGGGACAAATTGCTTTTGACCCAAAGACAAATGCATTGGTACTTGATACCATTGTGGCTGAAACCAGGCAAGTCATGGAAAACCTGAAGGCTGTTTTAGCTGCTGCAGATATGACTTTTGAAAACGTTATTAAGGCTTCAATTTTTATTAGTGACATGAATAACTTCGGACAAATTAACGACGTTTATGCCACCTATTTTGATGCCGATACAGCGCCCGCAAGAGAAACGGTAGAAGTTGCCAACCTGCCAAAGTTTGTGAATGTTGAGATTAGTATGATTGCGGTAAAGTAAATCAAAATTTCAAAATCTGAATAAAAAAAGCAGTGTTCATACGTTGAGAACACTGCTTTTTGTTTTACCAATTATTTTAAATCTTGCTTACAATTTCTTTGTGTGGTAGGCCACTAAGCCTTCAATAGGGCGACGGACAAAATTTCCTGTCGTAAATCCCATTTCTTTGGCGACTTCCTTAATCTGATCTTTAGCAAAAAATGCAATTGAGCCCGCAAAATGGACCGGTACTTTTTCTACCTCATTTTTAAACTGAAAAATCATGTTTTTTGCAAACAATCTAATGCCTTCTTTAATCATATTTTGAATATAAGTAGAATCTACGTTCAAGAACATAAATTCGGCAAAATTTGCCAAATACGCATTAGGACTCGGTTGCTTATAAAGGTTGAATTTAATAAAATCAGCATCCATATTATACTTATCGGCAAAAGATACTCTGATGGTTTCTGGCATATGATTAAAGTAATAATCACGCACCATCTGTTTGCCAAAATAGTTACCCGAAGCATCGTCCATTAAAGTATATCCCAATGATTGCACACGCTGGTGTAGACGGGTCCCATCATAATAACTACAGTTAGAGCCTGTACCCAAAATGCACACAATGGCAGCCTCATCATCCTGATTGATCGTAGCTCTTACGGCGGCCATCGTATCTTCAGTGACTTCAACTTCTGCGTTTACGAAAATGTCTTCCAACACACGTTTTAAAAGCAATCTCGGATTTTCAGTACCGCAACCTGCACCATAAAAGAAGATATGAGTAACGTCGCGTTTGTTCTTCATCAATTCTTCACTCTTTCGGATAATTTTATAAAGCTTCTTTTCCTTAAGAATTTCAGGATTCAAACCACTGGTTCGAATTTTCTCCTGGATTTGTTCGCCATTATTGTCTACTGAAATCCAATCGCATTTTGTAGAACCACTGTCAACTATTAATATCATGTGTATGTAGGATAAAAAATCCGTAGAACTCCAAGCTGTCTAAAACAGCAAAAGTTATACGGATTTTATGGAGTTACTTATTTAGAGTGAATGTGTTGTGCCAATTCAACCAATTTGGTAGAATATGCAAATTCGTTATCATACCAGCCCACAAGTTTGAAGAATCTTGAATTCAATTCAATTGCAGCATCAGCATCAAAAACACAAGTTCTTGTTTCTCCCACAAAATCTTGGGAAACTACCAATTCTTCAGTATAGCCAAGTATACCTTTCATCTCTCCTTCTGAAGCATCCTTAAATGCTTTCTTAATGGCTTCCAAAGATGTTTCTTTAACTGTTCTCACAGTTAAATCTACCACAGATACATCAGCAGTAGGAACTCGAAAGGCCATACCTGTCAGTTTTCCGTCAAGTTTAGGAATCACTTTACCAACAGCTTTTGCAGCTCCAGTTGATGCAGGGATAATATTCAGTAAGGCACTTCTTCCACCTCTATAATCTTTATTGGATGGTCCGTCAACCGTTAACTGCGTGGCGGTGGTTGCATGAATGGTTGTCATCAAGGCCTCTTCAATACCAAAATTGTCATCAACAATTTTTGCCATTGGTGCCAAACAGTTGGTGGTACAAGATGCGTTAGACACGATTTTGTCTGACGCTTTTACATCTTTATGGTTAACGCCCATTACAAACATTGGGGCATCTTTACTTGGTGCAGAAATCACAACTTTTTTGGCACCTGCTTCAATATGATAATGAGCAGATTCCATAGTGGTGAAAATTCCGGTACAATCAGCAACAACGTCTGCTTCTACTTCATCCCATTTTAAGTTACGTGGATCTTTTTCGGCAGTCACACGAACGGTTTTACCATTCACAACTAAATGGCCATCCTTGACTTCAATAGTGCCGTCAAATCTCCCATGCACTGAATCATATTTTAATAAATATGCTAAGTGTTCTACTTCCAACAAATCATTGATTGCTACAACATCTACATCTGGTTTATTTAGTGTTGCTCTAAATACGATTCTTCCAATTCTTCCAAAACCGTTTATTCCTAATTTTAAATTTGCCATCTTCTTTCTATTATTTATTAGTATTATTTATTTCTTATTATCATTAATCTTCAACATTGAAAATTGTGAACCTTAAATTTTTAAGTAGACATGATCTCTGACACGCGTAATAATTCTCTGTCAATTTGCGATTTTCCTTTCACGGCTTGTTCCAATGGGGTCAACGTCACTTTGTCGTTAATCAGTCCAACCATATAATTTGTTTTACCTTCCAGCAAACTTTCTACAGCTTTAACCCCCATTCTACTGGCCAAAACTCTATCAAAACACGACGGAGAACCACCGCGCTGCATATGGCCCAAAACAGAAACCCTAACATCATACTCGTCCAAATTGGCCTCTACATAATCTTTAAGCTCAAAAACGTTTTTGCCAATCTTGTCACCTTCGGCAACTACCACAATACTAGACGATTTCCCAGACCGCTTGCTGCGTTGCAGGGATTCTAAAAGACGTTCAAGACCCATATTTTCTTCAGGAATCAAGATCTCTTCGGCCCCAGCGCCAACGCCAGCATTCAAAGCAATATGGCCAACATCACGCCCCATAACTTCTACAAAAAATAGACGGTTGTGAGAGCTTGCCGTATCTCTAATTTTATCGATGCATCCTACCACCGTATTCAAGGCCGTATCAAAACCAAGGGTATGGGTAGTCCCGAAAATATCATTATCAATAGTTCCTGGGATTCCAATAACCGGAAAATTGTATTCTTGGTTGAACACAAGTCCGCCATTAAAGGTGCCATCGCCGCCAATAACTACAAGTGCCTCTATATTGGCCTCTTTAAGTTTTTGATGTGCAATTGCTCGTCCTTCAGATGTTCTGAATTCTTTTGAACGGGCTGATTTGAGGACGGTCCCGCCCTTGTTGATAATGTCTTTCACGCTACGTGCATCCATAGACTTAAAATCACCTTCCATCATCCCTTCATAGCCGCGATAGATACCAACACATTCAACATTATGGTAAGCGCAGGTTCTAACTACGGAACGAATGGCTGCATTCATCCCAGGAGAGTCGCCTCCAGAAGTCATTACCCCAATTTTTTTTATGCTCTTTGACATTTATATTTTTGTTAGAATAGTAAAACTACTAAACAAATACTATAATTATGGTAGGAATTAGCATATTTTGACGAATCGATTAAAATTCAATCGTTTTCGTTAATAACTAAGGCGATTTAATTAAGAAAGAATGACTACAATTTTCGATTCAATCCTTTTGACCTTTCATTTTAATATACTCAGATAGTGGATCTTCTTCCTTTATCGCCACTTTCTCTTCTTTCTCAACTGTTGCTTCCTTTTTGTTTTTTCCTGAAAAAATAATTCTGAGCAGTTCTCTGAATGTATCAAATTCCACATTATAAGTCAACCCAACACCTTGTGTATAGCCAATTTCTTCACCAAAATTTCGGATGTTATTTTCTCTGTTGAAAAATTTTGCAGATAAGGTGCCATCTTCGTTTAATAACAATTCTATTTCGGCATCTCCAGCAATCACCGTCTCATTAACTCCACCAATGGGAACCCCTACTTTACCATTGAACAACACACGGTCGCTAATTTTGGTGCTTAAGGTTAATCCCAATCGGTCATCGGTTCGGTAATCAGGGGTTTGTTCTCCCGCTTGAAAATTCAAACCTAGTTTCAGTTTATCATCATCACTGGACAAGAGGCCGTTAAACAAACTGTTTACACGGTCTGCAATGGTGCCATATGCTTGTTGGCCCAAACTGATCTCACTTGCAAAAGAGCCCGTTGCCAATAAAAATAGCGCCTGGTTCTCTCTACTTTCTTTGGTTTCCAAACGGTATTCCAATTCTGATTTTACGGTAGAACTGGCATTGGGAAATGTGACGGCAAAATCTGGCGTAGGCTGTTCCAATTGGCCTGTCAGACTGATCTCTACATTTACGGGAATACTCCGGTTGATTGGATTGTCTAATAAAATGGAAGGGTTGGCCTCGGTTTTATAAATGGCCTTGAGGTTGATTTGGGCTTTTAAAGCATCGCCTTCCCAAATAATACTGCCACCTGGTTCTACCACAAGATCTTTTTGGATCAAGCCACCATAGGAAAAGTTGTAAATGCCTGTAAATACTGAAAAATCACCCCACATTTTAAACTTACCGTTGGTATTAATTTCAAACAGTAAGTTGCCTTCCCCACTGCCGCGTATCGTACTGCCTGAGTTTCTGTCAATCACAATTTCAATATCGGCATTTTGATTGACGTCTAAATCAAATTTAAGTTCCAGTCCTTTTACCCGAGTGTCTGTAATAAGTTCTCCTTTTAAGCGCGCTGCTTTTTCTTCAGGACTCAAAAAATGAATGTAAGTATTGTCTCCAAAACTTTCAACATCATTTAAAGGGATTTTAAAAACTGTGCCTTGGGAGGTGCTGCCATCTACTTCAATTACCAACTGATCTGTTGGGCCATAAATACTTGCGGTGCCGTTCATGAAAGCGGTTCCGTAATACAATGCATCCTCAGCATCATCAGTATTTAAGACCAATAATCGGTTGGTGTCAATATCCAATCCAAGCTTCCAATCAGAGAAGTTTTGATGAGAAAGGTATCCGTTTAGGGTGGCTTTTGAAAAGAATTCAGAATCAGTAAGCACAACGTCATTGAAAATAAAACGCTGGTCTTTTAGAGTAACCTCCGTATCAAAATCAAACGCATAATCCACATTTAAATACGGGATGGCCAACCCTGCGTTATCCAGGATCAAATCACCTTCAATTTGTGGTTTTTTTAAGTCTCCAGTTACTTGTACAACCCCTGAGGCCAAGCCTCTAATGTTATTGATCACATCTGCTCCAAAGACATTGAGCGGTTCCAAATCAAACTCATCAAAGGCAATCGTCAAATCAATATTGGAGTTATTGGCGCTAACGTCAATGTTCCCCTTTGCATCCAATGACTTTAAGTTGTCATTTTTTAGAAACAAATCTACCTGATAATTGGTGAGTGATTGATTGCCCGCGATATCTGCCTTTAAGTCGCCCAACAAATACTCATTAAACTTAAAGTTTTCAATGGTCACATTGGAATTAGGCACATACACACCATTTTGTTGAAGCACATCTAATTTGCCGTTGACAATGCCCCCAAATGAGAGGCTGTCCAGCGTTGGTGTAATTTTGTTCAGATCGACTTCCTTAAAACTAAGCTTGATGTCTTTATAGGTAGAATCCCGCAACACCCCGGCTAGCAGTATTTCTGCATCTTGATGACTAAATAGTACGTCAGAAATATTAAATTCCTTAAAATCTCTATCAAAAGCGACTTTATTCAATTGGTTTTTCTGCTCGTTAATAAACCAATTGTTGTCTTTTATGGTCACATCAGACTTTTTAAAGCCGACAACCGATTTGTTGTCCTCATCAATAGTATAAAACAAACTTAAATTGAATTGGTCTTTATTTTGTTTCCCACCCTCAAATTCAGATTTGATAAACAAGGTATCTCTAACAGTAACATTGATCAGGCTGAATTTTGAGATATTATAAAAATTGGTATTGATGGAGTCAATTTCTATAAACGTATTAAACAGCGGATTGCTATTATCAATGTTGATCTGAATGTCATTGGCAAAATAATCCAGCAATTTAATTTGAGGCGAATTAAATGTCAAATTGAACCCGCTTTGGTCACTTTCAACACGTCCCTTAATAAAGGTGTTTTTACCAAGTTCCAAATCGGGATAGAAAACCTCTACAATTTTGTTGTAAATGGTAAAGTTGAAATCAAGATATTGTTCTGTTAAAACTTTACGCGGCACATAATTGGTATAGATACTACCAATGGAGTTTTCGACCAGTTTTCCAATATCATTGAATTTGAAAACGCCACTCACCGTGCCTTCAACTATGTCAGGAGAATTGATTTCTATAATACGCTCAGCATCATTAAAACGTGAGGTAATCTCGAAGTCTTCAAAATAGTAATAATCGTTTTCATTGATATACGTGGTATTTTTAAAGGTCAACGCTCCATAGGCATCGTCAAGATTTGAACCATTCATGTCTATAAATATGGTCCCCATAAAAACTGAAATGCTATCCTTCTTTGCAAAATTTAATTCTTTAAGATTGGCGTACTCCACTTCCGCAGTAAAATTTAAGGAACTGACTTTTTTTGACATGTCAGCCAAACCATTAAATCTAAACTTGAAATTTTCATCGTTGGAAACTAAGTTTCCATTAAACACTTTATTCCCTAATTGCCCAGCAACGTCAATATTTTGGTAATTATAATTATTGTAATTGATGCTAAAAATTTGGCCGTTAACATTGGTTTTTAATTTTTCAAGTGTGAACCCTTTTCCATCCACATCCAGGTCAAAGTTTGTTTCCTTTACATTGGGATCATTCAGTAGCTGTCCGATATCGAAATTTTCAAAAACAATATTTCCTCTATAGCTCGCATTATCAATATCATCAAAGCGCAATAAGTTTAAATTGGAATCAATATGGCCAAGTGCAGTGTTTATACTTAAATCTGCGAAAATATCTTTTGAGGTAATTTTTGCCTTCCCGTAAATTGTAAAGCCTCCCAGTTTGGAAAAAATACTAGGTATAGACGCTCCTAAAACATTGGGCATTAACGATTTTAAATCATAATAATTGGAAGATAGATTACTGAAATCACCATCCATTGAAAATGTGTTAGTTTCAGTATTAAGTAAATTCTTGAAATTGATATCACCATAAATTTTTGTTTGACTGCTAGTGGTGAGCCTAAGGTTATTCAAATTCAAATCATTGAGGGTACCCGTCAATCTCACATTGAACTTGGCATGGTCTTCAGCTCCAAATCCATTATAAAATGTGTTCAATTCATTGAGCATGATGTCAGAGTCCTTGAAATTGGCAATGATTTCAACTTTATTACTAAAATCCTGAAAATCTTCTCTTTTGTAATTGAAAGTCAACTCGCCATTCAAATAGGATTTTGGTGTTGTGATGGAAAGGTCTGCAAAGGTCATGTGGTCCAATGTATATTCAAAATTGGTGACCATATTTTTAATGGTCAAACCTCTGCTGTCCTTGAAAGTCAATGTATTGATACGTGCGCTTACGTCACTGCCGTTGATCAGAAAATTGGTAGCATTGAGATTTAGATGGTTAAACTCAAGAATTTTGCTCGTTTCTTTGTTGTCATTGATCATCCTAAACGTACTGCCATAAATGGACACATCACTTGAGGATAGTAGGAAACTACTTTTTTTACGAGGGTTATTTTCTGCAAACCTTGCTACAAAAACGTCGAGATTGGTTTCATTTTCACCCAAATAAGTTCTGACATTAAAGGTTAAACCTTGTACATCAATGTCTCCAAACACTAATTTGCCTTTGGATAAATTTCTATAGCTGAGTATGGAGGTGTTTAACTCTTCAATGCCAATGAGCGTATCTTTTTTGTAGTCTTCAATGTAAATGCCCTTAAGTTCCACATCGCCATTGAGCTGCAGCCCTACCTTATTGACGTAAATATGGGTGCCATAATCGTCATTGATCCGTTTGGTAACCTTTTTACCTAAATAAGTCTGAACTGGCGGAATGGAGAGGATAAGCACCAAAATGATGAAGAGCAATAGAAATATTGCTACAATTTTAGATGCTATTTTTAAAAGTTTTTTGATACGTTTTAAAAGTTATAACTTTGAGCCAAAATTAACAATTATTGTGCCTAATCTTAACTAATGGCTACACAAAATATTTATATTCTTGCTATTGAGTCTTCGTGCGATGATACCGCGGCTTCTGTAATGCTTAACGGCAAAATACTGAGCAATGTTGTGGCGGGTCAAAGTATCCATGAAGCTTATGGTGGCGTAGTGCCAGAATTGGCGTCTAGAGCGCATCAGCAAAACATTGTTCCGGTGGTCCATCAAGCTTTAAAAAAGGCAAATGTTGATAAAAAACAACTGAGTGCCATTGCCTTTACACGTGGTCCGGGGTTGATGGGTTCTTTATTGGTTGGGACTTCCTTTGCAAAATCCTTGGCTTTCGGATTGGATATCCCGCTAATTGACGTCAACCACATGCAAGCTCACATTTTGGCCCATTTTATCGATGAAGACGGATTTGAGAAGCCTCCGTTTCCGTTTTTGGCCATGACCATTTCTGGCGGACATACTCAAATTGTAAAGGTCAATTCTTACTTTGATATGGATGTTATTGGAGAAACCATTGATGATGCTGTCGGTGAAGCTTTTGATAAGAGCGGAAAAATATTGGGACTTGGGTATCCTGCCGGACCAGAAATTGACAAACGTGCAAAATTGGGAAACCCGAAGGCTTTTAAGTTTACAAAGCCTAAAGTTGAAGGACTGAATTTTAGCTTTTCGGGATTGAAGACGGCCATTCTTTATTTCATTCAAAAAGAAACCAAAGCCAATCCTGATTTTATTGAGCAACATTTGAATGATATTTGCGCTTCCATTCAATACACCATTATAGGCATTTTGATTGACAAGTTAAAGCTTGCGGTAAAAGAAACGGGAATTACCCATATCGCTATTGGCGGCGGTGTTTCAGCAAATACCGGAATTAGGCAAGCCTTGAAAAACGGAGAGGCAAAATTTGGATGGACCACCTATGTGCCAAAATTTGAATTTACGACAGATAATGCCGCAATGATTGCTATTGTTGGTTATTTGAAATATTTGGAAGGCGATTTTGCAGCGCAAAGCGTAACAGCTTCTTCCCGACTAAAAATCTAAAAATACCTGAACAACCCCATTATGCAGCTTTTTTACAACCCGACTATCAGCGAAGAAACCACACATATCTCCTTTTTAAAAGAGGAAAGCAAACATATTGTGAAAGTGCTTCGTAAAAGTGCTGGTGACCAACTTCAGATCACCAATGGAAAAGGCTGGCTTTTTAATGCTGAAATTACCACTGCAGACATAAAAAACTGTGTGGCTTCTATTCTTTCCAAATCTTTTGAACCCTCTCGGAACTATAAGATTCATTTGGCAGTAGCGCCAACCAAAATGAACGATCGTTATGAATGGTTTTTGGAGAAAGCCACGGAAATTGGTGTGGACGTCATCACACCTATTATCTGCGATCACAGTGAACGGAAGGTCATCAAAACTGACCGATTTGAGAAAATCCTGCAATCGGCCATGAAACAATCGTTGCATTATTATTTACCGGAATTACAGGAAGCTATTTCATTTTCTGATTTTATTTCCCAAGAGTTCGAAGGTCAAAAATTTATTGCGCATTGTGAAGAAACAGTTAGAGCTTCTTTTAAAAACAGTTTGCAACTCCAAAAAGATGTGCTCATTCTCATTGGTCCCGAGGGCGATTTTAGTGCAAAAGAAATTCAATTTGCCATTGACGCCCGATTTAAACCAGTCATGTTAGGAAACACCAGATTGCGTACTGAAACTGCGGCTGTTGTAGCATGTCATAGCATCGCTTTTAAAAATGAATCATAACTTTAGTTGATTTAACATAATTGATTCTTTATCAATTTATTGTGCTTAAACTAAATCACTATGACTAAAGTGCCATAGATTTTTTAAAACAGACTGAAAGTCTGTTGCATTCGTGAAATTTACAGTAAATGATTAACGACTGTATTTTCAATGAACCAATGAATTCGTGAAAATTCGTGAAATTCGTGTCAAAATTTTTAGAAGCTAAAGCGAGATGCACTAAGGCACATAGTTTTAACTAAATCTGAGACCAATAAATTTCTGTGTTAGTACTGGGCTGAGTCTGCTTAAAGGCCTTACATCAAATAAAAAACAATCAACTTGTTACATCAAACACAACACCATTTAACCGGCTCTGAACAACACAATTGAAATCTTTAATGCGTTTTCATAGTTTTTATTTCTATTTTTGAAGCATGACATTGAGTTTAAAAAGATCAAAACTATCTGTTGCCATTTTGTTATTTGGCATAGGAATGACAGCTTCAATACATGCACAAGAAATTGCAGTTTTAAAGTATAAAGGCGGTGGTGATTGGTATGGCAATCCGACGTCGTTGCCCAACTTAATTTCGTATTGTAACATTAACATCAATACTAAACTCAATCCACAACCACAAACCGTAGAACCTGATAGTCCTGATATTTATCAGTATCCTTTGGTGCACATGACAGGGCATGGCAATGTGTTTTTTAGTGAGAATGATGCTGAGAATTTGAGAAATTATCTGATCTCTGGCGGATTTTTACATATAGATGATAATTATGGTATGGAACCTTATTTGGTAAAAGAGTTAAAAAAGGTGTTTCCAAATAAAGAGCTGATAGAATTGCCAAAAACCCATCCCATCTTTAGTGCCGCGTTCAAATTTCCTGAAGGACTGCCTAAAATCCATGAGCATGATGGTAAAAGACCTCAAGCTTTTGGGATGTTTGAAAATGACCGATTGGTGGTGCTGTTTACCTATGAGAGTGATTTAGGAAACGGTTGGGAGGATGAAGAAGTCTATAACGATCCTTTTGAAGTAAGGGAGAAAGCGTTGAAAATGGGAGCGAACATTGTGAAATATGTTTTTGAGAACTAACGGTTGTATGATTTATACGCCACGGGATTGAAGCTATTTGCTCAATGAGCATTAATCTATAAAATCATCAATTGGAGAATTTAATTTTCCATTTCTTGCCTCACTTAAATTCTTTAGTTCTATAATCCCTATCCCATGCAACTTACCCATTATACTTCCAAATTTAACCAACGCACCTTTCCAATCACATTGGTTTGTGAAAACGTAACCAACGCTGCCAATATTGGAAGTCTGTTTAGAACCGCTGATGCCTTTGGATTGGAACAGGTGATATTTTGTGGCAGCCCTATTCCTTTTGGAAGAAAAATGGCAAAAACGTCACGGGCTACTGAAAAGTACGTGAATTTTAAATGGCAGGAAAACAGCTCTGAGGTCATACATACCCTCAAAGCGTCAGGGTTCCAAATTATAGCCTTAGAAATATCAGCATCCAGTACACCGCTCAGCAACATGACACTTGACACCCAAAAACCAATAGCCCTGCTTATTGGGGACGAGAATTTTGGTGTTTCTGAGGCTTGTTTAAAATTGTCTGATCATAGTATACATATCGATATGTTTGGACATAACAGCAGTATGAATGTTGTACAGGCAACCAGCATAGCGCTCTATGAGATCACAAAACAACTTGTTCAACTATAAAATCACCTGATTTGCCTTACCGAAAAATTTTGGAAACCGTTAAAATTTCTTGTGACCGCATACTTAATTTGATCTATATTTAAAAAATGAAAGCGAACACCATCTCTAAAGGATTCTTACAGACCATAGCCATTGTTTTTGGCATTTTATTGCTCATTTATTTTCTCTACAAAATACAGTCTTTATTGTTATATCTATTTATAGCTGGAGTTATTTCACTCATTTTCAGACCTGTCGTTTATTTTTTTAAGCATAAGCTCAAAGTAGGTAGAAATTTATCAGCCTTTATCACGCTTTTGATTATTGGAGGTCTCTTCGCCCTGATTTTATGGCTTTTTGTTCCAATTATTTTAGAACAGAGTAAGAACATTTCAGAAATAGATTTTGAAATGGTCAAAACAGATTTAAATGAATTGAGTATTCAGGCAAGCGAATATCTGGGTGTTGAAAAAATAAATATTATAGAAGCGATCAAGCGGACAGAATTTGTTAGAAATTTTGATTCTGAAATTGTAGAAAGCTTTGTAAATATTTTTGTAAATAACATTACTAATTTTATCATTGGTCTATTCTCAGTATTATTCATCTCCTTCTTTTTATTGAAGGATGAACGTATGATTTCCAATGCTGTGGCTATTTTTGCTGAGGAAGGAAAGGAGCGTCGTTTTTTGAGAGTTTTAGATAAGGTTAAGGAACTATTGTCCCGTTATTTTATTGGACTCATGATACAAACTATGATCATGGCCGTTTTTTATCTGGTGTTACTCTCGTATATCGATGTTAAAAACGCTCTTGCTATAGCTGTTATTTGCGCCTTCCTTAACATTGTGCCTTATTTAGGACCGCTTCTAGGCGGCGTCGTCATGATCTTGGTAGTCGTTTCAAACAATTTGGGAGCCGATTTTTCGTCAGATTTATTACCGCTTCTAATAAAAGTTATGATAGGTGTGGCCATTGCCCAATTGATTGACAATCTCGTGTCTCAGCCTTTCATTTTTAGTCAGAGTGTCCGTTCCCATCCATTAGAGGTTTTTATCGTCATCATTTGTGGTGGCTTACTTTTTAGCATTCCAGGAATGATTTTGGCAGTCCCAGTCTACACGACAATTAAGGTGATCTCAAAAGAGTTTCTGTCAGAATATAAAATAGTAAAGCAGTTGACCAAAAACCTCTAGCTTATGAACGCTGCTATTCTACGCCCTGACGTTCAAGAGTACATCAATCAGCACCTTAAAACAGATCCCACACTCTTGATTTTAAAAGGCGTTCCTTTTACTGAGGTGTCTGTTCAAGAGCTTGTAGAACAGATTGAAGCGAAAAACAAATGCGAAAAGAAATTGCCTAGGTGGTTTCAAAAATCTGCCATTTACTATCCCAATAAGTTGAGTATTGAACAAACGTCTTCTGAAGTAACCGCAGCTTATAAGTCCGGGTTGATAGAAGGTGAAACCCTCATTGATCTTACCGGTGGTTTTGGTGTGGATGCATACTTTTTTGGGAAGCATTTCGAGAAGGTTACACATTGTGAATTGAATGACGAATTGAGCCACATTGCCCATCACAATTTTGAAAGACTTGAGATTCTTAATATTAAGAGTGTTGCTAGTGATGGCTTATTATATCTTGAAAATTCCGAAGAAAATTTTGATTGGATTTATGTTGATCCTTCAAGGCGCCATGACAGCAAAGGCAAGGTCTTCTTTTTGAAAGACTGTCTACCGAATATTCCTGAACATTTGGCGACGCTGTGGTCTCATTCAAAAAATATCATGATTAAAACTTCACCGCTGCTGGATATTACAGTCGGTTTAAATGAGCTTGAACATGTCAAAACCATCCACATCATTGCGGTCAATAATGAGGTAAAAGAATTGTTGTGGGTTTTGGAACACGGATTCTCAGGTGAGATCAGCATTAAAACAATCAATCTCAAGAAACAATATTCAGAATATTTTGATTTTATTTTAGAGGATGAGTCAAAGGTGGAAACGACTTATAGTGAGCCACTCACCTATCTTTTTGAACCAAATTCTGCCATTCTGAAATCGGGTGGGTTTCATTCCCTATCAGAAACATTTAACGTCAGTAAACTTCATAAACACTCCCATTTATATACGAGTGATACCTTGATTGAATTCCCAGGGAGAGCGTTTAGGATCTTAAAATCCATCCCCTACAATAAAAAGCAAGTGAAAGGATTGTCCATTGAAAAGGCAAATATCACCACCAGAAATTTTCCTGAGTCGGTGCAAAATCTTCGTAACATGTTCAAGATTAAAGATGGCGGAGAACAGTACCTGTTCTTTACCACAAATATGCACAACCAAAAGATTCTATTGGTTTGTATAAAAGCCCAATAGAATCTGATTTAAATTTGGCCGTAGCCATTTGTAATTAGCATACGTTGTTTTTTAAAACCTCGCCAATCGAGGAGGTTCTTGAGTTTTAAAATTAGAAGAGATTGAAGACTGGTCCCAACAGCACGTAAAGAATAATAAATACAATGATGGTACCAATACATCCACATTTGCCACCTCCTATTTTTTTTGCTCCCCAACCTGCAAGAAGCGCCCTAAAAATGTTCTTCATCTTTTATAAATTTAAGATCGAAATATAGAACTAATTTCGAATCCTGAGGTGCGCATTACCTAGAATTTATATCTCAAATACTGATTTTTCAGTAAAGCCATAGCACACCGCAGATGCTACGCTGCGTTTGGTGTTCAAGCCTGTGAATTCGCTAAATGCAGGAAGAATCAATCGGTGTTCAGAGAGCTCAAAACACGGCAGTTTTATCGATACCTTGCCTCTTCCCTTGATGGTAACTCCGGGATGGGTATGTCCAGATACGCAAAAAACGTTCGGTTGACAGTGTTGTTCATCATGCACAAACCGGAGTGTTCCGACATCTTTGTGGGTCTTGAATACTTCAATTTCCATAGCTTCATAAAAACTATTTTTAAGGCGGTCATGATTGCCTTTGATCAGTTCAAATTCTACTGTGTTATTATCTTGTATGAAGGTTTGAAACTGATTCATATCGGTATTGTTTTCCGCGTGAAAGAGATCACCCACCACCAAAATAGTCTTAACGGCAAAATGGTCTATTAAACCTTGGAGACGCTTTAAATCGTTATCCAAAATAGCCGATGGGATAGCGATTCCTGCTTTTCTGAAATGTGCCGTTTTGCCAATATGTAAGTCAGAAACTACTAAAGTTGCCTCATCTTGCCAATACAGAGCACGCTGATTTGTAAGCGTTAATGTTATATTTTGAACGGGAATGTCCTTGGTTACAATACTCATAGTTGCGTTTGCTTCATCACCTCGTCACGAATACGTCTAATACGTGCATCCAGGTCTTCGCTGGTTAACGATTGACGTAAACTGTCCACTTTTATTGGGAAACTCAAAGGTGTGAAAGATTTTGCAAATTTAAGAATAAGTTTGCTTTTAGAAATGCGTTCAAAAGCTTCTTTTAAACGGACTTCTTCCAACTGCTGATTAAATACTTCTGTATAGGCTTGACGTAACAATAAATTCTGAGGTTCGTAGTCTTCCAAAACTCTAAATATTAGTCCTGAAGACGATTGTAAACTCTTGTTATTTTTACGATTCCCCGGCTGACTCTGCACAACCAAACCCGAAATAACCGCAATATCCCTAAATTTCCGGGAAGCCATTTCAGAGGCGTTGATACTACCAATCACATCTTCCATTAAATTTTCTTTGGATAGAATTGTTTTGATAGTAAGTTCATCAATGGGAATGGACTGGTCGCTCAACAATTCAAATCCGTAGTCATTCATGGCGATGGTAAATGTCAACGGTTTTATCAAACTTAGACGATAGGCTATCAACGCCGCCATGACTTCGTGTACCAAGCGTCCTTCAAACGGATACATAAACACATGATGCCCATCTTTTGTTTCAATCAATTCGATCAAAAATTCGTCTTTCTGAGGGATATGTGAGTGTTTTTCCTGCTGAGAAATGAGCGGATGCAAAAACTTGAGTTCCTTTTCTGTAGTTTTCGGATGTAACGATTCTGAAAGTTTATCGCGTAAATACTGGCTCAAATAGGATGATAAAGGCAAGCGACCGCCCATCCAACTTGGGGTCACTGCCGATTTACGTTTACTGCGTTTCACCAAAACAGTCATGTCTTTAATAGTGACGATTTCCAGAACGCGACCAGCCAAAATAAAATGGTCATTCGGTTTCAATTTGGAGATAAAATATTCTTCCACCATCCCAATATAACCGCCAGAAAAAAATTTTACTTTCAACATGGCATCACTTACAATAGCACCAATGTTCATTCGGTGCAACATGGCTATCCGTCTGCTTTCAACCTTATACAAACCAGTGGCGTCCACAATAACTTTATGATATTCTTCATAAGACTTTAGGGTATTTCCACCCTCGGTAATAAAGTGCAAAGCCCAACGCCAATCTTCTTCCGTCATATAATGAAACGCATGTACTTTTTGAATAGCAACAAAAAGTTCTTTCTCATTAAACCCTTCACCAACGGCCAAGGTTACCATGTATTGAATAAGGACATCAAACGTGAGCACCATCGGTTCCCGGGCTTCAATACGTTTGTCTTTTACCGCTTGTTTTAGGGCAGCTGCTTCAATCAATTCTAAAGAATGGGTTGGTACGAAATAAATTTTTGAAGTTTCATAAGGTGAATGTCCGCTACGTCCGGCTCGCTGCATAAACCGTGCAATGCCTTTGGGTGAACCTATTTGAATGACACAATCTACGGGTTTAAAATCTACGCCCAAATCTAAAGACGAGGTGCAAACCACCGCTTTTAAATGCCCGTCAGAAATAGCATCTTCTATCCAATTGCGCAACTGGGCATCAATGGAACCGTGGTGGATGGCAATTTGTCCAGCCAAATCGGGCTCAACTTTTAAAATTTGTTGGTACCAAATCTCCGATTGATTTCTGGTATTGGTAAAGATGAGCGTGGTATTATTGGCGTAAATAATGGGGATGATTTTGGCCACCATTTTTACGCCCATATGGCCAGCCCATGGCAATACTTCAATCTCGTCTGGCAGCACTGTAACAATCTCAATGTTTTTTTCTCCTTGGCTACAATCCGTTTGGTTTTGATGTTTTTATAAGGGATCAATACGTTTTGGGCTTCATCCAAATTACCAATGGTGGCTGTGATTCCGAAAATCTGCATCTTTGGGGATGAGCTCAGCAGTCGTGAAATAGCTAATTCCGTCAACACGCCACGTTTTGATCCGAGCAGTTCGTGCCATTCATCCACGGCAACACAGTTTAAATTTTTAAAAAAGCGGGAATTGTTTTTTTGTGAAAATAGAATATGAAGAGTTTCTGGAGTGGTCAACAACACATCTGGCATTAAACGTTCCTGACGGCGTCTATCTTTTTGCGGAGTATCGCCATTTCTGACTTCGACTTCCCAATCCAGACCAATTTCTTCCACAGCAAGAGTCATGGCTTTTGCCAAATCTTTTGCCAAAGACCGCAGCGGACTTATCCAAAGCAATTTTATGCCTTTTTGGTAAGCTTCAGGTTGGTTGAGATAATCTATGACTACGGCCAGAAATACAGAAAATGTTTTTCCAAAGCCTGTAGGAGCCACCACCATCCCACTCGCTCCATTATGGAATTGGTTCCAAGTTTGCAACTGAAACTCAAAAGGTTTTTGCCCTTTTTGATGCATCCAATCGGCAATGATGTGATAGCCTTGAGAGTCTTGAACGTTTTTCAATTTGGATTCGTAATTAGAAGTTTGACTTGCTCAATGGTATCAATCTCAGCAACGGTCTTATCACGACGCCATCTCACAATACGCGGAAAACGTAAGGCCACGCCAGACTTATGGCGATTGCTTAAGGCGATGCCTTCAAAGGCGATTTCAAAAACCAACTCAGGTTTAACGGTGCGCACAGGCCCAAATTTTTCGATGGCATTCTTATTGACAAATCTGGAAATTTCTGTGATTTCAATATCGGTCAATCCAGAATAGGCTTTGGCTACGGTAACCAAACCGTCGTCTTTTTTTACTGCAAACGTATAATCAGTATATTTTGAACTTCTACGTCCACTTCCCTTTTGTGCATAAATCATAACCGCATCTATCGTTAACGGATCTACTTTCCATTTCCACCAGTCGCCTTTTTTACGTCCCGTATGATATGGCGAGTTCTTTTGCTTCAGCATCAAACCTTCGCTGTTGAATTCTCTGGCGCTATTCCGGATGGCGTCAAGTTCATTCCATTCTTGGAATTCTATAATTTCAGAAATCACCACATTATCATGTTTCAATTCGCTCGTCAATAATTCCTCCAATAATTGACGGCGGTAGCTTAGTGGTTCTGAACGGACATCTTCGCCATTCCATTCCAATACATCATAACCATAAAAGCCAACAGGAATCTCTTCGAGCATTTTTTTGCTGACATTCTTTCTGTTCAAACGTTTCTGCAAATCATTAAAGAGCAAAACGGCGTTGTCTTTAAGCGCTAATATTTCGCCATCAATCACAAAATCTTCTTTTAAGCTTTCCATGCTGGCAACAAGCTCCGGAAACTGACTGGTGACCAATTCTTCACCTCTTGACCATATGAAGATCTCACCATTGCGTTTGACGATTTGCCCTCTGATTCCGTCCCATTTATACTCCACTTGCCATGCGTCAGGTGTTCCCAACTCTGGCAACTCTTTCTCTAAGGCATAAGCCAAACAAAACGGATACGGCTTAGAATTATCATAATTGATATGTTCGCCATGTAGCAAGTCTTCAAAACTAATGCTGTTGATATCCCAATTGCCAATAATACTGTGCATAAGCTGGTTGGCGTCAATCCCCGAATATTTTGAAAGCGCGTTGACCAAGGTTTTCTTGGAGACACCAATTCTAAAACTCCCGCCAATCAGTTTGTTGAAAATCAGACGTTCTTGCATTTCAAGCCCTGACCACGCATGACGTACATACTCTTTTTTATCTGCATCAGATTTTGGTTTTAAGGCAAGCAATTCGGTCATCCAATCGCTCAATGATTTTTCAATATGATGCGTAGGGTCTGGCAACATCAAGGCGATGGTTTCACCTAAATCGCCCACACTACTATAGCTTTCCAAAAACAGCCATTCAGGATAGCCTGTAATTTCCATACACCACTGCCGCATAAGCGTGGTCTTTACAGGACGTGGGGGTCGTTTTCCTGTGAACAACGTAATCAGCCACAGCTTATCTTTGTTGGGCGCAATGTTGAGATAATCCACCAACGCGTCAATTTTCGCATTGGTTTTATTCGTGATTTCGATGGCGCTGATCAAATCAGAAAAATGTTTCATGAGCTGACGTTTTTATCTGTTACCACTTCCTTCTCTTCTTCCTCGGTGCCATATTCTGTTTTCACTTCCGCAGAAGGAATGCCAATTTCATTCAAGTATTTTGAAAAGGTAGCTTGACTGCCATGGGTAACATATACTTTTTCAGCTTCGGTAGCTTTTACTGCAGATAGAAGCCCGTTCCAATCGGCATGGTCGCTTACTGCAAAACCTGCATCTACCGCTTGCCATCTTCTATTGCCACGGATCTGCATCCAACCGGAACAAATAGCTGTAGCAGCATTGGGGATTTTTTTTAACAGTTTTGAACCCAATAAACCTGGGGGCATAATGACAATTTTATTTTGTAGGTCTTCTTTCTTGAAATCGTAAGTCAGCAATTCGGTTTTAGGCAGTGAAATCCCTGAACCTTCAATCGCAGTATTGAGATTATGGATTGCCGAATGGACATATATTTGATCCACATGCTCCATCATTTTCATAATGCGCTGTGCTTTCCCTAAGGAGTAGCCTAAAAATACACTCGTCCTGTTGTGCGACTGATTTTTTATCACCCAATCCTGCATCTGCTGCTGGAGTTGTGCTTCAGGCAACCAATTATAAATGGGAAGGCCAAACGTGCTTTCGGTAATAAACTCATGGCATTTTACAGGTTCAAACGGAACGGTCAAATAATCATTCTTCACTTTATAATCGCCGGTAAAAACGACAACAAAGCCTTTGTATTCCAAGCGGATCTGTGCAGAACCAATCACATGGCCCGCGGGAAAGAAGCTTACCTGCACCCCATTGATCATCTTGGGTTCATTATAATTAAGAGATTCAATATGAATGTCGGCACCCAAACGGTGTTTTAATATCGCCTTAGAATCGGTCTGACACAAATAGTACTTCATGCCATTGCGCGCATGATCAGCATGCCCGTGGGAAATAATCGCGTAATCTACGGGAAGCCATGGATCGAGATAAAACTTTCCGGGGATGCAATAAATGCCTTTTTTTGTGAATTTAACGAGTTTCAAATGGGATGGCTTACAAGGTGATTTTAAAACTGACGACTTAACATTGCTAAAAAAACTCGAACCGAAGTCCGAGTTGTGTTATATTATGGTTTTAGTGTTCCCACGTCCATAGTGTCTGGCTGGTTGCCTGTAATGGCACCAACGCCTATTTTAACCAAGTTCACCAATTTGTTGCTTTTTGGATCCCAATAAAAAGCTTCAGTAGGTTTCACGGAAATTGCGGTAATGTTTGGATCATCTTTGCCGTCAAACCAAGCATCATCAGCACTACCATAAAGCTCGTCAATCATAGCTCTGTCTGTAGTAATGGTCGCCATTCCATAAACATTTAAAAATTGCATGTCGCTTTTATCACCATAGATGAGGTGTAAGTTGGCGTCATTCATAATGTTTTGGTTGTGGGTGCTGTTTTTATTGCTCAAAAACCAAATGTTCCCGTGAGCGTCTACTTTTTTAGTGCTCATGGGGATCATGTGGAGCGGTGTTTTCTTGAGGTTGGTGGCCATCATGGTAAAGTCGATATCTTCTGCCATCTCTTTAATTTTATTTTTGGCCTCGTCGTTGTATAAATTCTCTTTGCTCATAAAGTTTTGCTTTAGATTGTTTAAAAGTACAATTTGTTTAATTTATCCATAAAAATACTCAACAAATAAATAATCCGTTGGTTCTATTCAATAAAATAATAGCGCAATACCAAATTAGTTGTTATGATGCTCAGTTCATTATTGACGCACTCATATACCATCGTTATGGATAGGAACAGCAGAGAAAATATCAGAATTCATTTAAAACACCCATGTCACCAAGGAAGCTGAAGCAGCTCAGATTTTTATCAGTTTTAAGTGTTGGGGAGATACTCAAGATTGTGAAAGTGTAACCGTTTTTTTGAACATTTGGAGCAAGAACGCCATCAGTGATGCCGTGGATAAACCACTTTTACTCTTCTTAAGTTTTTAGGTGATGTGTATGAAGCCAAGGAAGGCTCAAACAAAAAATCGAAATAAATAACTACAGCTTTAAAAAATAGGCTATCATAACTTATGAAATAGCCTCTTTTTCGGTGTTACATTCGGACTTCTACCGGAGACCATTTCTCAAATATTCAATTCTGAAGGACCAGCTTTAGTTTTGAGACTCCTTCTTTGAATAAGGATGGCGTTTGCACTTAAACTTTATAAGGTAATTGTTTTAAATCCACTTTCCTGCAAGCCAAACAACTACACAAACCCCGTCTGGCGTAGTTTCAATAGATTTGTGATAATCTGATTTTTTAACTTCAAAGTAATTCATTGCAGACTCGCATACAACGATCCGGATGCCAAGGTTTTCACTGATGTCAATAAAAGAAATCAGACTTTCATCTGTGGCCAAATCTTTAGCTGCTGCACTGATTATTACAATCTCAAAATCCAATTGCGTATTGGTCTCTTTAAGTTTTTTACAGCATTCTCAATGGCAGTAACACTCAGCGATTGAGCCGAAGTTGAGGTGTACATTGACACTAAGTGATTTAACTCTCTGACGTGTTTGTCATTAACACTATCACCATCCAGAAGCTTGATTTCATTCTCCATTAATTCAGCACTCACAAAATCGGGTTTGAATTGGTCGGGGATTTCAGTCTTTGAATGCGGGATGTGGAAAATCAAAGAATTTTCAAACGCATCACTAATCGAATTCATTCCCAAAAGTGTATGATATCCAATCATAATTAATTGCAGTTTTTATGTTAATCTTAATATTATTCTGTAGGGTTAGATATTACGCTCTCTTAGTTTCAAGCAGAGTTTTGTACTTTTGATAGCTTGTGTTCATTCCAGCGGGTTTTCCTTAATTTGAAATACATAAAAAAATAGCTATATAAATGAAAATTGAGGTAAATAAAGTAGCGCAACTCACAGGACATAATGCGGCAATATACGCATTAGATAAAGGAACATCTGAACATCTTATTTTTTCTGGTAGTGTAGATAAAGTCATCGCACAATGGGATTTAGAAACATTTCAATCTGAAAAATTCGTAGCCCGTTTCCCTGCTCCTTTATATTCTATTTGTCATATTCACCAAAAGCAATGGTTACTGGCTGGAACGTCAATTGGTACTGTTCATATCTTTGATTTAGAGAAAAACGAAGACATCGCAATCCTAAATAACCATACGTCCCAGGTTTTTAATATATCGTATTCTATCGAAACAAATTGTATCTATACTTCTGGTGGAGACGGTTATTTAGCAATTTACGCACTGGATACCTTTGTCTTGATCAAGATGATTAAGTTATGTGATGAAAAAGTGCGACATATCGATTTTAATTATGCGACTTCTGAAGTCGCTGTTGCTGCAGGTGAGGGTAACATTAGTATATTCGATCTCAAAACATTCTTAGAAAAAAAGATCTTTGTCGGACATCAGCTTTCAACAAATGTTGTGCGCTTCAGTCCTGATGGAAAGCTCCTTTTAACAGGTGGACGCGATGGTCATTTGAATATCTGGCAAGTGGAATCTTATGAACTAATAAAGTCAATTCCTGCTCATGATTGGGCCGTTTATGATATTGCCTATAGCCCAGATGCCACTTTATTTGCTACGGCTAGTCGTGATAAAACTTTAAAAATATGGGATTCCAACACCTTTCGACTATTAGAAGTGGTTGACAGAGAAAACAATGATGGACACCAATTTTCGGTAAACAAATTAATTTGGAGCGCTTATAACAATTATTTGATTTCTGCCAGTGACGATAAAACGATCATTGTATGGGAAGTCAATCGAAATGAGAGCTTCTAAAACAAATCACAATTGCAGAGAGCGAGACGAAATCATGTCAGAGGGATTAGAAACGTAGAATTCTTCCTGTATAGACTAACTACAATTTTTGCTTAATCTTAAAATCCCACAACTTTATGACTTGATCCAAAATATAGACGGTGCACATAGACTATTTTTATCAAAAAAAGCAAACCAAATGGTTTGCTTTTTAATGTGAGCCCGACAGGATTCGAACCTGTGACCGCCTCCTTAGAAGGGAGGTGCTCTATCCAGCTGAGCTACGAGCCCATTCAAGAACTAAGTTCTGAAATGGTAAGACAATAAAAACAAATTTCATTTGTCTTACGGTCGGCAAATATACACTTTCTATTAAAACATCATAAATAAATAGTAAAAAAATTACGGTTTAAATTGCATGTTTCCTGCATACAAAAAAAATTAATTATCAAAACTCTTAATTACTAATTACTTAAGTCTGCAGTTTTGACCTAGATGTTTTAATGAACTTCTTCAGAATTTGTTAAAATCGTTTTTTACAGTGCAAAATTTATGGGATTATATAGTAACAAACACAGCACTGCGCTAAAAATATCCTTAAAATAAGAAGGTATTAACTCACCAACTCAAAAGCTTGTTTCGCAATCTCCAGTTCCTCGTTGGTAGGAATGACCAGTATTTTGACCTTGGAGGACGTGGTGTTGATTTCCCGCAGCTCGTTTGATTTCATTTCATTTCTAGTCTTGTCCAATTCAATTCCGAAGACATTCAAATCTTCACAAACTAGTTTTCTGATATTGCTTGAATTTTCTCCAATTCCCGCAGTAAACACAATTGCATCCAATCCGTTCATTACCGCCACATACGCACCAATGTATTTTTTAACACGATAGGCGTTCATGGTTAAGGCGAGGATGCAGTTTCTATCTCCTTTTTCAGCATTGGCTTCAATGTCCCTTAAATCCATACGTCCTGTAAGGCCTAACATCCCACTCTCTTTGGTGAGCATAGTGTTCACCTCATCCAATGTGAAGTTCAAATTATTGACCAAATGGAAAATAATAGCGTGATCTATGTCGCCGCTTCTCGTTCCCATAATCAAGCCATTGGAAGGTGTAAATCCTAAACTGGTGTCTATACTCCTACCATCCACAACTGCGGCCATGCTGCAACCATTTCCCAAATGAATCGTAATGATTTTGGATGCTTGCAATTTTAAATGTGTAATTGCCTTTTCAGAAACATACTGGTGGCTGGTACCGTGAAATCCATACACCTGAATACCATGGTCTTCATATAGCGTATTGGGAATAGCGTATTTTTTTGCTTTTTCTGGAATAGTTTGATGAAAAGCAGTGTCAAAAACTGCAATTTGTTTGGCCCGTGCAAAAAATTCTTCAGCAACCAAAATACCCTCAAGATTACCAGGGTTATGCAATGGTGCCAAAGCAGCATATTCTTGAATTTTTGTCTTTACCTCCGTTGTGATTAAAGTGGTATTGGAGAATGAATTTCCACCGTGTACTACGCGATGTCCAACCACCTCAATTTCGTCGGTATTGGCGATAACGCCCTGATCCGCATCAAGCAACACATCCACAATTTTGTGCAAGCCTTGCTTATGGCTCCTTATAACCTCTACCTTTTGAAGGTTGACGTTTTTTGTTTTATAGTTTAATATGGCATCTTCATGGCCAATACGCTCTACTAGTCCGCTACAGATCAATGTTTCGGAAGGCATATCCATTAACTGAAATTTTATGGAAGAGCTTCCGGAATTGATTATTAATATCTTCATAGGAATGATTATAATTTAGATGCCTTGTGCCTGAATTGCCGTAACAATTACGGTATTATAAATATCGTCTTCGGTGCAGCCGCGACTCAAATCGTTGACCGGTTTATTTAAGCCTTGTATTATCGGTCCGATGGCTAAGGCTTTTGTTTCTCGTTGTACTGCTTTATAGGTGTTGTTTCCTGTGTTAAGATCAGGAAAAATGAAGACGTTGGCCTGTCCTGCAACTTCAGAATTTGGAAGCTTTAATTTGCCTACCTTGACGTCAACCGCTGCATCATATTGAATAGGCCCTTCCACTTTTAAATCAGGTCTTTTTTCCTTTACAATTTTTGTGGCTTCCCTTACGCGTTCCACATCTTCTCCTACCCCTGAAGTACCCGAAGAATAAGATAGCATCGCAATTTTTGGCTCAATGCCAAAAACCAAGCTGGTACCTGCAGATGAAATGGCAATATCTGCCAATTGCATTGAGGTAGGATTAGGATTGATTGCACAATCGCCATACACAGAAACGCGATCATCCAAACACATAAAAAATACGGAGGAAACAATAGGAGCTTCTGGTTTGGTTTTTATAAATTGAAGCGCAGGAAGGATGGTGTGCTGTGTGGTATGCACGGCTCCAGAAACCATACCATCAGCATCACCTTTATAAACCATCATGGTTCCAAAATAGGATACATCTTCCATCAAATCTTTAGCCATCGCAAGATTGACGTTTTTGTGTTTCCGAAGTTCAAACAATGTTTCTGCATAACTTTCAAAATACACAGACTCAATAGGATTGATGATGTTGACCTTGTTCAAGTCCAAGCCAATATCCAAAATTGTTACTTTTTCTTCAATTGCAATTCTATCCCCTAGCAGGGTAATGAAAACCACATCCAAATCAACGAGTCGCTTTGTGGCTCTTAAAATGCGCTCATCCAGTCCCTCGGGTAACACAATATGTTTCTTGTTTGATTTTGCTTTTTGGAATAAATTGTACTGGAACATTCTAGGTGTAATGCCTTTTGATTTGAAGGTAATGAGACGTTCTACCAAAGCTTCCACATTGACATATTTTTCAAATTCTTTGATGGAAGTGGTTATCTTTTCAGTGTTTTCAGCATATATCTGCGATTTAATATTCCCAAGGCTATTCGTAACCGAAAATGTTCCTCCGTTCACCAAAATAATCGGAACAACATCTGAAAGCCCTTCAATGAGTTTGAGAATTGAATCTTCTGGCATGATCCCTCCAGTAAGTACTATACCAGATATGGACGGATAGTTGTGTGAAATATTGGCCTGCAGAGCACCTAAAATAATGTCCGCCCTGTCCCCTGGTGTAATGACCAAGGCATTTTCTTTTAAATGAATCAGATAATTACGCAGTTGCATTGCTCCCACACTAAAGTTGCCCGCTTGATTGTTAATAAAAGCTTCACCAAAAAGTATCTTTGCGTCTAAGGTGTCTACAATTTCCTTAATGGACGGGTTTGCCAAACTGTAATTCAACGGAATTGCGTTTACGATCACATCAGACGGCAAGTATTTTTCCAATTCAGAAACTACCAATGTCAGGTTCTGTGGTTCTATTTTATTGGCGATTACGGACAGAATCTCAACTCCTTTGTCTCTAAAGGAATCAAAAGCCATTTGTAAATTTCCCACAAGTTCATCCAATGTTTTACCAACTCCGCCTCCAATAATAATAGCAGGCACACCCAAGTTTTTGGCGATCAACACATTAATATCAAACTCCATGATAGAACCTTCGCCAATAAAACTGGTACCTTCTACTAAGACAAAATCGAAACGCTCTTCAAGGGCTTTATACTTATCAATGATCCTACCTATGATCTCATCGTCCTTGTCTTCATTTTTTTCCGGATAACCTCACTTCGCGTATATGCATAAGCATCTTCAAAAGTGATATCCAAATTGAAATATGTTGACACGGTATTGATATGGTTGTCTATTTTTCCAGGTTCAAAATTATCAATGATAGGTCTGAAATAACCTACTTTGGCAGCCTTCCCCAATAGGGATTGCATCAATCCTAGAGAAATAATAGACTTACCGATGTTGGGTTCGGTGGTGGCAATGTAAATGCCTTTATTGGTTGTTTTTTTTGACATAATGCTCTACTAATGTAGTTGCAGTGGGTTAATTTCCCAGCTAGTGTGCAACGAATATTTATAAATTCTTTTCAAATCAGACGTCTATTTTTTATCCTGAGAGAGGATCCATCCAGATCAGTGAGATTTTTCAACAAAAATAGCGATTTCGTTCCGTAAAGCCAAGGCGGGCCCATATGACTTTCGTCATAGTTCATCAGCGCTTTTTTCGAACGTTATGGTCAATTATTTTCAATTTTTAAGTGACAATGTTTTACGGAATATCTGTTTCTGGTTGCTTCCCCAGTTGACATAAAAATTCAAAAAGTGTCAAATAAAAAACTTTTTTCCATAGTGAAATACTAAATAATCATCTTGTAGTCAGTATTTTAAAGTTAAATTCAGTAATTTAACGGGACGTTTTGTGTCCGTTTAAATTATAGGATTTGAGTCTTGAAATCTCGAATTTATATCTTTTAATAAGACAGAACTATTTTTTAAACCAACCTAATACCAATATTATGGAACCGATCAAAAAACTTGTGGTTTATGGCAAAAAAGAAACCGACGAAGAAGGCGTTGTTGTTTATAATTTACAAGCCAGCAATAGGGATGTTTCCAATCAACACGAAATAGAATTAGCGGAAAATGACAAGTTGTTGGAATTGGTTCTTGATGATGGCACAACTTGGATGTGTGATGCCTCAACCATGCATGAGGTTTTTCCGGAGCTCGATCCGGCATTAAAACCTCCCGGTAGCCGTGATATGCAGCCCGAAATTTTTGTATTGCCTGAATCTGTGGAAGCACCGGCAACAGAACGGGGAATTGTTGGTAAAATTGCGGTAAAGCTTTTAAAAGTATTTGCAAAGAAGGCCATTGGCAAAGGTGTGGTAGATCTTTCAAAAAAATTGGAAGACAAACATTTGCAAAATGAAATTGACAGCGCCGTGATCCCTAAAAACTTTTTGGCTACGGGTGCAGGGTTGTTCACCGTTGACAAGGATTTTAAATTCGGGACTTTTGACGGAAAACCTTCCAACAATCCGTTTTTTCTTTTTATCCATGGCACCAATTCAGATACCTTCGGGGCATTTTGTGATTTAAAGGCTTCCCCAGCTTGGAATACGCTACATCAACTTTTCGGACAAAACGTACTCGCTTTTCAGCACAGAACGCTTACCGAAAGCCCTTTGCTGAACGTTGTGAAACTTGCCCAAATGCTTCCCGATAATTCTGTCGTGCATATGCTTACCCATTCCAGGGGCGGCATTGTTGGAGATATTCTCAATAAATACAGTAATAACAATGACGAATCTTCCATCGGGTTTAATAGCGACCACATTGCATTGTTGGAAAAAGAAGGTGATCGGGAAGAAGACATTGAGAATATAGAGGCGCTCAACAAAATTTTTAAGGATAAAAAAATAACCGTCGCCAAATTTATCAGGGTAGGCTGCCCGGCTGCAGGAACCAAGCTGGCTTCAAAACGGTTGGACCATATCCTGAACGTATTTTTTAATTTGATAACCCTAGTAGGTGGCGCATTTGGTGATATTTTAAAAGAACTGCTTTCCGCAGCCGTTGAGAGCAAGGATGATGTTAATGTACTTCCTGGCTTGGAGGCCCAAAGGCCAGAATCGCCCTTTATAAAAATATTAAACGACCCATCTCCGGAAACCGCTATTAACGGCAAACCATTAGCTGTAATTTCAGGAAACGGGAGAGTAAGTTTTTCGGGACAGGGGCTTTTTGTAATCCTCGGAAAGTTGTTCTACTGGCAACGTAATGATTTGGTTGTAAATACAGATTCTATGTATTTGGGTGCAAAGCGCAAGGATAATATCCAATATTTCTTTGATCAAGGCACTGAAGTCAACCACGTGAAATACTTCGAAAATGATAAAACTAGGGAAGCGATAGAGTTGGTGCTAAAGACAGCGGAAGGTGAACTCATTCCGGGGTTTAAATGTATAGCACAATATGAAATTCCTGGAAGCGATAGGGCTCTTATAGAATCTGGTGAATTGTACCCTTCCACGTCCCCACCTTCAGGCACAAAACCGATTGTGGTGTTGTTGCCCGGAATTATGGGTTCCAATCTCACACAAAAAGACAAGGAAATTTGGCTCCATTATGGCCGTATTCTTACCGGTGGTTTGATTAAGCTTGGGTATTCCAATGTGAACAAGGTTGTTGCTGATTCTGTGGTGAAGACCTCGTATTACAAACTTTATAAATGGTTGTCGGGCAAATATGATGTGGTAGTCTATCCTTTTGACTGGAGAAAACCACTTCCCGAATGTGCGAGTGAATTCAATACAAAAATTAAAAGTTTGCTTAAAGTAGGGCAGCCCATAAAGATTATTGGGCATTCCATGGGCGGGCTATTGGCTCGAGATTTTATTCTTAATCACGATAATACCTGGCAAGATTTAAAGGCTTCAAAAGGCTTTAGAATGCTTTTTCTTGGGTCGCCACTTGGGGGTTCGTTTAGAATTCCTTCAGTGTTATTTGGGGAGGATGCCATCATCAAAAAGTTAAGCAAACTGGATCTCTTCCATACTAAAGAAAATTTGCTTAAAATGTTCTCGCAATTTCCTGGTATTTTGGCCTTGTTACCATTATCGACAGACCCCAAAAATGATTTCGCGAAAATGGAAACATGGGAAAATATGCGGAAGTATTTTGGAAAATCTGACTGGCCTTTACCCCTTCAATCTGATCTTGACTATTTTAAAAATTACCGGGACAATATATTAACTAAAAGAGATGAAATAGATTATTCTAGTATGGTATACATTGCCGGAAAGGATAAAATGACCCCTTGTGGTTATTATCTCGATGAAATTCCTCCAAAAAAACAGCTGTATTTCCTATATACCAGTGAAGGTGATCAAAGTGTAACTTGGGAGTCTGGTATTCCCAAACAGCTAATTGAAGCCAATGCCGTTTATTACTCTCGAGTAACCCACGGCGCCCTGGCCAATGAACCGGATCTTTTTAATGCCATAGATGAAATACTTGTTAGCGGACAAACCAAACTGCTCCGCAATACAAAACCTTTATTAAGAGGAGAAGAAAAAATATTCAGGGCAGAACCAGATATCGATTTTGATCTTTCCCAAAGCGGATTGGAAAAAACTATTTTTGGTCTTGGCAATGACAATGAACCTGTTGGAAGTCAAATACCAGTTACAGTTACCGTTAGTAATGGCGATTTGCGCTACGCGTCATATCCGATTATGGCAGGGCATTTTTTGAACGACGGCGTGCTCTATGCAGAAAAGTCCGTAGACAATTACCTTAACGGCAGCCTTACTTCAAAACACAGATTGGGGCTTTATCCTGGCGACATTGGCACCAATGCCATATTTGGCAGTGCCAAGGATAGCGACTTTGAAGGCGCCATTATAGTAGGGCTTGGGGAACAGGATCAGCTGACCTCTTTTCAACTTTCAAAATCTGTGGAACAAGGGGTGTTAAACTATCTGCTGAGCATCCGTGGCAAGGATATTCCCAAAAAAGGCATCGGCGTTTCCTCCTTAACAATAGCCTCAGCATATGGAGGCCTTACGGTTGCAGGTTCCCTAAAAGCCATTATTGAAGGGGTAAACCGTGCCAATGACAAAGTAAAAATGTTATCCGATGAAGGCTACAGAACCGTCCAAAATATCGAAATTATTGAACTTTATGCTGACAGAGCCCTAAACTGTATGTATGCGCTCAACAAAATAGCTAATAAGGAAAATTCAACCTACAACATCATTATCGGCAACAAACGAATCAAAAATCTATTGGGTATCCAGAAAAGAACACCATTGGATAATGCAGAGGGTTGGTGGAACAGGATCACCATTAAGTACAAAGAGGCCAACGAGCAAACTGGTGCTCCATCAAGTATGGTGTTTGGTTCCTCCACTGGCGATTCCAGAGAAGAAGAAAACGAGCTCTACAGCAGTACGCCGTTGATAGATTTGTTTATATCGGAAGTTTCGAGCAGCAACCAATGGTCGGCCTGCACTGCAAAAACCCTATTCGAATTATTGATCCCCAATAATTTAAAAGAGAAATTGAAACGAAAAGGGAATATCTCTTGGATACTCGATGGCAAAACGGCATCCTACCCTTGGGAACTTCTACAAGACAACACGACCAATGCCAAACCACTTTGTATTAATGCAGGGATGATACGGCAGTTGTCCACCAAAGACTACAGGATAAATATCAAACGTGTTGCCGAAAAAGGGGCACTGGTAATAGCTGATCCTATATTAGATGGCTTTATTTCTCAATTGCCAGGTGCCAAAGAAGAAGGAATGATGGTCAAGGAGACTTTGGAAAATGTAGGTTACCCTACAACATCTCTCATAGGGACAGGCGCAGAAAGTATTATCAAGAATTTTTTCTGCAATGATTATACAATTATACATTTGGCGGGACACGGAGTTTTTAACCCAAAATTTCCAAAAAATTCAGGCATGGTTATCGGGAAGGAGCTATTCCTTACGGTATTTGAGATTCAACAGATGCCTGTGGTACCCGAACTTGTTTTTGTAAATTGCTGTCATCTTGGGTATAGTAATTCAGAGGATGAACGGTTTTATCGCGAACGCTACAAACTGGCGGCAAACATTGGTACCCAATTAATAAGCATCGGTGTGAAAGCCGTAATTGCTGCCGGCTGGGCCGTTAATGATGCTGCAGCATTAGACTTTGCCCAAGTTTTTTATAGCAGTATGTTCTCAGGAGATAATTTTGGAGATGCCGTAAAAAATGCCCGCAATTACATATATGAAAAACATCCTGGCAATAATACGTGGGGAGCCTATCAATGTTATGGAGATCCGTACTTTAAACTGAAAGGTATCTCGGGAGGAAAAGGTTCTTGGTCGCCAAGTTATATCGTTCCACAGGAAGCCGAGATCGATTTGGATAACCTATTAAATCAATTGCAAATGGCCACAAGTGCAGATAAGGATCATTTGGCAGAATTGAACACTATAATGAAGGCAGTGGAACGAGATGTTTTTAAAACTCCGCAAATTATAGAGAGAGTAGCCAAAATTTATCAGGAACTTGCTATGTATCTGGAAGCCACGGAAAACTATGAAGAGCTGCTAAAAATGGAAAATGCAGAGTTCTCCTTCTCTTGTATGGAAAAATATTGCAACACAAGAGCAAAACTGTACATCAGGGATATTTTCGAAAATGAAAAAACCAAGTCAACTTCCAAAAAAGAGGCCTACACAAAAACAGAACGTGTAATCAGTGATCTTTCTGTATTACTTTTTGCTGGAGAGACGGCTGAACGTCACAATCTTATGGGAAGCGCGTATAAACGACTAGCCATGTTGGCTCCGGATTCTAAAAAACGGAGCGATGCTTACAAATCTTCGATTTCCCACTATGAGAGAGCCTATAAGCACGATTTTAATTCAAACAAAATTTATTCTCTTTCCAATGCCATTGAGCTCGCTTGCTTGTTGGTCTTCAATGGCGCTATTAAAGATGGCGGTGAGTTTACGGTAGATAAGAAAAAATATAAATTAAGATCTATTTCAGAAGCGCAACAACTACTTGATGAACATCAAAATAAATTAAAGGAAAAATCTGAGTCCGAAGACCTTAATTATTGGGATTTGATTGCCTTTTTAAATATTGATCTCTGTCTTCTTTTGATTATTGAAGATGGAAAAATTGAAACAAAGTGGGATGAGGTCATTCAAAATTTCAAAAAAGTTTGGCAAAAGGCTGGCTCTGTAGCCAAAAAAACGGCAGAGTTGGAGCATCTTGATTTTTTAATCCTATCGCTTAATATAGAGGCTGATTTAGATGGTGAGGGTTATAAGCCGAGCAAAGATTTGGAAGCTCGAATCAGCGAATTGAGGACTGCGCTGAGCGGGATGAGGAAAAAATTGAAGTCCCAGACGGCTGTAAAAGAAAAACCAAAAACCACAGCAGCTAAAACAAAATCAAAACCGAAGCCTAAAAAATAGATGAAATAGATACGTATTTAATAGATAGTTCTAAAAACTCTTAGAGACCGACAACTATACGAGAATTCCGGTAGGAAAAGGAACACCCCATTGTACACCTATAGTCGATTTTAAATACTCTGAACTGATAACTTATAAAGTAAAAAAAACACTGATAATTATACGATTAACAGTGTTTTAGTTTGACAGATTACTAGGTTCGTCAGGGTGGCAGGACTAATTAAAAAGTCATAACACCCTGTATATCAAAATTTTAAAACACTATTAACTGTAGATGTTCACCTGATTGTACACTAAAGTCAAAAAGAACGATTTAAAAACAAATTTTATTTGTCTTAGGTTTTGTAAAGATACAATTTGTATTAAAAGTTCATAAATAAAAAAAAACATTTAAAGATTTATTTTAGATTTACACAAGATTATATACATAAGTAATTGATAACCATATATTTGGTTTAAAATATAATAATTTCGAGTGTCATTTCCTTAGTTGTATAATGGAATGGTAAGAATTTCATCAAATGGTTTCAAAATTACAACGGTTCCAATACTACGGATCATATTGATAAACCTATCCAATCCTCATATAAACAGGAACATAATGTTAATTGCGGTAAAACCGTAACTATATAAATATGAAATTCAATAACTTTAAAAAATAATAAAAACCAAATCTCATGAAAAACTATTTCTATTTACAATGCCGTTGTTATGCTTGTTTGTCATAACATTCGCAAGCTGCAACAATCATGACGATGATCCAACTGACCCTATAAGCCAATTGCCTCCAATGGCACAAACAGGGGAAAGCTCTTTTGGATTTCTTTTAAATGGCAAAGCAGTAGTAGTTACTAATAGTTCTCAGATGGCGGCAATATATCAAGGCGGTTTATTCAGTTCGTTGCAGGAGGCACCTTTTTAATCCGAGAAGATCCATTAGTAGAGAATAATAACTATAGTCTCATTGGCAAGGCAAGAAATGGTGAAGATGTTGAGCAGGGATCATGTTATTATGATTTTGATAATTCATATGAAGGATATGTAAATTTTTCTAAAATAGAACGAGATAATTTTATTGTTTCAGGGACATTTGAATTTTCAACGTTTACTGATAATTGTGAAACGATTAGAATAACCAACGGACGTTTTGATATGAAATATATACCATAGCTCAATCTTTTTACCAAATCATTTATTTTTAACTTTAATAAACATTAAAAAACCACATCTCATGAAAAAACTATTTCTATTTATAATCCCATTGTTATGCTTGTTTGTTTTAACCTTCACAAGCTGCAACAATGATGATGATGATGCTCCAACTGACCCAATTGACCAATTGCCGCCAATGACCCAAACAGGGGAAAATACTTTTGGGTGTTTGGTTAACGGAAAGCTTTTCGTTGTTACGAATAATACTAAACAAGTTGCTGTTTATCAAGGTGGAGGATTATCAATTGGTGGGGAGAAAGATTTGAACGGTTTTTTCTCAGAAGTGAGTATGTTTATAAGCGAAACATCAATTGGAGAGATGATTATTGAAAATGAAAATTATATTTTGAATAATAATAGTTTAATGAAGGGGCAATATTATAATGATGAAGAGAATTGTTTCTATTTTACAAATCAATCTCATACAGGGTTTTTAAAGATAACGAAATTAGATAAAATAAATTTTATTGTTTCAGGTTCATTTGAATTTCAATCTGTATCGGAAGATTGTACGGATTCAATAAAAATTACTGATGGACGATTCGACCTCAAATATATTTCTTAACAAGTAAACACTTAGTAAAATCTAACATTAATTAATTATTGTAACTATGAAATTAAATTTACTATCACTGTTTTTCTTTTGCTCAATTTTAATGGGGTTTTCGCAAAATTCAAATTATTACGACCGTATGGAGCATGTCTTTGGTAACATAGATAAAGCCAAAGTCACTACCGGATATCTTAAAGAATTTGGTGTGCGCTTCAATGAAGTTGAGGATTATAATGGCGTTATAAAGTCTAGTAATCTTTGGATAAAACACAATGGCAATCACTTTACAATGATGTTAATTATGGTAAAACCATAACTATATATAAAAAATCAATAAATTGAAGAAATAAATAAAAAAACCAAATCTCATGAAAAAACTATTTCTATTTACAATGCCATTGTTATGCTTGTTTGTTTTAACCTTCACAAGCTGCAACAATGATGACGATGCTCCAACTGACCCAATTGGCCAATTACCGCCAATGACACAAACAGGAGAAAACACTTTTGGGTGTTTGATAAATGGAGAGCCCTTAATTGTTAGCAATACAATTGAGTTAACTGCAATATATCAGGGTGGCGTTTTACAACTGGGTGGGGGTTTCGAAAATAATATAACAGATAAAGATATAACTATAAATATAGAGGAACCTTTAAACATAAATGTTCCTTATGACTTAACAAACTATCCTGTCTATATCGCAAAATTTACGAAAAATTAGATAATAACGTTAATTGCAATTACGATTTTGAAAATACATTTGAGGGTTTTATTTACTTTATCCAAATTCGATCAAGTTAATTTTATAGTTTCGGGGACATTCGAATTCTCAACAACTACCGAAGGATGTGACACTATAAGGATTACCAATGGTCGATTCGATCTAAAATATATACCATAAAAGCATATTATAGTTAACCTAAAATCTAAATTTTATGAAGAATCAATTACTTTCATTATTACTTGTTCTATTTTCTTTTTCAGTAATTTTTTCGCAAACCTCAGATTATTACAATCGCATGTCCCATATTTTCGGGAATATAGATAAAGCTAAAGTCACTACTGGGTATCTTAAAGAATTTGGAGTGCGCTTCAATGAAATTGAGGCTTATAATGGCGTTATAAACTCTAATAATCTTGTTGATAAAACACAATGGCAATCACTTTATAATTCACTCTACTCTATGCGTGTCGGAGATGCAGCGGCTTCTATGCTGGCTCCTGCTACTGTTTTTAGTACTCTAAAACCACAAACAAGAAGTATTACTGTTGATGTGTTATTTGCAGCGCAATATTATACCTACCAACAATATAAAAGTAATGCCGTAAGCAATGGCGATGTTACTATTAATAATGACCATATCTCTGATGTGGCTGGTCGTAATCCTTATGATACCAAAACTATTTTTGGAGTTTCACCGTTAATAAGCGAATTGCAAGGCGACACCTTTTCATTTGAATTACCGAGTGCATTGGTTTATACAAACACAAATTTACCATTGAGCCAAATACAAGTGGATTTTGATGATGGGTACGGTTATCAAACGGTTTCATTAAATACTGTTAAAAATGTTAGCTATACATCAGGAGGTGAAAAGGAACTCAAGGTAAAGTTTGTTTATAGTGGAGGCCCTACGCTGTACAGCCATTCCAAAATATACGTAAATTATATACCACCAACAGGTCAAGCAAGGTTTGATAAAACGGGCGCAACAACCCATTTTATTACAGGTGCAGTTTACCAAGGAGCAACCGCTTCAGGATTAATTACTGTTGAAACCGCTGACACAGATGGAATTTTTGATAAACCTTTAATTGTGATAGAAGGATTTGACCCAGAGAACAGTTTTGATTACGATGATTTAATAAATGAAGATGGAGCAGGTGGTATTGATATTAGAATTAGTAGTGCTGGTCAACCCTTACTTACTTTAAATCAAGCAATTGAAAACGAGGGCTATGATCTTGTATTCGTCAACTTTGTCAATAGTACAGATTATATACAGCGCAACGCTTATATGGTAGAAGCCGTTATAGCTTGGGTAAATGCCCGAAAGGCACTCAATGCAAGCACAGAGAAAAACGTGGTCTTGGGTATGAGCATGGGAGGATTGGTAGCACGCTATGCTTTAAGGCACATGGAAACAGACGGAGACCCAAACACTAATCACGACACCAAGCTCTACATTAGCCATGATGCGCCACACCAGGTCACCAAGCTCAGTATTACATAAATTTAAAATTGTGGTAAATGAAATTAGTTTGCTTAAACAGAAGTAGTTTTATTTTATTGGCTTTAATTCTAAGGCAGTTAGGACTTTCAGTATTCCGTAGTGGTCCAAATACGGAAAATGTATACTTATTTCTAAAAAAGAATTATGGATGTTACAATTTGTTGAAAGAAAAATTGAGTCATACCATAAATAAATATGACTTGGAAATAAATTGGCGTGGAGAAATTGAAAAAAAACGTCCAACTGGAATGGTTAATTTATTTATAAGTAAATCATGTTTTTATGAGTCAGATTTTAACCATATTATCAAAATATATCTTTCTGGCTGCGAAATAATTGAATCAGGCAAAATCGAACAGAATGACAGGTGGATTATCTTAGGCCACGAAGCAATGATATTATCAAACGATTTGATCGATTTTAAACTTTCAAAGAGAGAAAGGAAAATCGTCAACCTTGTTGAACATTTTGCACAGAACGAAATGGTTCATGATAAGTATTACACAATTGAAGAAGCTTTATCAATTTTAGATTTATCTATTTAGACTAAAAAAATAATTACAAAGTCAATGTGAAAAACAAAACACCAATAATAATATTTTCATAAATTATAGGAGTTGAGATGCCTATTCCGTTCCCGCAATATGGCGTTCTGAACAGCTTACCAGCACGAGTGAGCAATACTTATATTTGCACCGTGATTATTTGGGCAGTATTATAGGCATTACCGATAAAGATGGCACTTTTAAAGAAAAGCGGCATTTTGATGCGTGGGAGGGCCGAGCGTAAAGAAAAGCCAAGGGTTTGGCTTTTTAGCGAAGAAGCCAGCTGGCGTACTGGCAAAAGTTAACAGATGGCAACAACTTTGCGCTGACCAAATTTGGAGTCTTTGATAGAGGCTATACAGGTCACGAACATTTATTGGGTGTTGGACTGGTGCACATGAACGGACGTTTGTACGAACCTGTAGTGCATCGGTTTTTGATGCCGGATAATTTTGTTCAGGATCCATACAATACACAGTCTTATAATAGGTATGGGTATGTATTGAATAATCCATTATTATATTCCGACCCAAGCGGTGAAATTATTCCATTATTAATAATTGGCGCGGCATTGGTGGGCGCATATATTGGTGGAGCACAAGCGAATGGAACTTGGAACCCCCTTAAATGGGATTACAAGAGTAGCGGTACATGGATTGGTATTGTCGGTGGGGCTGCAATAGGTGTGGTTTCTGCAGGAATTGGAATTGCTGTCACGGCCGCAATCACTCCCGCATTGGCTAGTTTAGGTATTACCGGGGGCATTTTGGGTGGTGCTATTACGGGTATTGCTACTGGTACGGCTGCCGGTGCTTTTTCAGGTGGCTTTAGTAGTATTCTTCCAGGCGGGAGTGGTAATTTTTGGGATGGAGTAGTTAGAGGTGCTGTTATGGGCGCTATTACTGGAGGCATTTTAGGTGCATCTATTGGAGGTCTTATGACACCGAAGGGACATAACGTTTGGACTGGTGTTGCACCTCGCGCAGCCGTTGCGCCTGTAAGTACCATGCAAGCAACTGGAGTATCAACAATAGATGATGCGGCAAGTATAAAAACCGAAGTTCTAACCTCAAAAATCGCCAGTCCAGCTCCATCCACTAACCCTTCAGTGGCGCCAGCTGCAACTACACCAATAAAAGACGGTATGGGTATTGTGGAAGTTAATATTAGACCTGTGCAAAACCCACTTGATTTAGTTGGCTCTCAGGGTTTAAAACCCGTTGGCTCCTACTTGTTAGAATTTGAAGGAATGGGTAATACAAATATGTTCTATGCAGGAAAAGGACCATATAGCCGGATGTTACAATCTATTAATAGAATAGAAAATACATTTGGCGATAAAATAATTAATAGTACTTTTATTCCAGCTAATACAGCAAAAGATGCATTTATTCAAGAGCATATTTTTATGATGCAATTTGGGGGACCGAAGAGTTTTAATCCTTTCTCGCCCACTTATAATTTAATATTTTCACCTGGAAAAAAATTAGGAGGATTTTAATATGACAACAGACATTATAGACGGATTTAAATTTCAGAATGATTTAGACGGTTCAAAAAAATTAATAATCGAATCTTCAAGATTAGACGATTGCATAAAATATATTTTGGATGGAAATACAAAATCTATTACAATCAATTGTTTTCAAGGTTATTCGTTAGATAACATAGAATTTTTAAAAGAAATATCAGAGGTTATAGATGGATTACATTTACCAGAAACCAAATTTGACATTAAAATTATTAACAGCCTTCATAATCTAAAGTTTTTGGGATTTGCTGACAACAAAAAGGATACTATAAATCTTCCAATTTTCCAAAAATTGAAATTTTGGCAACCAATTATTCTAATAGATTAATTGGATTAGAAACTTGTACAACATTAAACAATTTAACATTGACAGGATTTAACTCTAAAT